>JAILMY010000177.1 GCA_024692165.1 Butyrivibrio sp. | reverse complement strand
ATCACTCTTGATAGTGTTTCCGCTTACGCAGGCTTCAGCAAGTTCCATTTTGAGAGGATATTCAGAGAATATACCGGAGTCACATTTTATCAGTATCTGCAGCAGACCAGGATAAATTACGCCCAGACTCTGCTTTCAAATCCAGAACTTACCATCACGGATATCTCGGACCAGGCAGGCTTTGCAAGCTGCACAGCATTTACCAGAGCATTCAAAAAAAATACCGGCTATCCGCCATCACAGTTCAGAATGCTGAACGAAGAAACACAACACCTGACCACAACTCCGCATTTTGCAAAGCTGTCATAATAAAAAAATACAGCGCTGCCTATATTCTGATTAGAAGGCAGCGCTGCTTTATTTTATCTTCAACTTACATCTGAATGTTATTCTCGATTTCTGAATCTGTCATATGAAATGCCAGGAACAGGAATAATACTCCAACTGCATTGCCGATAATCACACATTTCTCCGGATCCAGCTTCATCATTGTCATGGCATAAGTGAGAAACAGCTCGATCAAAACAAGGGTTTGTCCGTTGGAAATAAAAATAATCGGTGCAATCTTCTGACCAAAGTCCCAGCTCTCCTGAGATCTTTTGGCAACGGGTGTGCAATAGCCGTTTTGAGACTTCATGTCATAGTTAGGCTTTTTCTTGATCTGGTACCCAACGATGAGCATTACAAAAGGAATAATTAAGTTAAGAATAAAAGGTAACACAATCATACACACTCTCCTTCGAAAGAATTCCCCCATCAGACGACAGTAACTAAATGTTCTAAAGATGCTGAAAAGCCCCCATGACCTACAGCAATACTTATTGTAGACCACGGGAGGCCAGACTTCAACAACAATTTACGAAATTTCAAAAAAATACTTGATTTTTTTGAAATCATATTGGTCATATTTAGTTGTGGAATGAGAATTCGTAGCTGGAGCCTGCAGGGAAAGCGTCATTTGTTGACTCTGTTACGCTAAAGTTTGCGCCCATTGCAGAGTATGAAAGTGCTCCACTGACACTGTCGTCATCGCTGGCAAAGGTGAGCTCGCCATCAGAAGATCCGAAAGCTTCGCCGTCTGCCTGGAAACCGTAGCCTGTAATCTCGCCTGCATCTTTTTTGCTGATGAGGACTGTGTAGCTGCCGCTCTCCATACCCTCTGTGAGGATCAGGTAATCTCCCCCTACGAAGTCACCGTAGTATCCGTAAGGATCTCTTGTGGGAAAAGAAAAAGTTACATCCCCGTTGAGGTCCGCAAGAGTGGAAGCAAGTGCAAAGGCCTCATTTCTGTAAAGAATACCCTTGTTCTGAAGAATGATCATGCCCTGGATTGAGCCACCCTCGTAGCTGTAGCTCATCTTCTCAGCCATGGCATCTACATTTGCGCTCCATTCCTCAAATGCAGGCCTAATCTGCTCGATAGCACTGCTGTTGCCGCAGTTCTCAATACGCTCCATAAGGCTCTCAACTTCAGTTACCCAAACCATGGTGCCCCACTGTGCCTTCTCATTCATCTCTGTCTGAGTCTCTGCACTCATTCTCATATCATCATATTGGTCATAAAGCTCTGTGACCATTTCAAGCTCATCGGAAAGATTGCCTGCTGCGGCGATACCCGCAACCTCTGACTGGATTTGGGTTGTGACAGGTTCTTTCTCCAAAACAGAATCGTCTGATGTCTCTGTGTTTCCGCATCCGCTAAGGATCATTGCTGCGACGCATGCTGCTACTAAATACTTTCTTTTCATAAAATCATCTCCTCGTAAAAAATAACAGATCTAATTATAGCACAGTTGTGTGACAGTTCTGTGATAAAGGTATTGCTATCATGTACTTACATTGATAAACAACACAGATAAAGTTTAGAAAATAAAAAAATTTACAGAGGGTAAGTATTATGACAATCACCAACATGTGTAAAGTATTCTTTGGAGCTGTGGCTATTTCAATGATCATTGGCGGAGCTTGTTGACCCTTTTCCTCTTATACAGGTACGCAAAAAGCGTACTCTCCCAAAAAACAGGTTGCTCCCTTAGGGAACAACCTGTTTTACTTCTTTACCTCGTAATTCCGGGTTTTAGTGCGATGCAGATGAACTAAAAGCGCTTGCAGATGTTGCTGCAATGATCGCAACAAGCATTGCTGCCTCCTCTGCCACAACCTTTGCTATGGTTCCGGCAGTCACAGAAGCTTCAGCCTTGTTCTCACCTGCTGCATAAAACTGAGAAACGATCAGATTTCCGAACATGAGTCTTGAAGCGCTGCTTATGCTCCAGGATCCAAATCCCTTGTTCTCCTTGAGATAATCTGCAACCTCTATGATCTCATCAACCAGCTCGTTGGTGTTAAGCTTTATGTCTATAAGACTTCCGATTGAAGCAAGCTCGTAGTCCTTGCCGTACTTGGTGCCTGCTGCCTCAAAAGCCTTCAAGAGTTCAAGAGCCTTATCCTTCTTGGACGCTGCATCACCCGGATAAGTGGTCAGAACCTGGCTAAGGGAATATGCCGCATTCTGGTGGAATGAGAAATCCTTTTTTATATACTGGAAAGACTCCTCCAGCTCTGTAAGAATAGCCTCTACGCTCTTATCTGTCATAGCCAGAAGAACTGCAAAACTGGTATCCTCATCTGATGTAAGGAAAGGATGATCCTTCGTCATACCGTCCATGATCTTTTTTGTCTTCTCGATGACAGCGTCAGCCTCGTTGGTCTTGCCGGCATCAACGATGATCATTGCTGCAAATGCCTTGTAAGGTGACTCCCAGAACTTGCCGTTCTGGAGCTTTTTGTAAACAGCAACAACATCATCGATGTAGCCCTCGGGATTTCCACTGAGAGCCATCTTTGCAGCAACCATAACTTCCTTGCTGCCTCGAAACTCTGAGAAAATGCTCTGCTTCTGCTTCAGTATCCTGTGGCTTTCCTTGAGTGTCTCGACATCAACTGTCTTCCCCAACTCCACATAGGAAGCAGCTGCAACTATTGTCATAAGATTGTTCTCCAAAGAAAAAGCCTTGTGAACCAGTCCCCAATTCTCTGTCAGTAAATCGCATCTTTTTCTGATTGTGTCTTTCATTGTGTTGCTCCTCCTTTTTGTGCCTTAGCGCCATTTATTTATGTCATCCTTCTCTATAATGATCATGAGAAGGTCCTCTTTCTTAAGCTTGTGCGCCGGATCCACGTAGCCCCAGTTTCCATCCTGCTTCTTTATTGCAGCAACGTTCATGTTGAATTTTTTTCTGAGATTAAGCTCCACCAGGTCCTTGCCAACCCAGGACTCCTTGGGTGCCAGCTCGATCATGCACAGGTTCTTATCGATTTCAAAATAGTCGTGGATGTGCTGTGATGCAAGAATCCTGGCAGAACGTACACCGCCCTCGCGCTCGGGATCGATAACCTTGTCAGCTCCGACGCGCTTTAGCAGCGCCTTCATTCTGGGGGATGAGGCCTTTGCCACAACCACCGGAACACCCTTTTCTTTAGCCATGGATACGGTCAACACGCTGGCTGCAATGTTTCCGCCCATACTGATGATGACGATGTCCATGTTCTGAAGTCCAAGAGCATCCACCTCATCCTCGTTGCTAAGATCCGCGCAGACAGCGGAGGTTACCTTGGGTGCCATCTCTCTGATGGCCCTCTCATCCATGTCCGCCACCATCACGTCCTCACCGAGATTGTACAGAGTCTCTGCAAGGCTGCATCCATATTTTCCAAGGCCCAGAACGGCCACTGATTTCTTCACATTTTTCATATTTCCGTCACCTCTTTAAACCACAAATATATTCCACGCACTAGTCGCGGTCTTAACCCACATAAAATGTGCCTTCCGCAAATTTAATCTTGTTGAAATCACCGCTGTTTCCTGAGAAAAGAGCTACCAACGAGATAGGACCGATTCTTCCAAGATACATGGCTATGATGATGGTAATTCTGCCCAGAGATCCAAGGCTGGAAGTCAGTCCCCTTGAAAGTCCCACGGTTCCGCAGGCGCTGACCACCTCATAGAATGCATCCTCCATGGACACCGGGTTCACCACCAGCAAAAGAATTGTCAAAATCATCACCGCTGTGGCGCTCACAAAAACCACCGCCGAAGCTTTTCTCATGGAATCCTCTGAAACCCTGTGGTTGAAAATCACCTTGTCGTCCTGATTCCTGAGATAGGATCTAACATTCATTATCAGCAGGAAAAATGTTGTGGTCTTGATACCACCGGCTGTACCGATGGGGGAACCTCCGATAAACATGAACAGATACGCCACGATGCAGGATTCAAGTCTCAGGTTTTCCTGCGGAAATGTGGTAAATCCCGCGGTCCTCAATGTCACTGATTCAAAAAAGCTGTTGGCAAGCTTGCCGCCAAAGTTCATGCTGCCTATGGTTCCCGGATTATTAAATTCCAGTACCATAAACGCCAAAGTTCCGCTTATCAGTAAAAACAGGGTGAAACTCAGCACCAGCTTGGTGTGCTCGGAGAATCTCTTTACCACCGTTACAGGATTAAAACGCCTCTTTGCTCCCTCTTTTGACCGCTCCAAAACATCGAACCAAACCACGAATCCAAGACCGCCAAAGACGATCAAAAGGATTGTAACTGTCATCACCAGAGGATTGTCCCTGTAATCCCCCAAACTGTTAGGACCGATGATATCCATTCCCGCGTTACAAAAAGCGGAAACCGAGTTAAACACCGAAGTCCAGATGCCCTTTGCCGGGCCAAACTGAGGAATAAAAACAAAAGAATAAAGAACTGCTCCCACAAGCTCCACAATAAAGGTGCCCTTCAAGACATTAACAAGAAACGAAAGCAGCCTGTTGCTGCTGTTCAGGTTAAAGGCGTCCCTTAGAAGGATCCTGTCCGTCAAGGAGAATTTCCTTCGCGTAAGTAGCATGATCATTGACGCCACAGCGATCATTCCAAGGCCTCCGATCTGGATCAGTATCAGGATCACGATCTGTCCAAAGAGGCTCCAATGGGCGTAGGTATCAACCACCACAAGACCCGTTACGCAAATGCTCGTGGTTGCTGTAAACAGCGCCGTCAAAAAATCTGTAGCCCTTCCACTGGCTGCCGAAATGGGAAGCATCAGGAAAATCGTCCCCACCATTATGGCAAAAAAGAAGCTGGCCGGAATAATCTGCACCGGGGAAAGCTTCATTTCTTTTAACTTAAACTTCTTCATCTGATAGTCCACCAAACTCTTTTATCTGCTCCAGGATCCTGTTTGCAGCGTCTTTCAGGAACTCAAACAGCATCTTCCGGGAGTAGTACTTGTGCCCTGAAACGTCGATCGGGTCAGGCAGGTTGTACTGCTCATTTATGAGATGATCCTTCATTTTCGAAATTTCTTTTGCCCTCAGATAGTCCTCAAAATCCGCCTCTTTTGAATTTATCAGAAGCTCCAGTATTTCTTTTCCATGTCCGCATTGCTGAAAAAGATATCTGTCAACCCTGGTGGATTCCGGATAATACTCCTCCTTAAAGCCGTCATAGGTCATAGGCGGAATCATCTTCTTTTGCAAAGCGCGCCAGATCAGCAGATCGTTCCAGTAATCCGTCAGGCAGTGGACGGTTATGCCAAGATATAACGCTTTCTTCGCAATTTCTTTTTCCGGTAAAACGTATTTTTTCCAAAAGGCCCTGATATTCTCGATCCACTGGTCATAGTCCTGGGTATCGCCCCAGGGACCGCAGTTCTCGAAAATGTGTGAATGAACCTTCTTGGGCAGGTAGTCCTCAGAAAAGTGCACTGAGTCCGGCGCCACGGAGCCAAGGATAAACTCTTCCTTGGAGGCTCTCACCCCCAGGGGCTCCATAAGGTTGTAGGCCACTTCCATATGTATCATCTGTCCAGCCATTTAAACTTCCCGTCCTTTATACTATGGTGTACTGCATGAGCTCGTACTTCAGCTGTGTGCCCTCTGCGATTCCATCGGGCAAAAGAGCTCTCGCCACCAGCTTAAGATCGCCAGACTCGATATCAGTTCTCTTCAAATTGGCGTAATCGCCGTCTATACTCTCAACTACATAGAACCAAGTTTCCATATTTCTGTCCTCCATTATCCATATATTATATGCAAAAAAATACTCCCGCGCCACAAAAGACACGGAAGTATCACAATTTTATATTCAAAAAAGTCAGATTGTATCACGCTTTGTGAAGACCAACATTCCAAGGACAGTATAAAAAACCAGTCCCAGAGCGGAAACTATAAGAACATTTGCTAAAGGAAAAGCCTTCTGCAGTTCTTGGATAGTTTCGGTCAATGTAACGATGAGGTTTCTTGAAAGTGCATAGGTATCCTGGAACCTTGCCAGAAACGGAAACTTTTTTATCGTTGTTTCCTCCAGCGCGTTAAGGATCATTCCATGAAAGTTGCCTGCGGTGAAGATGCAGATAACTGTAGGAACAATGGTGTTTCGTGAGATCTCGTAGAGAGCCATCATTGCGATTCCATATATGGTGTGAAGCAGTATTTCAAAAGCTGTAAATATGATAAGCGTCGCTGCGCTGCGAAGTCTGAAGTAGCCAAGGCCCTTTGTGAGAAGCCCCAGCTTTATTGCAAGCATTGATGCCAAAAACATGATGACTGTGTATAGGAAGACTACCGGGATCTTTGCTAAAAAAATGTTCTTCTTGCCGCTGCGGGTTGTCAGAAGATTTTTTAAAAAGCCGCTTTTTCTCTCTTCTTCTGAATAAACGATGGAGAAAATTCCCACCATGATAAGCAGATACCCTCCTCCTCCAAAATCAGCGTAGATCTGATCAAAGCTGCCTGTCAAATCTCTGTCCACTGCTGACAAAACAAAAAAACAGATCACTGTGATCAGTGCTGTAATATAAAAAACCTTTGTTTTTAGGAATCTGTTCAGATTCATTTTAATCAAATTTGTCAGCATGCCTTCTGTCCTTTCCGGATTACATCCAAATAGAATTCTTCGAGAGAATCAGGATCTCCTGCGTATTTGTTCTTAAGCTCGTCCGCTGAAACCTCCATCACAAGCTGTCCCTTTGAGATGATGCCGAATACTCCTGCTACCTTCTGAAGCTCGCTGAGGATGTGGCTTGAGATCATGATGGTCATGTTCTTTTCCGTATTCAGCTTTTTGATAAGCTCTCTGATCTCGATGATTCCCTGGGGATCCAGGCCGTTGATGGGCTCGTCCAGGATAAGAAGCTCAGGGTCTCCGATAAGTGCCATGGCAATTCCAAGTCTCTGCTTCATTCCAAGGGAAAACTTTCCTGCCTTCTTCTTGGGAACATCAGAGAGGCCAACGAATTCCAGGATCTCCTCAATCTCTTTTCTATCAAATGGGCCCTTGGCCAGCGCCTTTAGCTTCATGTTGTCAAATGCATTCAGATTGTCGTAGATGCCCGGGCTCTCGATGAGGCATCCCACCTTGTTGATGAAATTGTTGTTGTCCTCTGTCAGGATCAGACCGCTTGTGGGCTCCGCGAAGCCAACCAGCATTTTCATCAGCGTTGTTTTTCCTGCACCGTTGGGTCCGATGAGTCCGTAGATGTCGCCTTTTTTGATGTGAATGCTCATATCTTTAACTGCCTCAAAGGAACCGTATTTCTTGGTCAGTTGTTTCGTTTCCAGATAGTACTTCATTTGTTTCCCCTTTCTGTGTGTTGGAAATGCATACCCTGCGGGTTTTGCTCATTTTCTTTTTACAGTTTCAAAATTAGCACAATAAAAAAGCAGGCCTCTTTCTTGCACTGAAAAAGGTCTGCTTTACACTGTTATGAATATCACATCTTGTTTGGCAGGGTCTGCGCTCTGTTGGCGATGTTCTGCTGGAAGTTGATGATGTCGTGGTTGTACTCCTCATCCATGTATGTGGAGTGGATCAGGAAGTCCGCTGTGGCCTTGTTGTTGGCAAACGGAATGTCGTAAACCTGAGCGATTCTCATAAGAGCCTTAACGTCAGGGTCGTGAGGCGCTGCTGTGAGAGGATCGGAGAAGAAAATAACGAAGTCGATCTTTCCTTCAACAATCTTGGCGCCGATCTGCTGATCTCCTCCAAGAGGGCCTGAATTGTAGCCTCTTACAGGAAGATTTGTGGCGTCGGTGATCATCCTTGCTGTTGTGCCTGTTCCGCACAGGAAATGATTCTTGAGGGTCTCGGCGTTGTCCTTGCACCACTGAATAAGCTCAGCCTTCTTGCCGTCGTGAGCAATCAGAGCGATATTCTTCTGTCTTCCAATTGTTAAAGTGATCGTTTCTGTCATATTGTTTCTCCTTATTATCTGATCATCGATGTTTCGCGCTTGAAATTCGGCGTTGTCTATCAAAGTACCATCAGTGCCAGGATTCCGTAGGCTGCCAGGCCTAAACTTGCGGCGCAGCAGCTTGGCGCGTCGATAAATATTTTTAATTTGGTGGCTCTAAAGCCGAATCCGATGAGCTGGAACACTACCGGGTTCAGCAGCACACACCAGAGCGGAAGTGGCAAAACTCCCTTTATGATGAATGTCATAACTGCTATTGAAGGGATTATAACAAGCATTGCATATAGTGTAAAGAACGGAACGTAGATCTGTCTGAATATGGAATTGATCACTTCCTCATTCCCGGGCTATGACCTTCGTCACTCTGCAACCTGTCCGCAGAAAAGCATCTCGCTGTCATACTGTCCGCCACAGATGTAGAATTTGAACGGCTCGTCGGCAATGAATTCCTTAGGCTCTTGTGGTTCCTTGATCCAAATACCCTCGGTCATCATGATAGCCGTAGCTGCTGCCGCCTCAAGGCCATCCTCGTCCACCTTGATCTTGGTCTTCTGAATGATGTCTGTGATCATCCAGTCTTTATCCTTGCACATTACTGAGAAATCGGCCTCCGGTGTGAATGGAAGCACCGCGCCTCTTCCCACGAGATAATCGATAAATTCATTATCGGTAAAAGAGCTCTCGACTTCGAATTTAGGGAGTTTAACAATAGTATCTTCTTTAGAAGCCTTTTTTACCGCTTCCTGAATATCGTCAATCTCGCCTAAAACGAATATGGCATCAATGCCTCCCTTCAGCGGAAGAATCACCAATTTTCCCTTGTCGTCTTCATAGAATCTGAAATCATCCTGCTGATTCATGAAGTCCTTTTGTATTTTATCACCTTTTGCAGTTGTGAATGTATCTTTTTTTGTGGCATACTCCTCAAAACTGTTTACCCATGCGCTCTTGAGGTACAGGGTATTCACCAAAGCCGCGTTGACCTTGGACATATCATTGGATATGCTTGGGATCAGGCCGTTGGTGCCATCGTTCACCCATTTGTTGACCTTATCAGTGATGTTGTTGCAATTTACGTTGCTTGCCTCGGCGGAGTAATGCTTTTCCACGTATTTGATATAGTCCTTGCTGAACTTGCCGTTGAGATCCGTGTTGTTCCACACAGAATTCAGCATCGTGAGCTTGCCGTCCGGAGCCTTCGCATCATCAGAGAAGTACTCCCTCTCGCGCTCAAACTCCTTCTTATCCATCTCTATTTCCTTATCAAACTCGTCGATGATCTCTGTAACCTGCGCGTACCAGTCATTCAACTCATCCACGTTTTCAAAGCCAATGGCGGTGAGAAGCTGCTGCTTTGTCTCCGTGTCTGCTCCTGCCACAGCCAGCGCCAGTGCTGCCCTGAAGGATGTGGGTGAAACCATGTAATTCTTGTCGGCGTAACCCTGCGCCTCCACAAAATCTATGAGTGTCTTATCAAAATCACCTTTGTATTCCATTTCTGCTGCGTCCTTTCCAGATTCCACCGGCTCCTCCGCTGTCACCTTTGGTTCTGCCGCCGCGCTTATATTGCCCGCGGCCTCGGCTCCGCATCCTGTGAGCATCGCTCCTGCCATCATCAAACAAGTCGCTACTTTTCCAAATGTCCTCTTCATAATGTATTCTCCCTTTTTTTGTCCGGCGCAGCCCCGTCATCCGGCGCCGCTTCGCCACGAATTATTTTGTCCTACACTATGAATACAGCTGGCGCGTCCAAAATGATGCACCTTTTAGAAAATTTCTTTATATTTTTTCAGAGCGTCGTAAATTCCATCCTCGGAAAGAACGCCCCTCTTCAGGTCCCCTGGCAGAAGCCCCGCCTCATCCAGAGCAAAGTCCGCCTTCCAATCCGGCCCGTCGTAATACTCCGCAAACCTTCGCACATCCGCCTCCAGTTCCGCGCTCGCCGCGCCTGCTCCTGCTCCGTGGTTCGCAGTAGTCGATCCTACGCCGAGATCTGCGCCCTCGTATGAGTTCGCTTCGTCGTACGCCAACACCTTGTCCAGAGTAGCGCAACTTTTGTCCTCTTTATTAGGGCAGTTGGCGCAGACCATGTCGGTGGTTACCATGAGCCGCACAAGCTGGGAGGGATCGGTCTCCATCTCCTTGATGATCCGGCCCATGTGGTCCGTGAAATCCCGGCTGTAGCCCTTACCTTCATAAAATTGAAAACACATTCCGTGATGCGGTCGTAAAACTCTGCTCATATCCTAAGTATCCCCTCTCCCAAAAGATTACTCCGTGATTCCTATTATATTCAAAAAGAAACCCGGGCGCCAACCAACAAACGCCCAGGTTCTCAAATTTCAATCAAATTATTCTGGCGATCGTATATTATTCAAGAAATAATCTGACTTTCTCTTCGATATTTCTAATATCTAGTGGCCGTTCCCGTGTTTCCAACGTTATGATTAGATTATCTCCAAGAATAAGCCCATTTTTTTCATAATCCATGAGCTTTCCGAAATTCTTAGTGGCATAATCCAATTCTCCAACTCGTCCCAAATGTTCCCAATATATTGTCTTCCTTTTGCGTACGTTCAGGAGAACAAAATCCGGGTATTTATTTCTAAAATCATCAAATTCAAACCGAGGCTCGTATTGATATGGTATATGATTAGAATAAAAGTAATCAGCAAGAATTTTCTCAGACTTCGATCGAACATATTCCCCTCGAAGCGTTTTGAATTCAGTAGCTTCGCCAAAGGTATTATTTCCTCCTTTATACTTTTCCATCCATTTCTCAATAAACATTTCATTTGTAGGCATTATCGGATTAACTAATTTCTTCCTGCCAAAGCACATTCTTTCATAAACATGCTCAATAGCATCATCATCAAATCCTCTGATAAACTTATCAAGTCGCTTTTGCTGATCCTTCAGCAGTTTATAAGCTTTCTCGTCATAGTCCCTTTGCGCCAGCAAAACTATTTTTTCCTTCTCATATGCTGGAATGTATTGATCTTTATCACTACCTTCCTTGCGAAAGTGGTACTGTGGGCAGCCATGACTTTCCGTAACTCGAAGAGTCCCTTCTTCAATGTTTTTATAGCTTTTAAGCCTTTTATCGGCTATCTGAAGAAGGCCTTCTGTCTCATTAAGCCTGGCCTTTAAGTGGTTATTAATACTTGTCATTAAAATGATATTTCCTTTCTGGTATTAAGTATATTTTTACGTCTGTATCTTCGTTTTATGTTTTCTGGCAGTATGGCAAAAAAATGACTACTGCTCAATTGCTAAAATAAGCAAAAATATAGTAAGCCCCCGCTGATGAAAGGAATTATCTTAATCATGGCTTACGGCTTGAACGACCATTTTTCATCCACAGCCGTATGAATCTAAGCCGCTTACGTCCAGTAAGCAAAACTCCAGAAAATAGCCGTAGCCTAAAATCCTCTCCGCTACTATAAAAAAAAGAAATTTGGTAATCTAGCAGTAACTCTAGAATTGAGCTACTGTAGTTTTGAATAAAACAGAATTCAAGACGTA
>JAILMY010000165.1 GCA_024692165.1 Butyrivibrio sp. | reverse complement strand
TAGTTAATTTAAGTTAAAAAATGTATTTACGTATAATTGGAGGTGAAACTACGTATGATATTATCAAAACTCTTAGAGGGACTTAATTGTGAAGTGACCTTGGGAAATTCCAAAACCCCGGTAAATCCTGAAGAAATTGAGATCACAGAGGTTGTTAACGACAACAGGAAGATTTCTGAAGGTTCTCTTTTTATATGTATCAAGGGTGCTAACTTTGATGGACACAGCTGTTCCCTTGAAGCTGCTGAAAAAAAGGCCGCAGCCATAGTAGTAGAAGCAGATGTGGAGCTTCCAAGCGACTCACAGATAGCTGTTGTAAGAGTTGAGAATACAAGATATGCCATGGCATTTATTTCAGCCGCATATTTCGATCATCCTGCAAGCAAGCTTAAGACCATCGGAATCACAGGTACAAAGGGAAAGACCACCACAACATATCTCATCAGAAGTATGCTGGAAAATGCCGGACATAAGGTTGGCCTCATCGGAACAATCGAAGTTATCATAGGTGATAAGCACATCCATGCTGAGAATACAACTCCGGAGTCCTTTACACTTCAGCAGCACATGGCAGAAATGGTCGAGGCCGGCTGCGACAGCGTTGTTATGGAGGTTTCATCTCAGGGGCTTATGCTTCACAGAAGCCAGGGCTTTATTTTTGATATTGGTATCTTTACCAACATTGAGCCTGATCATATCGGACCAAATGAGCATAAGGATTTTGAAGACTATATGCACTGCAAGGGACTTCTTTTCAAGCAGTGTAAGGTTGGTATCTGCAATGGCGATGATATCCATACAGAAGATATTTTAGAGGGTCACACCTGTGAGGCCATGACTTATGGATTTAATGAAGGCGTAGACCTTCGTGCCATAAATCTTGCATATATTAAGAACCCCGGAGATCTTGGAGTATTCTTTGATACAGACGGTCTCATCAACATGCACTGTGAGATCAGAACACCCGGAAAGTTCAGTGTTTACAATGCACTGTGCGCTATCGCCGTAGCAAGACAGCTGGGATGCACTGCAGAGGAGATCGCACCTGCCCTTAAGGAAGCCAAGGTTAAAGGCAGAATTGAGATGGTGAAGGTTTCTGATGATTTCACACTCATGATCGACTATGCACACAACGCAATGGCCCTTAAGAGCCTTCTTTCAACCCTTCGCGATTATCATCCAAATCGTCTTATCAGCGTGTTTGGATGCGGCGGTAACAGAAGTAAGCTGCGCCGCTTCGAGATGGGAGAGGTCAGTGGCAAATACGCTGATTTCACTATTATAACCTCAGATAACCCAAGATTTGAGGAACCTGAAGATATCATGAATGACATCGAAACAGGCATGAAGAAAACCGACGGCAAGTACATCAAGATCACTGACAGAAAAGAGGCTATACGTTACGCCATCGATCACGGCGAACAGGGAGACATCATTGTTCTTGCTGGCAAGGGCCACGAGGACTACCAGGAGATCAAGGGTGTTAAGTATCCTATGGACGAGCGTGTGATCATTCAGGAGATTCTCGACGAGAGAAAGTGATGGTTTCACGGACGGTTGATTATGAGTATTATGGATGAATATGGAAAAGACATACGAATATGCCAACATAATAATCGATATTTCCCACGAAAAGGTGGACAGACCCTTCCAGTACAGGATTCCAGAAAGACTGCGGGAGAAGGTTGATGTGGGCACTCCGGTGGAGATTCCTTTTGGCCGCGGTAATACCCTGAGAAAAGGCTATGTCATTGAATTGACCGATGAGCCAAACTGGGAGCCGGATAAGATAAAAGAGATTGCGGCTATCAGGGAGGATGCGGTTTCCGCGGAGGATATTTCCATAAGGCTTGCGGCGTGGATGAAGAGTCACTACGGATCAACATTTTCAGCGGCGCTAAAGACTGTGCTTCCTGCAAACAAGAAGCAGACCAGACAGATCCACAAGTTTGTTTCTCTTCGTATGAATCTAAGAGAAGCTACAGAGTATTACTACGAGTGCGTAAGGAAGAAGCAAAAGGCCAGAGAGCGAATTTTAAAGGAAATTCTTGAAACTCCGGAGGAGAGAATTCCCTACGAACTTATTACTAGCAAACTTAATGTCAGCGCTGCTACGCTAAAGAGTCTTTCTGATCAGGGCATTATAAGGATTGAGGAAGAGGAATACTTCAGAAAGCCGGTGGCAGGAGACTCCTCCAGATACGGAGCGAAGGTTTTAAGTCCGGAACAGCAGGCAATAGTCAGCTCTTTTACCGGGGACTACGATGAGGGCAAAAGAGATACTTACCTGATCCACGGAATCACCGGAAGCGGCAAGACAGAAGTGTATATAGCGCTGATCGATGAGATGATAAAGAGAGGGAAGCAGGCCATAGTGCTGATTCCTGAAATAGCGCTGACTTATCAGACACTGATGAGATTTTACCGGCATTTTGGAGACAGGGTGTCCGTTATGAATTCTTCTCTTTCACCGGGAGAGAAGTATGATCAGATGGAGAGGGCAAGATGCGGGGATATCGATATAATCATCGGCCCCAGATCAGCTCTTTTTACTCCATTTCCCAATACCGGAATAATAATTATCGACGAGGAGCATGAATCCACCTACAAGAGTGAGAATGCTCCTAAATTTCATGCAAGGGAGACGGCAATAGAGCTGGCAAAACTCGTACCGGGAGGGGCAAGCGTGGTACTGGGTTCAGCCACACCGTCACTGGAGTCCTATTATAGGGCAAAAGAGGGTGAGTACAAGCTTTTTGAGCTTAAAAGAAGGCTCACCGGCGGAACCCTTCCAACGGTGGAGATTGCAGATCTAAGAGAAGAGCTTAGAAGCGGCAATCGCTCCATCTTTTCCAGAAGGCTCCAGCAACTTATGGAGGACAGGCTGGAAAAGGGTCAGCAGGCGATGCTCTTTATCAACAGAAGGGGCCTTGCAGGCTTTGTTTCTTGCAGATCCTGCGGACATGTGTTTAAGTGCCCCCACTGTGATGTTTCTTTATCTGAGCACAGGGGAGGCAGGCTTGTATGCCACTACTGCGGCTACGAAGAGCCCATGCGTAAGATATGCCCTAAGTGTCAGTCCAAGTATGTATCCTCCTTCAGGGCAGGGACCCAGCAGATTGAGGATGAGGTGAAGAAGTTCTGGCCACAGGCAAGGGTACTTCGAATGGATGCAGATACCACCAGGGCTAAGGGTAGCTATGATAAGATTCTGTCATCTTTCGCCAATAAAGAAGCGGATGTACTGGTGGGAACACAGATGATCGTTAAGGGGCACGACTTCCCGGATGTAACTTTGGTGGGAATACTTGCGGCGGACATGTCCCTTTATGCCAGCGACTACAGAGCAAGCGAGAGAACCTTCCAGCTTCTGACCCAGGCGGCAGGAAGAGCCGGACGAGGAGAAATGCCCGGAAACGTGGTGGTTCAGACCTATCAGCCTGAGCACTACAGCGTTCAGACGGCTTCAAAGCAGGACTACGAAGCTTTTTACGAGGAGGAGATTGCCTACAGAGATCTTTTAAGATACCCTCCGGTTTCCCATATGATGTCTGTTCAGATACAGAGTAAGGATGAGGAAGAGGGCATGCAGTTTTCCAACAGGTTAAGAGCCATGATGGAAATGCAGAGCAGCGACATCGGAAAGGCCATATTCATTGGCCCTGCAGCGGCGGCCATAAGCAAGATAAACGATGTTTACCGCATGGCTGTCTATGTGAAGATGGACGACTATGAGGGACTCATTGCCTATAAAGATATGCTTGAGAAATATATCAAGGATCAGGAGGCTTTAGGAAAGCTTCGTGGCATAACCGTGCAGTTTGATTTTGATCCGGTCAATGGGTTCTGATCCAGATGATGTCGGTAGTTTTGACAAAACAAAAAACTGTGTTAAAATAAATTGTGCAAAATATTTTTTATGAAGGAGAATGAGATGGCACTTAGAACAATCAGAGAATATGGTGACGATGTGCTTGAGCGTAAGTGCAAGGAGGTTAAGGAAGTAACCCCCAGAATTAGAGAGCTTGTAGAAGATATGCTTGAGACTATGTACGAGGCTAATGGCGTTGGCCTTGCAGCACCTCAGGTTGGAATACTTAAGAGAATCGTAGTTATTGACGTTTCTGCTGAGGCGGACAGCCCTATCGTTATGATCAATCCTGTGATCTTAGAGACTGACGGTGAGCAGACCGGCTACGAGGGATGTCTTTCAATTCCCGGCAAGTCAGGCATCGTAACAAGACCTAACCATGTAAAGGCCAAGTACTTTGACCTCGATATGAATGAAGTTGAGATCGAGGGCGAGGAGCTACTTGCAAGGGCTATCTGCCACGAACTTGACCACCTTGACGGACATATGTATGTGGAGAAGGTCGAGGGCGAACTGGTTGATAACGAAGAACTGATGAGTGAGCAGGAAGAAGACGAAAATTAAGATGTCCCGGAACATAAATTGAGAAGTTCCGATTGGACGTAGGACTTAAAATATATACAATTATGTTTGATCAAAATACTTGGGAGCTCCTGGTGAGCTCCTTTCCTAAAATATTAGAATATGGTGTTAAGATAACGCTGCCCCTGGCGGTGATTTCTTTCATTCTTTCCACAGTTGTGGCTGTATTTGTGGCAATGATCCAGTATGGCAAGGTTCCTGTGCTTCGCACTATCTGCAGGATCTATATCTGGATCATACGAGGCACACCACTGCTGGTTCAGTTAATGGTAGCATTTTACGGGCTTCCGCTTCTTGGAATTCATTCAAATCCCTTTGTTATGGCTGTTATAGTTTTTTCCATAAATGAGGGGGCCTACAGTGCAGAAACCATGAGAGCGGCTATGGAGGCGGTTCCGGCAGGACAGCTTGAAGCAGGCTACTGCGTTGGCATGAATTACATGCAGATCATGTGGCACATTATTCTGCCCCAGGCCTTCAGGACAGCATTCCCGCCTCTTTTCAATTCCCTTATCGGAATGGTAAAAGAGACTTCGCTGGCATCCAGTATTACAGTGGTTGAAATGTTTACAAGAACCAAGCAGATTGCAGGTCAGTCCTACAACTATTTCCCTCTGTATCTGGAGGTTGCGGCTATTTACCTTATTTTCTGTACCGTGCTTACATTTATACAGAAAAAAGGCGAGGCTGTTCTTGGCAACTACGGAGTCAGAAAGTAACCTGGCACGTCGCTGGGCAGCAAGCTATGCATGAGAGGAATTTATGGCACTTCTTGAGGTTAAAAACATCCACAAGGCCTTTGACGGAAATCAGGTCCTTAGCGGTGTTGACATAAAAGTTAATAAGGGTGATGTGGTGTCCATACTGGGACCGTCCGGTTCCGGCAAGACGACGCTTCTTCGCTGCATCAATTTCCTGGAGAAGGCTGACGATGGGCAGTTTATCTTTGAGGGCAAAGAGTATGATCTTTCAAGGATAAAGAAGGCTGACATCGCAGATATCAGGATGAAGACCGGATTTGTATTTCAGAGCTACAATCTTTTTGCCAATAAGACAGTGCTCCAAAATGTGACACTGGGCCTTACTTCAGCCAGGAAGATGCCAAAGAAGGAAGCTGAGACAAAGGCGCTTGAGGTGCTTTTAAAGGTTGGTATGGATAGCTTTAGAGACTACTATCCAAGCCAGCTTTCCGGAGGTCAGCAGCAGAGAGTTGCCATAGCAAGGGCACTGGCCACAGACCCCAGCATTTTATATTTTGATGAACCCACTTCCGCGCTTGACCCGCAGCTTACAGCTGAAGTTTTGGGAGTTATGCGTGAACTGGCAAAAGAGGGTATGACAATGATCGTCGTAACCCATGAAATGGGCTTTGCAAAAGAGGTATCATCCCACGTGGTCTTTATGGCCGATGGAAATGTGGTGGAAGAAGGAAGTGCCAAGGAGTTTTTCGAAAACCCGAAGCAGCTAAGAACAAGGGAGTTCCTTAGGATAAGTCAGTCCTAATTTTGGAATATATTGTCAAGTTTTGAAAGGAGAGATTATGAGAAAAAATATCTTGATCACAATTTTAGCAGCAGCTTCTGCTTTCAGCCTTGTGGCTTGCGGAGCAGAGTCTACAGGTACAGATGCAGCAAGCAGTGCACCTGCAGCAAACGAAGCAACTGCCACAACTGAAGGCGCTGATATAGCCCAGAATACTGACAGCGCAGAAGATCATCTTGCAAGAGTAAAGGCTGCAGGAAAGATCACAGTAGCAACAGAGGGAGTTTGGGCTCCATTTACTTATCATGATGAGAAAACCGATGCGCTTGTTGGCTTTGACGTTGAGGTGGCGAAGGCCATCGCTGAGAAGTTGGGTGTTGAGGCTGAGTTTCAGGAAGTTGCCTTTGACGGCGGACTTACAGGTGTAGCCACCGGCACATTTGATATGATGGCAAACGGTGTAGGCGTTACTGAGGAGCGTAAGGAAACCTATGATTTCACAGATCCTTACGTTTATGATCATTCAGTAATTGTTACTCTTGCCAGCAACGAGAGCATCAATTCCTTTGAGGACCTCAATGGCCGTACAACTGCTAACTCTGCAGGATCAACCTATGAGAGCCTTGGAATTGCGAACGGTGCAACAGTATCAAATGTTGATACCATCGGTGAGACCATGACCCTGGTGCTTAACGGAACCGTTGATGCTACCATCAACTCTATGACAACAGCTCAGGACTACATCAATACTACCGGAACAACAAAGCTCAGGATCGCAGCAGTAGCTGAGGATGCAACACTCTGTGCTATCCCTCTTAAGAAGGGTGCTGACAACGATACTCTCAGAGAGGCTATCAACAAAGCCATTGCTGAGCTTCGTGCTGACGGTACACTTACAGAGATCTCAAACAAGTACTTTGGCGCTGATATTACAGCTGAGTAAAAAATAAGAACTAGGCAAGTCACGGGCGGGTAAGTCATGGGGACGGTTCTTTTGACTGGTTGAAAACCAGTCAAAAGAACCGTCCCCGTGACTTGCCCGTAACTTTTATGAAGAATCCTATTGCGTAATAGGAGCAAATAGTGTATAAACAATAAGGACAATTAAACAGACGCGAGCTTGTATTACAGGCTGAGATGAAGGTGTGACCTTCGACCGAGAACCTGATTTGGATAATGCCAACGTAGGGATGCCTGATGATAGGAGAATTTTGCGGAGACTGCCATTTTAGGTGTCTCCGCTTTTTTATGATATAGGAAATTTCTCCGAAATTCCTATATCATAAAAAACGCTCCGCTATGGATGCGCACTCGCGCGATAGGCAAATGTTGCATAAATGCAACCGCGCTCGGCGCGAGCATGTTGCAAGCAACATGCTTTCTTGTTTTACAA
>JAILMY010000120.1 GCA_024692165.1 Butyrivibrio sp. | reverse complement strand
GAAACTGAATATGGAACAGAGTATGAAGAAGCCATGGAGCGCCTCAATGAGTTTGAGGCTGTGGAGATTCCCCATGACTATCTGATTCATGATACGGGTAATCTCTACAAGGATTCTACCGGCTGGTATGTGAAGGACTTTGAGCTGCCGGATGAGGATATGGGTAAACGATTTGTTCTTATCTTCGACGGTATCTACATGGACAGCATAGTCTATGTGAATGGTAAGGCAGCAGGTGAGTGGAAGTACGGCTACTCCCAGTTCATCCTGGACATTACCGATTACGTTGTTATTGGGAAAAACTCTGTTGCCGTGGCAGCAAGATGCAAATTCCCAAATACAAGATGGTACTCCGGAGCCGGAATCTATCGTAATGTCTGGCTTTGCGAGTACGGCAGGAGCTACATTCCGGAAAACGGCATCTATGTACACAGTGAGAAATGTGACGGCGGTTATGAGATGTATGTAGGGACGGAGATTATTTCCGATGATAAGAATGCCGCCGGTAATGAAGTAACCTATAGGCTCTTTGACGCTGAAGGTAAAGAGGTTCCGCTTTTGGAAAAAGAAGATGCGGATCCCGAGAAGCTAAAGCATGCCCAGAAGTGCTTCCTGGTTGAAGGTGTAAAAGAGTGGGATGTTTTGGCGCCAAATCTGTACACCTTGCAGGTGGAACTGACCGGACTGCAGAAAGAGCTGGTCTCCATCGGTTTTCGTGATGTGCGCATGGATCCTGACCGCGGCTTTTTCCTCAACGGCAGGAACATGAAGCTAAACGGCGTGTGCATCCATCACGATCTTGGAGCTTTGGGTTCAGCCTACAACAACACCGCCATGAGACGGCGTCTGATTCAGTTAAAGGAGATGGGAGTAAACGCCATCCGTCTTACACATAATATGTACGATCCACAGGTGATAGCCCTGGCGGATGAGATGGGATTTCTTTTGGTGTCTGAAGCCTTTGATATGTGGGAAGGGCCAAAGACTGAGTTTGACTACGCCAGATTTTTCCCTAAGTGGCATGGAAGGGATGTGGCCAGCTGGGTCAGAAGAGACAGGAATCACCCATCGGTCATCATGTGGAGCATCGGCAATGAGATCTATGACACCCATGCCGGAGTAAGAGGTCAGGAGGTAACAAGAGACCTTAAGAGCCTTGTGGAGCTTCACGACCCGCTTATGAATGCAAGGGCTACTATCGGCTCTAACTATATGCCCTGGGAGATGGCGCAGAAGTGCGCTGATATCCTTAAGGTGGCGGGCTACAACTATGCAGAGAACTACTATGAGCAGCACCATGAGGAGCATCCGGACTGGATCATCTACGGAAGCGAGACTTATTCTATAGTTCAGAGTAGAGGAGTTTATCATTTCCCTCTTTCTGTACCGGTTCTTTGTGAGAGTGATGAGCAGTGTTCATCCCTTGGTAACAGCACCACCAGCTGGGGTGCAGACAGCATTCAGGCCTGCATCTGCAAGGACAGGGACATGGAGTTTTCCATGGGTCAGTTCGTTTGGACAGGTTATGACTATATCGGGGAGCCTACTCCTTACCACACCAAGAATTCCTATTTTGGACTTATAGATACAGCCGGATTTTATAAGGATGCATTTTATGCCTTTAAGTCTGCATGGGTCAGTGCTGATGCAGATCCTTTTGTTCATGTTTTCCCCTATTGGGATTTCAATGAGGGACAGCTTATAGATGTGAGAATCTGCTCTAATGCTCCTGAGGTTGAGCTTTTCTTTAACGGAAAGAGTCTTGGAAGGCAGAGTCTTACCCACGAGCCTCATAGCGGAGACCGGATATTTGCTGACTATCAGGTGGCTTATGTAAAGGGCGAGCTTAAGGCGGTGGCCTACGACGCCCGGGGCAAAGAGATTGCAACGGATGTTCACAGATCCTTTGGTGACACTGACAGATTTGCAGTCAGCGTAGATCACAGACTTGATAAGTACTTTGAGAATAATAAAAATAATGACCTGATCTTCGCGGAGATCAGTGCTTTGGATAAGGACGGCAATCCTGTGGAAAACGCCTCCGACTATGTGGAGGTAAAGGTATGCGGAGATGGAGTGCTGGCAGGCCTTGATAATGGCGACAGCACCGACTACGACAGTTACCGGGCTTCCACAAGAAAGCTTTTTAACGGCAAGCTCCTGGCCATCGTAAGATGCACCGGAGATCCGGATTCCATAAAGATAGAGGTGAGCCCCGCTAAAGAAGTGCCGGTACGAAAGATTGTACTGGAAGCCAGCGAGAATTCGGGAGATGCGCGAATCCTGACTAAGGAACACCGCAGTATCACAGTGACGGCGAAGGTTCTTCCGGAGAATGCGTCGGACAAATCCCTCACATTCAGGGCACTGAATCCAAATGGTACAGAGACCAATATTGCGAAGATCACCCAGAAGGGCAACACCTGTGAGATTGAAGCTATCGGTGACGGAGATTTTGTCCTTCGCTGCGAAGCGCGATCCGGCAGAGACGTGGTAGCAGTGATGTCCTGCCTGGAATTTAAGGTGGAGGGCATCGGCCAGGCATTCCTTGACCCTTACGGATTCATTCCGGGAAGTCTCTATACTTCTTATCAGGGGCAGATCGGCAGCGGCAATGATCACGGTGTGGCATCATCAAAGGGTGAAGAGACAGTGATTTCCTTCAGCGGAATTGACTTTGGAAAAGATGGTTCCGATGAGATAACAGTTCCAATTTTCACATTGAATGATGATGAATATGTGATCGAAGTCTGGAAGGGAATCTGTGGAGAACTAGGCAGCGAGCTGCTTAATAGAGCGATCTATCAGAAGAAGAGCATATGGAATGTATATCAGGAAGATACCTGGAAGCTTTCTGAGAGGCTAACCGGCCTTCAGACCATAAGCTTTAAGGTGTTCAATAAGATGCACATAAAGGGCTTCTCCTTCACAAGAAAGAGCCGTGCTTATTCAGACATAAGGGCTCTGGATGCGGATTCAATCTACGGAGATACCTTTACAAAGACAAGTGAGTGCGTAGAAGGCATAGGCAACAATGTTACCCTGGCCTTTGAGAATATAGACTTTGGGGATGCCGGTACAAAGAAAGTTACAATCTGCGGCCGGGCTCCTGAAGGCACCAACACCATACACCTGCGCTTTAAGAATGATACCGAAGAGATCAAGGAAATCCTTGAGTTCCATCAGAGCAGCGACTATGAGGAACAGAGCTTTGATATCGCAAAGCGAGAAGGAGTCTGGAACGTGGCCTTCGTATTCCTGCCCGGCAGCAACTTTGATTTTAAATCATTCCGGTTTTCTGTCGGCTCCGGTACGGTATAACTTACGATACTCGGTAGGGGAGCAGTTGTTGATATCCTTGAACACGCGGTTGAAAGTGGACAGGCTGAAGAACCCTGATTGCAGGGCGATGTCCATAACGGACAGGTCTGTATCACCGAGGAGCTCCTGAGCCATCAGGACGCGGCGTTTGGTGATATACTGGTAACAGGAAATTCCCATGTAGGATTTGAAAAGCCTCTCAAAATGGAACTTGGAAAATCCTGCGATGTCAGCCAGCTGCTCAACTGTAAGATCATCTGAGCGGTGGGAGTCGATGTAATTTGTGACCTCCACCAGCTTGTCGATGTTCTTGCGCTGTGAGTCGGGAGCATCGTTTTCACCGGGATTTCCACCCAGGTGCATGCTGCCGATCTGGGCAAGGATCAGAGACACCAGTGAGTAAACGGATATCTGAAGGAATTCATCCTGCTTGCCATAGAGCCTGTCAATCTCCCAGAAATAGTTCTGGAGTCTGGCGTTCTCAACAGGATAAAGAGTCTGCTGAATATGTGTGTACGGAGGCAGGGTCTTAAGCAGCGGAACCAGTGATGAAACCTGGGAATAGCTGGCAATATCAAATAACAGAATAAGCTTCTCGCCACCCGGTGAGTCGGAAATGTACTCATGGAGAGTACCCGGCGCCACCATCATGATATCTCCGGGGGCGCAGTTAATAACTGCAGAAGCGTCATTATGAAATTTTACCTTTAGTGATCCTGACAAAAGAAGTATCAGCTCCACCTCGTTGTGCCAGTGGAGTGGATAATTGGCAAGATCGTTATGATATAAGAGAACTCCCTTAAGGGTATCGTAAAAGATATGTTCTCTTGCTTGAGCGTTTATATCAGTTATCATATATGGCCTCCAATCATTACGGCGTATAGAACTGAATTTCAGAAATCCGCATAGGCTGCGGATTTCGTGAGAAAGTGATGCAAGTGGCAAATTGGCCCTGCGACAATTGTCGCCTTGGAATGGCCAATTTGCATCAACTTGGATTTATTAATCCAAGATGGCTATATTTTAGCACATACAATGAAAGGAAAGAAGTAAAATGGAAGTAAAGAATTGGTCAGATCTATGGCTCTCCTATAGCAACAAAATAGGAGCGGGGGAAAGCTCATGTACAGTAATGTACGATGGTTTTGAGCCAGAGAACAGGATCTTAAAGAGTGCGGAAAAAGAGCTTTTTAAGGGCCTTTCAGAGGTTGGAACAGCTGTAAAGTTCAGAAGAAACGAAGCTGTTGCAAAGGAAGGATATAACATAAACGGCGGAAAGGACATCACTGTCATTGAGGCATCTGATGAGAACGGCGCTCTGTACGGAGCATTCCATCTCCTCAGAAGTCTTGAGTGCGGCGAAGATATCACAGAACTTAATGTTTCCAAGGCTCCCTCCAACCCTCTTAGAATGATGAATCACTGGGACAACATGGATGGCAGCATTGAGAGAGGCTACTCAGGAAGGTCTTTCTTCTTTGAGAAGGATGACATCATCATCAACGAGAGAACCGTGGACTATGCAAGATTTATGGCAAGCATCGGCATCAACGGTGTTGTAATAAATAACGTAAATGTAAAGTGGGCAGCAACTGACCTTATCACCATCAGATTTTTTGACAAGCTCTACGAGCTTTCTGAGATATTTGCTGACTATGGCATCAAGCTGTATCTTTCACTTAACTTTGCCTCACCAATTGAGCTTGGCGGACTGGATAACTGCGACCCGTTAGATGATCAGGTTATTGCATGGTGGAAGGACAAGGTAAAAGAGGTATATGACAGACTCCCTAACCTTGGGGGCTTCCTTGTAAAAGCTGACTCTGAGGGAAGGCCCGGACCTTTCACCTACGGCAGGACTCAGGCTGACGGCGCAAACATGCTGGGCGATGTTATCGCTCCTTACGGCGGAATCATCATCTGGAGATGTTTTGTATATAACTGCACTCAGGACTGGAGAGATACCAAGACTGACAGAGCAAGAGCAGGATACGACTACTTCAAGGATCTTGACGGTCAGTATCATGACAACGTAATTCTTCAGATCAAGAATGGTCCTATGGATTTCCAGATCAGAGAGCCTATATCTCCTCTTATCGGTGGACTTACAAAGACCAACCAGATGCTGGAGGTTCAGATTGCCCAGGAGTACACCGGCCATCAGATCGATCTATGCTACCTGATTCCTATGTTCAAGGAGATCCTTGGCTTTAAGACATACTGCCAGAGTGAGAATGATACCGTTGCTGATGTGGTCAGCGGAAGAGCCTTTGGCAATAAGCTCGCAGGAATGGCAGCAGTTATAAATACAGGTAACGACCTTAACTGGACAGGTAATGACCTGGCAGCTGCAAACCTCTACGGCTTTGGAAGACTTGCTTATGATACAGAGCTTACAGCTGAAGAGATAGCCAGAGAGTGGGTAAGACTTACCTTTGACCTGGATAAAGAGCTGGAGGACAAGCTTGTAAACATGCTTCTTACTTCCAGAGAGACCTATGAGAAGTACACATCTCCACTGGGAATAGGCTGGATGGTAACACCGAATACCCACTACGGCCCAAGTGTTGACGGATATGAGTATTCAAGATGGGGAACATATCACAGAGCAGACCATTTTGGAATCGGCGTGGACAGAACAGATAAGGGAACAGGCTACGCTCAGCAGTACTATCAGCCAAACGCTGACATGTACAATGATCCAAAGACCTGCCCTGAGAATCTGCTTCTTTTCTTCCACCACATTCCATATGACTGGAAGCTTAAGAGCGGACAGACTCTGATTCAGTACATTTATGATTCACACTTTGAAGGATATGAAGAGGCAAAAGAGCTTCAGAAGTCCTGGAAGGCTTTTGAAGGCAAGGTTCCTCAGAATGTCTATAACTGCGTATCTCACCGCTTTGAGCTTCAGGTTGCCAATGCTCATGAGTGGTGCGATCAGGTGAACTCCTACTTCTACCGTAAGAGTGCTGTAGCTGATGAGAAGGGAAGAGAGATCTTCTAAATACTAAATCATATAGCTTCCCTGTGGGACAGCTGGAATTGTTTGGGTGATACTCCGATCTGTTTGGAAAATCTTCTGGAGAAGCTGGAGTAGTTGTTGTAACCCACCATAAAACAAACATCATAAGGAGAATAGTTCTGGAGCAAGAGTTTTTGCGCCAGAGCTATTTTTTTTGCATTTATGTAGTGCTTTAAAGAGTCGCCAGTAGCTTCACTGAATACGCGGCTTAGGTGATCGCTGGAATAGTGCAGGGCTTCTGCCATGCTGCTTATAGTGATATCCTCTTCGATGTGGGTGTCGAGGTAGTCAAAGATCTTTGAAACCACATGAGGCATGATGCTCTCTTTTTTCATAAGGGGAGCATTGGAGGAGTATTTGCAGGTCATAATAAGGAATTGTGCAAGAAGTGACTTGCAAAGGACAGAGTGTCCAAACTCGGTGCTGTCCATATTGGCCTGGAGCTTTTCTGCAATATCAATGAACTCAGGAAGATCCTCCTCGGGAATACGAAGATGGTTCATGTCGGGAGTTGCGGCGCTTCTAAAGAGAGAAGAGAAGTCTGTCTCCTCGTCGCCAAGCTGCTTTAGGCACTCATACTGGATATTTATGACAACTCTTTCGTAACCTGAAATATCTTCAAGGTTCAGGCCGTGGAAAACCAGAGGGCTTATGAAGAACATGTCACCTCTCTGCATCTGGATCATATTGGGCTCTATCATGATATTTACATCGCCCCTTAGGAAAAAGACAATCTCGTAGCCGTCGTGGTTGTGGACGGTGTTGATGTCTTCCGGGGTAACACGAGCTGTCTTATGCTCGCAGATTATTTCTCTGTCAATCATACTATAGGGGCAATCTAAGTCTTTTTTCATCTTATGTGCAACCTTCATAAACAAAAAATCACAAACGCATATACTGTTGTGCAACATTATATCGGAAAATGCAAAAAAATTCTATCTTTTTGTGTATTTGCGCATAAAAACCTAAGTTATGATAAGTCTATGAATGACATTTCTGCAAGCAGCAGGAAGCACTGCGCTGCTGACTGCGTGAGAAGGTGAAACAGAATGGGGGAAAAAGTGGCTAAGGTAAGTTTTGACAACAGATTTATGTTCACCTACGAATCCAAATCTTTTCCGGGGGTTAACAAAATAGCGTCTGAAGTCAGGAACGATCTGTATCTTGTCACCGGCTTCCATGCAGGGGAATACACCAAGGGCTGTAAATGCAAGAACCTTGTTATCTACGGAACAGTGGATAAGAGTGATTATCTGGATGATCTTGATAAGCGCGGACTTATTCATCTTGATGATATCCGTGGAAAATGGGAGGTTTACAGTTTTCAGGTAATCGACAAACCCATGGAGGGCGTGGACCATGCTCTGGTGATTGCAGGCAGCGACAAGCGCGGAACCATCTATGGTCTGTATCATCTTTCAGAGCTTTTGGGAGTTTCACCCTTAGTTAACTGGAATCACGTATATCCCAAGAAGAGGAAAAATGTTTTCCTCACTGATGAAGTAAATATAGTAACAAAAGAGCCATCTGTTAAATACAGAGGATTTTTCATAAATGATGAGTGGCCGGCTTTCGGTACATGGGCAACAGAGCACTTCGGCGATGCCAATGCAAAGTGCTACGAGAGAGTTTTTGAACTTCTCCTTAGACTTAAGGGTAATTACCTGTGGCCTGCCATGTGGAAGAACAACTTCAGTATGGATGGTCCGGGACTGGAGAGTGCAAGACTCGCTGACGAGCTGGGTGTTGTAATGAGTACATCCCATCATGAGCCCTGCATGAGAACCGGAGAGGAGTACAGACTTCTTAGAGGTAAGGACTCCATCTATGGTGACGACTGGAGTTTCCTAAATAACAGAGAGGGCATTACAAGATTCTGGAGAGACGGACTTCTTCGTAACAAGCCCTTTGAAAATGTAATAACCCTTGGAATGCGAGGCGAAAGAGATTCCAAGATACTGGGGCCTGATGCTTCACTTAAGGAAAATGTAGATCTTATAAGGGATGTGTTAAAGACTCAGAACGACCTTATAAGAGAGACGATAGACGAGAACCTTGACAATGTTCCGAGGCAGATAGTTCTTTTCTCAGAGGTAGAAGAGTTCTTCTATGGAGATGAGAAGACAAAAGGATTTAAGGATGACCCCGAGCTTGAGGGCGTAACCCTGATGCTCAGTGACAATAATGTCGGGTATCTGCGAACCCTTCCTCGAGAAGATATGCGAGACCACAAGGGTGGCTACGGCATGTACTATCACATGGATATGCACGGCGGGCCATACTCACACAAGTGGATCGGCGCCACATATCTTCCGAGGGTTTGGGAGCAGATGACCACAGCCTATGATTTCGGTGTAAGAGAAATCTGGGTAGTTAATATCGGAGATATCGGAACACAGGAATTTGGACTTTCATATTTCCTGGACCTTGCCTACGACATAGAAAAGTGGGGCGGAGAAGATCCATCCGTTACCGAAAAGTACGCCTCCGAGTGGGTTGAGAGACAGTTTGGAGCAATGCTTCCTCAGTCCGGCAGGAACAAGGTAGAGAAGATCCTTTGGGATTATACAGCTCTTTTGGAAAAGAGACGCCACGAGATAATGAACGATAATGTGTACCATCCGCTTCATTTCGGAGAGGCAGACAGAATACTGGAGATCTCGGACGGAATTTTAAAGGAAGCCGGAGCACTTAAAAAGAAGATAGTGGAAAATGATCTTTCGGCATTTGTTTCTCTTCTTTACTATCCGGCCTGTGGAACCGCAAATCTCATGAAGATGTGGATCCTTGCGGGAAAGAATGATCTTTTTGCAAGACAGAACCGCATCGAGGCCAATGAAGTGGCATCGATGATAGATATATGTGTCAGCAGGGATGCAGAGCTCATCGATGAGTATGAGACAGTGGACGGCGGATATTACAAGGGCTTTGGTAAGTCCGAGCACGTTGGCTTTGTGAACTGGAATGAGGAGGACGACAGATTTCCTTTAAGGCATCTGGTTTACGGTGCAAACGGCTCAAGACTTCTTGTATCACGCAAAAATGATGAGTTTTACATGACGGGCACGGAATGGTGCAACCGTCCTCAGACCTGGAGAGATATGCTTCGCCCTGATGTGGACAGTATTGAGTTTGACCTTATCGCAGCGGGCAAGAAGCCCTCACACTTTAAGATAACTACGGACTGCGAGTGGTTCTCTTTTTCCAAAACAGAAGGAGACGTCATGGTCAGAGAGAGGATAACCCTTTCGGTAAACAAGGGCCTTATAAACGAGAAAATATCCGGAACCTTTGCGGTTGAGGATGTGGGAGTATCAAGGGCTGTTGTCACAGTGGAGGTAGCTCCCGGGAAAGTAGTTCCTGAGCTGTTCATGGAAAATGACGGCTACATATGCATTGAAGCTGAGCATTTTGCGGATAAAAAAGATGTTTCAGGCCGGGGCTTCAAGGTCCTTGCCCCTTACGGACGAAGCGGAAGTGCAGTTAAGCTTTTCCCTTCCATCACAGATTTTTCAGAGGGAAAAGAAATATCGGAAAAGGCAAAGAAACTTCCCTTTAAGGAGAGTGAACTTCCATTTGTGGAATACCGCTTCTTTGCTGAAAGTGAAGGTGACTACGATCTGTGCTTTGAGATGGCACCGACAACACCGGTCATCTTTGATACAAAACAGTATATGGCTTACGCGATGAACGGCGAAAAGCCTGTCGTTATAAATACTGTCAAGGAACTGGACAGACCGTTCTTTGGAAGTCCACAGTGGGCTTATGAAGCCAGGGATAATGTGAAAAAAGTGAATGTCGCTGTTAAGTGCAAAGAAGGAGAAAATGCGCTTAGGTTTTATGCGATAAGTCCGGGAATGATCTTGGAGAGGCTGATCCTTGTAAGGGATGGAGTAAAGCTTCCTTATTCTTACCTCGGACCGGGAGAGAGCTACATCCTTCATAATGGATGAGTTGTAAGACACGGGTAAGTCACAGGGACGGTTCTTTTGTCTCGAAAATAAGTCAAAAGAACCGTCCCCGTGTCCCGAAAAGATAAACCAAAAGGAAACAAGGGAGGATGGAAATGAAAAGAAACGCTACAGGGCGTCCAAAGCAAAAGTTTAGCGTGTATATGAGGAAGTACTGGCAGTTATACGCTATGCTGTTTTTACCACTTCTATATCTGGTGGTATTCAAATATGCGCCAATGATCTATGTACAGATCGCATTTAAGAAGTACAGTCTGGTAAAGAGTATATGGGAGCTTCCGCTGGCCGGTAACCACGGATTCGAGTTCTTTATCAAGGCCTTTAAGAACAATGATTTCAAGTATGCGCTTAGAAATACACTTACACTGAATTTGCTGGATCTGTTCTTTGGCTTCCCTGCACCGATTATTTTTGCGCTTATCATCAACGAGCTCTGCTTTAAGAGATACAAAAAGGTTGTTCAGACAATCGCCTACATGCCCCATTTCCTTTCATGGGTCATCATCTACAGCTTGGCACTACAGCTCCTTGCACCAACCGATGGACTTGTAAACATGATCATTCAGAAGCTTGGCGGTGAAGCAATCCCGTTCCTTAACGATGAATCACACTGGATCGGAAGCTATATCGGATTTGGTATCTGGCAGAACTTCGGATGGGGATCAATTGTATATCTTGCATCAATTGCAGGTATCAACCCTGAGCTTTATGAGGCAGCATCAGTTGACGGAGCCGGAAGATTCCGTAAGATGTGGCACATTACCCTTCCGGGTATCAAGCCTACTATCGTAGTTCTTCTTATCATGAGCCTTGGTAACATCCTTGGCGGTGGTTTCGACAGACCGTTTGCTTTCCAGAACAACCTGGTAATGCGTGTGGCAGACGTTATTGCAACATTCGTATATCGAGTAGGTATCAAGGGACTTCAGTTTTCTCTGACAACAGCTGTAGGTCTTTTCCAGTCTATAGTTGGTGTGTTCTTCCTGCTGATGGCAAACTTCATCTCACGTAAACTTGGTGAGAGAGGAATATGGTAAGGGAGGAAAAGAGAAATGAAAGTAAAATCAAGTGCTGATAAAGCGTGGGATATTGTATTCGTCATCGTTTGTCTTATTGTAAGTGCGATGTGCATAATCCCTATGTTAAACCTTCTTGCCAAGTCCCTCAGCGGAGTTGATTATCTGGTAAGAAACGAAGTATATCTTTTGCCCAAGGGGCTTAACTTTAATGCATATACAACAGTCCTTAAGGATCCTAAGTACATAAGAGCTTTCTTCTGGACAGTATTTTTGACAGTGGTTTGTACAGTGTTATCTCTTACAATGACAACGCTGTGTGCTTTCCCTCTTATCTTCGAGAATTTAAGAGGAAGAAAAGCGATCAATGTTTTTATTACTATAACAATGTTCTTTAATGCAGGAACAATACCTAACTACCTGCTTATGCAGAAGCTTCACCTTTTGAGCAACCCTCTGGTACTTATTATTCCGGGTGTTCTTAGTGTTTACAACATGATCATCATGAGAAGCTTCTTCTACGGCATACCTGACAGCTTGCGTGAATCTGCTGAGATCGACGGAGCGTCCTTCTTCGTTATCCTTTTGCAGATTTACCTTCCGCTTTCCAAGCCTGTTATGGCTACACTGGCTCTTTTCTATGCAGTAGGAAGATGGAACGGCTATTCAGATGCCCTGATGTACATGAGAGATGACAAGTTCTATCCGTTACAGCTTCTTTTGTACAACATCATCAACAATATAAACCAGGTTGAGGTTGCTACACAGGAAGGTTTCTCAGCTCCAGGTCTTTCAGCTTCACTTAAGGCCGCAATAGTAATGTTCTCAACAATTCCGATCCTGTGCATTTATCCGTTCCTTCAGAAGTACTTCATCCACGGAGTAACTCTTGGCGCGGTCAAAGAATGAGCTGAGAGAACCTGACGAGGTATTGTCGAGTCTGGTTCGAACGTGTTCTGGCGAACCCATTTATGGGTGAGAGCAGAACTACCTTAGCAGAACGTCCTTAGTTGTTTACCCATAGTGGGTTCACATATTTTTCAATCTTAACGGAGGTAATGGTTATGAAGAAAAAGGTATTATCTATGTTTCTTGCATCTGCAATGGCACTTTCAGTAGTAGCCTGCGGATCATCAAACAGCGGCGCTGACACATCAGCACCTGCATCTGATGCTGCTCCTGCACAGGA
>JAILMY010000113.1 GCA_024692165.1 Butyrivibrio sp. | reverse complement strand
ATTTTGTTCAACTGCAGTTTGTCGGGATGAACGTTGGAACATAAAACCGGAATATATCCGCACGATTCAATTTTATACAAAACAGAAATAAGTATGACCTCTATACCTATCAAATTGGTATAGAGGCCATTTTTGAACTAGAATTACAGTTTATTTGGATCAAAATCTTTTCCTTTTTCAGATTCATAATAATCAAGATATGGCGAGTAGGAACGCAGCAGGGTAGAAGTTGCAGTTCCGGTTATTTCTGATGTTATGAAAATATTCTTTGCCTGGGTAAAAGTATTCTTTTTGAAAGAGTTTCTCATGTCCCTGGCTCGAATGCTATTTTCATCACCAAATAGCAATGAAGAATACTTTTTTAGCATCTTTTCAATAGATCTTATCCCAAGTCGCTTCATTTGAAGGGAGAGGAATAGGGCATCATCATGGCCATAGACTGTTATCAGTTCCAGCCTTTTAGTTAGATATACGCTCAGAACTTCAGCTATATAGGGAGAAAAGTATACTTGATTTGGTTCCCTTCTTGATCTTATAACAAGGTAATTATGTTCCATATCCACATCAGAGATGTTTAATTCCACACATTCAGATGACTTTATTCCAGCACCGATGATTAAAGCAAGGATAGCAGTATCGCGGGCTCTAAGCTTGTTTTGATACCTGATCATATCTTTGAATGGAAGATCGCCATCTGAAACATATTCCAAGAGTTTAATGTTATCCTGCATATTTGAGCCTGCAGGAGGATGAGGTGACACAATAGGTCTGTTTACTTTTAAGAGAGGATTAAAAGCAATAAAACCTTCTTGAAAGTAGTAGTCAAAGAACGATGATAGTGCGCAGAGCTTTCTTTTAAGAGTCTGATCAGATGATACCTTAGGTTTTCCCTTTACACTAGCAGATCTTAAGTATTCAACATATTCTTCAATTACTTCGGGAGTTATTTTACCCATGTCAGAGATTTTCATCTTATCAATGTCATATGAAGTAGTTCCCAGATAATCAAAGAATTCCTTTAGCTCTAAAGCATATGCATAGTATGAGCTAGCCTTAAAGGTTTGCTTTTTATCATTAAAGAACCTTCTGGCAAATTCTGGCATATGATCATCAATCATTTTGTTTGCTTTGTTTAATTGGAGTTGATCTTTCTATAATTTATCCATAGATAAATTGAGAGACTGCTTGAATAGACAATTAACTATTCGCAAAACACATGTTTAACGAATAGTACAAATATGAATTATGGGCAATACTATGGAAATTTGCAGATCCTATGCAAAAACTCACGATAATGTTAAGGTCTTCCACCACGAAAATTACGGCATTTCAAAGAGTCGAAATGTTGGTCTGGATAATGCAACGGGTGAATTAATAATGGGCAAGCTTTTATATGGCTTGCCCATTATGTTTATATACTTTAGAGACTATTTTAAATAATTCAGAATACAAGTACTGATATTGTCTTCGCTTTAGCAGTGAAAAGCTTAGCATCTGAAAAATCTGAAGTATCGCTTGTCTTTTTAAGACTAATCTTTTCTGGCTCTGAAACGCTGTTGCAATCTGATGGATTTCCTTCCATTTTCCAGATTTCATAAGTCATCTTATCGAGTTTATTTACAGCATTAATTTTTGCCAGATTTACTGAAATGTCATTGTCACCTGCGTTGATAACCTTTATAAAGGTCTTATCTGCAGATTTTGAAGCACATACGTAAACCTTATCCTTTTCAAGATCAGCGATATCTGAAGGAATCTCAAGCTCTGTATCACCTGTAAAGCATGAATAAAGCTTCTGTACGTAATAGCTTGGTGTTCCATAAGCTTTTTTAGCATCAAACCAGATAAGATCCGGCTGCCACTGTACATAGCCAAGACGTGCAAATAAAGGTGCATAGGAAGCCATAAGGACTACGTCACAGTTCTTCTCAAGACCGGTCATAAATGCTGCTTCAGCAAGGGCTGCTCCGTAGCTGTTGCGGCGCTCAGGAACTTCTTCAGGATTTATGTGGCATGCATATTCCCCGGCAAATACCTTCTTGTGCTTGTCGTAATTGTCATACATATGAACATTTTTGTACATCCATTCATCGGATACATAATAATGCTCATCTACAGCATAGCTGTAATCAGGATTAGCCTTCATCTTATGATCGAAATGATTCCAGGCATCTGTGTAATGCTGTGATGTAACATCAGGACCGGCACTGCCACAACACTTTATCTCAGGATATCTGTCATGGATCTCTTTTTCGAATCTCTCATATCTCTTAAAGAAATCTACCTTATCAGTCTCCCACTGCTCGTTACCAATACCGATCAGTTTAAGGTTAAATGGCTCTTTATGGCCCATTTCAGCTCTTTTTTTACCCCAGGTGGTATCAATACTGCCATTAGCAAATTCGATGAGATCCAGGGCATCCTTAACGTATTCTTCAAATTCAGGAGAATCGGAAGCTACCAGCTGGTCTGACTGATACTGGCAGGCAAGACCAACATTCATTACAGGAAGTGGCTCACAGCCGAGATATTCGCACAAAAGGAAATACTCATAGAAACCAATTCCCAGGGTCTGATTGTAATATGGGAACTTACCGATGTCCTTTTGACCGTCATCGTTACCATGTACTGCCCATCTGTTCCAGTTGGATTTTCTCTCTTCTGAAGGACCTATGGTCTTCTTCCACTGATATCTGTTGGTAAGTTCATTCCCCTCTACGATGCATCCACCAGGGAATCTCATGAATCCGGGGCGCAGGTCCTTAAGAAGATCCACAAGATCTTTTCTGAAAAGACCAAGAACTGCATCATCAGGATACATTCTAAACTGGTCAAAGCAAACCTCGCCCTGAGTGCAAAGTGTTACAACAAAAATCCCCTCTTCAATATCATCATTTGTACTGATGGTTGTTTCATATTTTTTCCAATCAGAGGAATCGATGATAATAATGTTTGATGAAATAAGTTCACTTTTTTTATCTTTTGAATAAATACTGATGGATACAGTATTTTTGGAGTTTGTTTTCGCATAAAAGCTGATGTTTGCACTGTGACCTTTTTTAAGGAAAATGCCGTCATAGGCCTTGTTGCAAAAAGAGCTGTTAGTCTCACCCTCAGCACATAAATAGTGAGGATTTACCTGGTTTAACGGTTCTGCATCTGAGATTGAAAGCTTTATCGAACCGTCGGTAAAGGCATTCCAACCGTACATATATGCAGGCTCCTGGTGATAATGACACTTGTAGCCTCTGCCTTCTACGAACTCAAAAGAACGGTTTTCAAGCATTTCTGCATGAAGACCGCCGTCTAATCCATAATTTATGTCCTCAAAAAAAAGACCAAACATTCCTTTGTTAATTGATTTTTCCATAATTTTATCTGCTCCTTTACATAATCGAAAAGAATGAACCGGCAATTGAGCCGATAACCATTGCCAATATTAAAACCAGTGCAAGGATGGCAAATAATTTGCTGTACTTTCTAAGTTTCATTTCATTACTTCCTTAAATTCATATTTATCTGATCGTATCAGCTAGTGTATACGTCATATATCTCGACATGGTCATAGATACATCTCCAGGTACTCCAGGCATCTGCTGTGACGCAAATATAATGGGTTCCGTCATTAGAAATCTGGTAGCTGGCTCCACAACAACCGGATTGATTAACGAATCCGGTCTTGGCACCCATAACTTCACCATGGGTATCCTTATCTTCTATTCTGCGCATGAACCAATTGGAAACAGTAATTCCCTCTGGATGCTCTTCTGTGTTTGATGTGGTATAGGTTCTGGCATTTAAAACCTCATGACAGAGTGAATTTTCCTCCGCAGCCTTTAAGATCATTGCCATATCCAGGAGTGTGCAATAGTGATCCTCGTTATAAATACCGATGCAGTTTGTGAAATGTGCAGTATCGGAAAGCCCCAGCTCTTTTAACTTGTCATTCATCATATCTACGAAGGCTTCCTGAGAACCGGCTATATATTCAGCCAGGCACATGGCGGCATCACCACCGGACGGAAGGATTGTACCATAAAGCATGTCCCTGACAGAAACAGTTTCTCCAACAGAAAATCCCACAGCACTGCAATCATTCTTATAAACAAAATCGCCGATTGCCTGAGTCATTTCAAAGGTATCATCCAAATTCGTTAAGTTTTCCGCAGCCACTAAAAGAGTAAGGATCTTAGTCATGGAAGCAGGATTGATCCTCTCAGTGCCGTCCTTGTTGGCCACAACGTTACCTGTATCAAGATTGAGCAAAATGGCATAATTGCTAAGTACATTCTCGCTTGAAATATAGGATACATCATCAGTTATGTTTGCTGTATATCCGGCAAAAAAGGACGCGGCATCTTCGGAGGCTTCCATGAAAGGATTAGTCTCCTCTTCTACTTCTGGCTCCGGTTCGTCGACCTTAGTGTCTACAATCTGAACAACAGGAGTTTCAGGAACACTTTCTGCAGCCATTTCCTCGGCCCTTTTCTTATTCTTATGAAGTTTGATTGAAATGGAAACAATTGAACCAATGATAAGAATAATGCATATTCCTACCAGGCTAAGATGAAAGATGATCTCTTTTTGTCTGCGCTTTTTATACTCAGCAATGGTCAGTCTTCTGCCATCGCGATTTCTATAATTTATTTTATTATCCAAAACAAATACCACCCAACAAAATAATGGAACTTTTAAAGTTTAACATCTAAATAAAGATTAGTTCAAGGTGTAATTCTTACAATTTTTGTAATGAATTTTTGGCATTAAAAAAAGTCTCTGTGCTATAATCATTTTATGCAAAACAACTACGGAAAAGATGATAAATACTATACTGAACAGGACAAATTAAACGTCATCAGAATGCGTGAAGTTCTTGATACTCTCCCTAGATTCTGCAGACAGTATTTCAGGGGAATCGAGCCTACAACTTCAGCCAGAACAAGGCTTGGATACGCATACGATCTGAGGACTTTTTTTGAGTACCTTCATAATGTTAATCCAATCGTTAGAAAGCTTGAGATAAAAGATCTAACTATTGATATCCTGGATAAGATTGAGAAGGAAGATATTGAGGAATATCTTGAATATTTATCTCTGTATGCCAAAGAGGATAAAGAGATTACGAATGCTGAGCAGGGGAAAAAGCGTAAGATGTCTGCTCTTAGGAGTATGTACACCTACTTTTACAAGTCAGAACTAATAAATAACAATACTCCTGAACTTGTAAATATGCCTAAGCTTCATGAGAATGAAATCATAAGGCTTGAGCCTAATGAAGTGGCAATGCTGCTTGATCAGGTTGAAGCCGGTGAAAAGCTTACCAAATCTCAGCTAAAATATCATGAAAAAACAAAGCTTCGCGATGTAGCGCTGCTTACACTGCTATTGGGTACAGGAATACGAGTTTCTGAATGTGTTGGAATTGATATAGATGATCTTGATTTTGACTCAAATGGAGTCAGAATTCATAGAAAGGGCGGATACAACACGGTAGTTTATTTCCCTGAGGAAGTCAGGGACGCTCTTTTACAGTATCTGGATCAGAGGAAAATGATGATACCTGTGGAGGGCAACGAAAATGCTTTCTTCTTGTCTCTGCAGAATAAACGTATTACAGTCAGAGCTGTTGAGAATCTGGTAAAAAAGTACGCGAGAAACGTAACTACGCTCAAGAAGATAACCCCTCATAAGCTCAGAAGTACCTTTGGTACAAATCTGTACAAGGAATCCGGGGATATTTATCTTGTGGCGGATGTCCTTGGACATAAGGATGTTAATACTACCAGAAAGCACTACGCAGCCCAGGATGACGAGAACAGACGACGTGCAGCCAGAATGGTTACCCTGAGGGAAAAGCCAAAGGGCAACTGATCATACAGGTTTGTATGTCTTATTAAAGGTTTCTTTGTCGATTATGAATATATCGTTAGCATCATCCTGACTCACGCCTATATAGTCGCCTTTTTGGCCAAGCATATACCTCTCGGATTCCCAGTATGGGAACAGCTTTGTGGTGGTCTTAAGCTTTCTTGCATATATCTTGATATCACTGGTGGATTCGCAGGCTTTCGCCAAAGGCAAAAGAGGTATGGATCTGCCGGTGTCAGCATTTTTGACCGTAGGGTTATAATCAATATTCAATTTGAATTTCTTTCTGGATATCTTATAGCTGAATTCAAATTTCTCTCTTGATATGGCCTTTACATTACCCTTTGTATCGATGATAAGAATAGTATTCTTGCGAATTTCTATATTATTATCACCATCCATGGTTCGTATAATAGCAATATTCCCGACGGGAATATTCGGATAAGCTTCTACAAATCCCAGTGTTATTGGATTCCTCTCATATTTGCGCATGGAGGATACATCGATACTGGTATCTCTTGCTTTGATGATCTCACAGTTCTCAAAATAATCAGCCATTCTCTCCCGTATAATATTGGAAATAGAATGGGTTGCAGAAGCGTCATCTATCTCTGTGTAATCCTGGTACTGCCTTTTTATCAGTTCGTTGTTCAGGATTCCACCGGCCTTCTCTGTATGACCACCGCCTGAACCAATCTTTCTGGAAAGAAAGGCGGCCAGCTCATCAGCTCTCGTCTCATTGGAGCAACTTCTTATAGAAAATTTTACGCCAAAGGAAAGAACGCTGTAGACAAGGCATACATCGATAGTATCCACAGCAACAATAAAATCACCGATGAGGCCAAGAATATTCGGGTCGCAGGGATCTGTATGGAGTATCGCATATCTATCCTCGCTGTGATACTCAATTCCAAGCATGGCTACACCTGCAATCTTGGCTTCTTTTAAAGTAAGATTCATATTCTTGAGCCTGAGTATAAGATCTTTGTCATACTGGAGAGTCTCAAGCATATCGCGGTCCAAAGGATGATACATCTCTGAAAAAGCATTTGTATCAGAGTATAGACCGTAGAATAAGGCTGTTGCTATTTTCTTATCAACAAAACTATCGTAGTTCTCTAGTCTTAACAGATTCCATATAACTGAACAGCAACTACCAAGGTTACTGCGTACTTCATTTAATTTAGGGAGATTTCCATAAACCTGATGATGATCTATAACTGCCACTTCCTTGGCGTTAAATTTGCGGACGTTGCCTTCTCCATACTGACAATCAGTCATCAAAAGAAGATCCGGTTTATTCTTGAGATTCAGAACATACTCAATAGGGATTTCAAGCTCCCTTATAAGATATACCAGATTGCTCTTACTAATCCTGAAATTCCCGGAATAGATAAACTTCACTTTCTTGTGATTGGCAAGAAAATACCTGTAGAGAACATAACCTGAGCAGATTGCATCTGCATCGGGATTATCATGGCATTGTATTACTATGTCGTTGTAATCAAGCAATAAAGATAATTTCATAAATTAATATTCTCCCTATTGTCTATTATTATATAGCAATAGGGAGATAGATTATATTGAAAATTATGAAAATAATTAAGAAAATCGTATAGAATATGATTCGCTTATTTAAATTCTGTAGAATAGTAAGGCATTATGATGCTCTCTCCTGCTATTACCTTGTCCTTGTCGCCGATTCTGTTGAGTGTACAGATCTCATAGATATAATTGTTCATGTTGTCATAGTGATTGTCTGAGTAATACTCTTTGGCAAGCTTGGTGATAGTATCGCCTTCATGAACGGTAATAGTTGTATAGTATTTGAATTCAGGAGTATATTCATTGGACTGTGCTCCGGTCATAAGAGTTGTTCCAAGAAATACGCCAAGTATTATAAGTAATGTTATGATGAAAACTAAGACAGCAAACTGCCTTCTGACAATGCGCTTTCTTCTGATCCGGTTATTACGGATTCTCTCTTCACTTCTATTGTAATAATCACTATTCTGTGAGTAGCTGTAGTTAGAAGACGCATACATTGTATTGTTCATCATATCTCCCTCATCAAAAGAATAAATGTTCACGAACAACTGTTCTACGAACATATTATCGAACGAACAGTTGTTTGTCAATACTTTTCGAACAAATATTCCGAACAAAATTTCCGAACAAACATTTGCATATTAAAAATCCATGTGCTAAAATTTAATAAATAAGTTTGCATTTAAAACGCTTTAATGCAAGGAGGAACTTAATGGAAAAAGGTAATATTTCAAAGAAGCAGCAGGAAATTCTGGATTATATCAAGGAACAGACATTGGTTAGAGGCTTTCCGCCCGCTGTAAGAGATATCTGTAAGGCAGTAAATCTTAAATCTACATCTTCTGTTCATTCTCATCTAGAAACTCTTGAGAAAAATGGATATATCAGACGTGATCCCACCAAACCTCGTGCTATCGAGATATGTGATGACGGATTCAATATGGTCAGAACCGAGATTGTAAGTATTCCTGTAGTTGGACAGGTTGCAGCCGGTACACCGATTCTTGCTGAGGAGAATATTGATTCTTATATTCCTATTCCTGCCAGCATGTGCCCTAAGGGTTCAGATGCCTTCATTTTAAATGTTAAGGGAGATTCAATGATCAACGCCGGAATTTTCAACGGTGACAAGATATTTGTTCAGCAGTGTAACACTGCCAAGAACGGTGATCAGGTCGTTGCTCTTATAGATGATTCCGCTACTGTTAAGACCTTCTACAAGGAAAAGGGTCATATCAGATTGCAGCCTGAAAATGATAATATGGATCCGATCATCGTTGATGATTGTCAGATTCTCGGTAAGGTATTCGGTATCCTTAGATTCTACAAATAATAACGAGAGTTGTCTATTGCATTCAATTAATTCAAGAATTAATTATACCTTTTAAGTCATAAACAAAGGGAGTAAGCATTTTAAATGCCTACTCCCTGATATTTTTAAAAATATAAATAGCATCAGTTCTCTAACGCTTCTTTTTCGATGAGCTTACCATCTCTCCAGATTCTCTCAAGATCATAGAACAGACGATTCTCACTATCGAATACGTGAACGATTATGTCGCCGAAATCCAGAAGTATCCAGTCTCCGGCTTCATAACCTTCTACATTTTTGGTCATATAACCTGCTCTTCCAAGTTTTTCCTGAACACTGTCAGCAAGAGCCTGAACCTGATTAATATTTGTTCCGCTTCCGATTATGAAATAATCTGCAAGAGTTGAAATCTCGCTGATGTCAATTACTCTGACATCCTCACCCTTTCTGTCTTCAAGTGCATCAACAGCCATTGCTGCCATTTTTTTTGAAATACTAATATCTGCCATTTTCACCTCATTGTTTATACTTTGAAAAAATCCTTATAGAACTTATAAGCCTTCATTGTTGAGTCATTTTCATCAAGTTCAGTGCCAAGAGTTCTAAGATACACTATAGAATTATGTAATATATGTGCAAGACATCTGTCAATATCAGAAAAGGCTTCTTTTCTGATTATTTCCATATCTTCAAGCTGCTTGCGATTAGGTTCAATAAAATCTGCGATATATACGATCTTCTCAAGAAGTGTCATGTTCTCACGTCCGGTAGTATGCCATCTAATGGCACCTAATATCTCGGGATCGTCTATATCATACTTCTCTTTCGCAAGATAAGCACCTACCTTTGCATGAAGCAGGGAGTGGTTGCGCCTCTCATAATCTGATATTTCAATCTTATTCTTATCACAGATCTTTATTTGTTCTTCATGACTCATGCATTTAGCACAATCATGAAGCATACCTGCGACCAAAGCCTTTTGAATATCAGCTCCGTGAACAATAGCCATTGATGCGCTGGTGTAAGCTACGCCCAGGGTATGATCGAACCTGTCAGGTTTGAGCTGTTTCTCCATCTCTTTGCGCAGTTTCTGGCTTATTTCAATTGTTTTCATTTATAGAGCCCCTTGATACATATGTATTCAATACATTCATCAGGTAACATATATCTTACTGAACGTCCGATCTTGATTCGATTGCGAATATCTGTGGAAGAAATATCAATTCGATTAAAGGTAAGGAGCTGGATATCTGCTCCATAAACTTTATTCAGTTCTCTTCTCTTCTTATCAAGAACTGCCAGATCATCATCTTCACGAACAGCTGTAAGTATAGTACAGGATTTCAAAAGCTCGGCAGCTCTGTCCCAGGTATCTATGCCGATAACAGAATCAGCGCCAAGGATCAGAAAAAGCTCATCCCCGGGATACATGGTACGAAGCTCCTTAAGAGTATCTACTGTGTAACATCCATCAGGCTTATCAATTTCAAGTCTAGAACATGTGAAATAGGGATTACCTGAGATAGCCATTTTACACATCTGATAGCGGTCTTCAGTTCCTGAAATCTGTGTTCTGTTCTTTAAATGTGTTAAGTTGTTGGGCATAAAGATTACTCTGTCCAATCCGTACTGCTCTCTTGCAGATTCTCCAAGAAGTAAATGAGCATTATGAATTGGATCAAAGGTACCGCTAAGTATACCAATTTTTCTGCTATTCATAAAGAGCCTCCTTTTGGAAAATTTCAGTACATCTTTATTTCTATATCACATATTACTGTTTCTTGCTTGCCTTAGGAAGAATAATCTTTGGATCATCTTTGAAGGGTTTGTATAATACAAACTTCCTTCCTATTACCTGAACCAGCTCAGAACGAGTTCTCTCTGATACAGTAACGGCAACTTCCTTAACATCTTCAAGGCAGTTTTTGAGTACTGTAATCTTCACAAGCTCATGTGTATTGAAGGTTTCAGCGATAGCATTTGTTACTTCCGGGCTTACGCTGCTCTTTCCAATCTGAAATACAGGCTCAAGGTCTGAGGCCAGACTTTTAAGATAAGCTCTCTGCTTACTTGTAAGTGTCATATTTTAATCCTCTTCATCATAATCGTTATCATCCAGATCAAATTCTTCCTCAGAATCATCTGATCCGGGCATTGTATCAGCATTTCTGTAATACTCAAATGCAAAACCATACATTCTTACAGTATCACCTTCCTGGATGTGGAGCTTCTCAAGCTCATCAAGTATGCCATTATCGGCCAGGAATTTCTGGAAGAAAGCAAAACCTTTCTCGGATTCCAGGTTGGTATATCCAAGCATTTTCTCAATCTTAGGACCTTCAACAACATATTCTTTGGCTTCTGAATCATATTCAACTGTAAATGCATCATCCGTGGTCTTAAGCATTGTATCAGGGAAGAATTCCTGCTCAAATACTATAGGCTTTTCTTTAATCTCAGAAAGGGTCCTACTTACATAGTATAGCAGTTCCTGAACCCCTTTTCCAGTAAGGGTGGATATAGCAAAGACCTTTACACCGAGAGGTTCATATTTCTCACGGATTTTATCTATTATCTCTGCGTTTTCGCCTTCAGGGAGCATATCAATCTTGTTAGCTGCAATTACCTGAGGCTTTTTTGTTATATCAGCATTGTAATTTGCCAGTTCCTTGTTGATTGCTTCAATATCCTCAAGAGGATCACGTCCTTCTGTTGAAGCAGCATCAACAACATGGATCATCATACGGGTTCTTTCAATATGGCGAAGGAACTCGTGGCCAAGGCCTGCGCCTTCTGATGCACCCTCAATAAGCCCCGGAATATCAGCTACTACGAAACCTCTTGCATCATTAAGATCAACTACGCCCAGCATAGGTGTAAGTGTTGTGAAATGATAATTGGCAATTTTGGGCTTAGCATTTGAAACCTTTGAAAGAAATGTAGATTTACCTACATTAGGGAATCCAACAAGTCCAACATCAGCAATTACCTTAAGTTCCAAAAGAACTTCAAGCTCTAAGGCAGGCTGTCCGGGCTGTGCATATTTAGGAGCCTGCATGG
>JAILMY010000091.1 GCA_024692165.1 Butyrivibrio sp. | reverse complement strand
TATTGAGCTTCACTTGAAAAAAACTCAGTATATTTCCATGGGAACAATAACTGCCGGAGTAATTAATATTATTTTAAATGTTATTTTTATCCCTAAGTTTGGCTTTATTGCAGCTGCATACACAACACTGGCAAGTTATTTTGTGAACATGTTTATGCATTTCTTTGTTACAAGATTTGTACTTAAGGTTAAATTGTATGACGACTGGTTCATGTTCGCAGCTATTGGAGTTGTTAGTGCAATTTCAGCTGTATTCATGAGTCTGTACTCAACAATTATTATCAGATATGCGCTTTTAGTTGTTATCTGCTTAATATATGTTGTATTGAACTGGAAAACAATACTTGGTGCTCTTGAAAGAATGAAGAGCAATAAGAGTAAATAATTTTGGTTTGCATCAAATGGAAGGAGGAACCGGAGCTATGAAAAAAGTATTTAAGATCATCGTGATAATGGCGATAGGTCTGTTACTGTTAGGTGGTGGAATTGTACAATATGGCAGCAGAATCAACGCAGTAGGCAAAGGTTCCTATGCTAATGGGGCAACCATAAGTATAAAACCCGGCAGAGTTTCAGTTACACAATATGGTGCTGTGGGTGATGGGCAGCATAATGATTTTGAAGCATTCAGCGCAGCAGTTAATTCCGGAATGGGTGAGATATATATTCCTGCCGGAACCTATGAACTGGGAAGTGGAGTTCTGAATGTTGGCGCCGGTATAAGCTTTGTAGGAGAAAGTCAGTCAGATTGCATAATCAAAAATGTATGCATTAGTTCTGAGTACGGTATAAGTGCATCTAATCTTACATTTGATGGTGGTGTGACCAGGACAATACCTTTTACCGGAGGAGCTTCAGTTGATGGAAAAGTAATTTTCTGGCTCTCACCCAAGGGGCACCAGAGCGTTAGTTACAAAAATTGTATGTTTACGAACGCTACAGTAGCTTCTTTTGCCAGAGAAAATGCGGGTTCATTTGATTCTGTTGAAGTGACCGGATGTACTTTTAAAAATTTCAGAAGAGATGCTATATATTACAGCCTGAACATCGATACTGCTACTTTTAAGAACAATGTTTTTGCAGGCTTTGGGGGAAGTGATCTAAAGAGTGGTTTTATCAGTGCAATTTGGATTGGAGATATAACCAATAATACCTATACGCAGGCCAATAATGTAGTAATAGAGGAAAATAATTTTTCCAATTTGTATACACAGAATGATTTTTCAGGTACTGTTCATAATATTAATGCGAATTTTATTGCTATAAGAAGTGATAAAGCGGTTATTAATAATAACACCATCAGTAACCTTATTGGATACGGCTCAGACAGGGAAGCAGTCTATACTAAAGTTCGCGACCTGACAATATCCGGAAATACTATCACCAATGGTGGATTGGGTGAAGGTTATATTTGCAATAAGTCACAAAAAGGTGATGCTTATTGTACAATTACCGGAAATGTACTCGTCGGAAGCGCAGGGTGCGGAATCAGAAATTATGCACCAGGGACGATATCCGGAAATACTATAACTATCGATAACTGTACAAGTGCCATTACTAACACCAGAAGAGATGTTATCACAAATAGCAGAGAGTTGATAATACGTGACAATACTATTAACTGCGGCACTTATCCGACATTAAGCGTTAATGATACTGTAGTTAAATCATATAGTACCGGTCAAGCAATCAGAGTTGCTAAAGTCGCAGCTCCGATCACTATTGAAAATAACACGTTTAATACAAAAACTGTATTTAAATCTTATATCTCTGTTGGCAATCCTACAAGCAGTGTTACTGTACGTGGGAATGTTATTAACAAGGAAGATAAGGATGGTACTGGTATTCTTGTTTACAGTACCACTAATGGGGGAAAACTGGCTGACAGTACGAAGTTAAAAGTTGAGGGAAATCAGTTTAATAAAACTTCGGCGGACAGATAAGTTTTCGGGCAATGTTTTGTTGGTTTTATCATTAAGGAGAGAAGGTGTATGAAGAGAGTACTTGCGGGCATATTGGCTTTTTCGATCTTTTTTGGATGCATACATGGTAATGTGTATGCATCCGATTTTATTCAAGAGAGTAATTTGACCTCAACCGAGGAGTCATCAGATGACGTAGTAATAGAAATACCGGACGAAACTCCGGCAAAGGCGTCAGGCGGAGCTTCGGTGGAAGAGGAAATTGACGAAGAAACAGAAACAAATACCGGTGCAGATCAGGAAAATTCATCTGCAGAGGGATCCACAGAAACAGAAGAGACTGTTGAAGAGGAAGTAGTGCCATCAGATGAAGAGAATCCGGCGGATAATCCCGGGGAGAACAGTTCGGAGGAAGGTCCCGGATCAGTAACTATTGTTGACGAAGAGATCCAAAATAATGGAAAAGCACCGGAACTTAGCATCATTCGTCAATCTGAGAATGCATTTGTTTTTCTTGGCGAAAAGGTTTCTTTCTTTGTTGAAACCACAGCTGCTAATCCCAAATACAAGTGGTATTACAGTAAGGACGAAGGAGAAACTTGGCTTAACTGCAGGTACGATGGATATGATACAGGTTGTATCTCCTTTGAAGTACAAAGCTTTCAATATGGATATAAGTTTAAATGCGTAGTAAAAGACGATAGTAGTGAGGTGGTTTCTAATATATTCACTATTAATGAGAGAGCCACCAGGATACTTGATCAGTCTCATTCGGTGGAAGTGAATGTCGGAGAGACAGCCTCATTAAGCGTAAAAGCCGAGGGTAATAGGCTTTCCTATAGGTGGTACTACAGCGCAGATGGTGGCAGAACATGGAGAAAGACTGTCAATTACGCGTTAGTTGATGCAGAAGGCAATAAGTCAACTGTGCCATATGAGGGATCTACGGAAGATACCCTTTCATTTACAACATTGAATGTTCATTATAGCTATTTATTCAAGTGTGCTGTAACTGACAGAGCTAAAAATGTTATTGAATCAGAATACATTGCCCTTAAATCATCCGGTCCTGTTATAACAGAACAGCCCAAGGACGAATACCATTTGATCGGTGAAAAGGCAACTTTCCATGTCGCTTCGGAGTCTGAGGGGGTTTCTTACCAGTGGTATTTCAGCAAAGATAACGGTGTCAACTGGTATAAATGTTCATACACTGGGGGCAAAACCGATACCCTTTCATTTGATGTTCAGCAATATCAATACGGCTTCAGGTTTAGATGCGAAGTTAAAGATGGAAGTGGAAAGAGCATTACTTCAAGTGAGTGTACTCTTATTGAGAAGGAAACAACTGTCAGTTTAGATAGTAAAGAAATTGAGACAAAAAAAGGCGAAAACGTCAAAATAAGTGTAACTGCTGAGGGAAATAAGCTTTCATACAGATGGTATTACAGTAAAGACGCCGGAAAGACTTGGAGCAAGTGTACAAACTACAAATACATAGCTGAAGATGGTACCGTTTCTAAAAAGACATATGAAGGATATGCCGGCAGCACCCTTTCTTTTGTGGCACAGGAAGAGCACTTCGATATGCTTTTCAGGTGCCTGGTAACAGACAGAAAAGGGACGCAGTATATAACTGAAAATGTCATAGTTAAAATGAGCCTTCCAGAACTGATCATCTTGGAGCAACCAAAGGATTTTTACGGTCTTTTGAATGAGGAGGCTATAATCAGTGTAAAAGCTGAGGGAACCTCATTAAAATATACATGGTACTATTGCAAAACTAATGGGACCACATGGTCTAAGTGCTTCTTTAATGGATATAAGACAAATACTATCAGTTTTCCTATCAAGAGCTACCAATATGGCTATAAGTTTTATTGTGTGGTCGAAGATAAGCTGGGAAACAAGGTTGAATCAGATATAGCAACTATATTAGAAAAGAAAACCCAGATTATCAGTGAACCGGAAGACATCATCTGTGAGCCGGGAACTGAGATTGATTTAGTTGTAAAGGCAGAGGGTAACAGCCTTACCTATCTTTGGCATAGAAGCGAAGACAATGGTGAAACCTGGGAGCCATGTTCAGATTCTGTATACGCCGGGGCATCTACATATAAACTCTCTTTCACAGCCACGGAGGAAACCGGCAGATATATTTACAGATGTGAGATAACTGACAGGTTACTTGAAAAGACATACTCAAGAGCTGTTTCTGTTGAGGTTCAAGGTGAGAAACAATGTATATGGCTTGGGGATGTTGATCTGGAAGCAAATGAGTCAATCATTGGACTAGAGGAACTTGTTGGCAGTGAATATATAAAGGAAAATGCTGTGATCGGCGAGAGTGGAGGCAGAATTGCATTGACACTGACTCCAAAGAATATAAAGTCCGGTAATGATTTCTTTTTACTTCACTTTTTTGCCAGATCAGATGTAAAAAATAGCGATATCAGAATACGATTCAATAATAACGGTTATACCGGAAACTATTCTGTTCCTACATACATGACTGAATATATTCTTCCAATCAAAGGAATAAGCAGTATTAGCAAACTGGTCATTGATACAGTGGATGCCGGGCAGAAAATCCAAATAGGTAATTTGGAGATACTAAGCTCAGACGGTAAGAATATTTTAGAGTTTAATCTTGGAGTTTTTGACAGAGATGAAGACTTTAAGACAAATCTGGTCAATGAGAAATCCAGCGTTGGATATCAGGCGGTAGATTTATTAAGTGACGGAAAATATCTTTATTCACTTGGAAGAGGTGAATTAATAATATATTCCTTAGAATCAGAAAAACGTGAGGTAATTGGAGCAGTCTACGGGGTTGGAAATGCCAGAGAGATGTTTTTCTGTAACGGTGGCAATGCGATTGTAGTAAGTTCCAGAGAAAATGGTATTTTTACCATAGATATCAGTGACAAAACAAATCCTTGCATCATGGCAGAGGTTGCATCAGAAGGCCTTTCAACCGGTTTGTGTGTACAAGACAACTATTGCTTTGTGACTTCCAGGAGATATGGTGTAGAAATATATGACATCAGCGACATTTCCAATCCGGTATTTATTTCGCTTATAAGTGGTTATAATGAGGAGTTTTATGACTGTTCAATAAGTGGAAAGTATTTGTATGTTTCATCCTGGGCAGAAAAGAAAATTTCTGTATTCGATATTCAGAATGTTGCCAGCCCAAGTAAGGTCACAGAGTTTAATGTTGGCGGACATGCCGGTGGAACAGTAATACGAGATTCGTTGTTGTATATTGCAACCGGTTATCATAGTACTGATTCTTCATCAAATATTGCATCTCCCGGCTATGGTATGGGTAATGGGATGGATATTTATGATATATCAAATCCTTCTTCTCCAAAGAGAATATCTTCAACAAAGATTGATGGAAGATATTATTACAGTGGATTTGATCATTGGAATGTTGAAATATCAGGGAACTATGCTTTTTATAGCAATGCATACACCGGTGTCCATATTATAGATATATCCAATCCATATGCACCTAAAAAGCTTTCTAATATTGTGATTGATATACCGGCAACATCGAAGAACTTCAAGGCCATGACATTAAATCCGTATTTATTACCTTATGACAGTGCGAAGTACTCAAGAGCTATTGTTACTTCCGTGGCTGTCGTAAATGGAGGAATTTATTTCGGCTCCAATTCGGGTCATACATATTACGGCGGAACTGATATCAGCAGTGCGATGGGACTATATTATCTTCCTATAGAAGGACTTACAGTAGAAACCATCGATAATGCTACATGCGATTACGAAATCGACGACAAAAATTCCGATGATATAACGTATACCGTTGAAGGCTTTGAAATTAGAGAAACCGCAAAGGGTGAGGATATCTGGTCTGTTTGCAACTATAATGGCAGGTATTATTGTGCGACAGGTAAAAAAGAGGTTGTAGTATTAGATAATAACTACGAGGTAGTTGAGAGACATGAAACCAGTGGTGTGACCAAGGACGCTGTTGTGGTGGGTGACTTTTTGTATGTTGCCGAAAGTAGTGCAGGCCTTGGTGTATATTATCTAAAAGACGGGGCATTTGAAAAAACAGGATCGGTTATATATGATTCTTATGCTTCGGTGTTTACTACTGTTAATGTTTTTGATGACGACTATCTTCTGGCACAGGTCAGCTGGACCAGATACGCACTTATCTGCATATCCGATCCGACAAATCCAAAGATTGTAGAAAACATTAATGCCGGCTCGATGTATGATCGTTCACTTCTTGGACAGACAGGCAGAAGCAAATATCAGTCTGTATTTGGAAGAACTTACCTGTATTGGTATGAGGCGAGTGAGTCAGGCAGACCAAAGATTATTAAAAAGTTTACTTCACCTAAATATGCGGAACAGAATGGTATCGCCTATGGTAATGGATATGCGGTTACTATCTATGGCAATGGATACATATACTATGATCCGAAGACAATTACTCAGGGAGAGTACGATAAGCTTTCAGCAGTAAAAGTTGCGGGGGTAAAGCTTAGAGGTATGCCAAATATTCGAGATAATATGATGGTTGTAACAAATTGCTTTGGAAGAGAGATAACCATTGTTGATATTGAAGATATTGACAAACCGGTTCTGCTTGCCAAGTTCAGCGTCAACGGAAATCCGGATGAAGTTTATGCGGAGGAAGATGGCAAGTATATTATTCCGTTGCGCCATGGTGGAATCATGGAAATAAGCATTAAATAATGAAATAAAATTGCAAAAAAAGTTATGAAAGGGAAAATTATGAAACGGTTGTGGGGTATCTTTTTAGCAGTTGCGCTGGTTGTAAATATCTGGCCTGCTACTACTGCATTTGCTGCAGAATTTGAAAATGTGCAAACTGAGAGTCTTGACGAAAATGATGATAACACAGAAGTAATAATTGAAGAGAAAGAGCAAGAGACAGAGCTCGATGATGAAAATGTCGAAGAGTTGATTTCTGAAGAGTTGATTTCTGAGGATTTGAATGTTGAAGACAACAGTCCGGTAGTAAGTGAGAATGATGAAACAGAAGAAGCTGAGATTGCAGAAACTGCATCTGAGGAGGGAACTTCAGATAACACAGCAGCAGTTGAGGAGGGCTTTGTTGTATCATTCAGTAGCTTTGAAGGCGGCAAAATCATTGCATATGACAGAAAAGATTTTGAGGAAGCAGTTGTTTCTGAGAATGCAGAAAGTGCTATTGCCCGTAATTCTGATACCGGAGAAATTGATACTACCGGCGACGGACAGGTTAATTTTTCTGTTGTCATTGATGAAGGCTATGCTTTCGATAGCATTGAGATCACTGAGGGTACAGGTAATTACAAGAATCTGAAGACCATTTCTGAAGAAGGAAATGTCTTCACATATCGTATTACCAAAATTACAGGTAACCTTACCGTAACTGTCAGCGCAAAAAAACTTGATGAAGAAGGTGCCAGAGCCAAACTGATTGAAGGATTGGAAAAGGCGATAGCTTCATGCCCTAAGTATTTTGAAGCATACTTCACAAGCGAAACAGCTACTGTACTGCGTAACTTATTGGATGAGGTAAGTGCTTTCGATTATGCAGTTGTATCTGATGAAGAAATAACCTCAGCGACAGAGAGAATCACTGAGGCAATTGAGAATCTTGCTTATAAAACCGCAGAGGTTCCACAGGTATATATCAGCACAGAAAACGGCGAAGGTAATTCGTTGAATAAGAAAACAGGATATATTGATACTGATATTGCTATCGTTGACTCAAATGGAGCAGTTATAAGTGACGGAGGCAAAATCAAGGTTAGAGGTAACTCAACTGCTAATGCTGAAAAGAAGCCATACAATATTAAGCTTTCTTCCAAACAGGATGTACTTGGCATGGGAAAAGCTAAGAAATGGTGTCTTCTTGCCAACTGTTATGACGCATCTCTGATGAGAAATGCTACTGCACTTACCATAGCCAGAGAAATGGGTGTGACATACACATCAGAGGCTCAGTATGTAGAATTATGGATAGATGGTGTCTTTAAGGGATGCTATCTTCTTGCAGAAGCTATAGAAGCAGGTAAAACAAGAGTAGACATCGATCCTGACGGCGATGATTTTATTTTGGAGTTTGAAAAGAGCAGAGTTGAAAGCGGAACAACATATATAACAAATGCAAATGGCCTTAGATTTTCATTTAAGGAGCCAGAGGAGCCTTCAGCAGAGAAGCTGGCTTCTGTGCAGGCAACTCTTGACAGAATAACAGCCATTATTGACAGTGGCGATTATGCTGCAGTTTCCGAGGCTATTGATATTGATTCGTTCGCTCGATTCTATGTTTTCACTGAGTATATCAAGAATACTGATTTTAACTTTAGTTCGGTATACTTTTACTATAAAGATGGCGTTTTTTATGCAGGCCCTGCATGGGATTATGATCTTTCCAGCGGTAATGCAAGAGATAGTTTGCCAGGCCTTAGATTGCCTAATGTTGCAATGGCTTCAAAATGTAACTGGTATCCATATCTGTTGAAATACAGTGAGTTCCAGAAGGCTGTAGAAGAGGTATTTGCTGAGTACAGTGATTATCTTCAGACTATTGCGGATGATGGCGGATTGATAGATGCAACTTATGCTCAGTATAAAGCTGTTTTTGAAAGAAATTTTGGTGAAGCAGGATGGATTGTATCCAAGAAGTATTCAAATAATCAGATGACACCATTTGAAACACTGGATGAGAACGTAGAATACTTTAAGAATTTCCTATATAGCAGGTTCAACTGGATGAACCAGTTCTATAGGAATCTTATTCCTAACGTTTGGGTATATTCAGCAAACACTATAGAAGATGGAATTGTGATCAAATGGAGAGAAGAGGCAGACGTAGAGGGCTATCGTGTCTACAGAAGAGTGGATAAAGAATGGTCCCCTGTATCAGGTGTTATTCAGGGCAATACATTTACAGACTATACTGCCGAAGAGGGTGTTGAATATTACTATGACGTGGTATCTATTGTAAATGATAAAAATGGCTCTCTCGATTACAATGGAATACCTGCCAAGTTAGACACAAAGCTTGAGACTGAATTTGTAGTAAATAAGTTGCCAACAGATATTGTTGTGAGCAAAGCGAACGAAAGCGCTGTATTCAGTGTTGAAGCTACCGGTAAAAATGTACAATTTATGTGGTATGCAAAAGTTCCCGGATCTAACAGATTTGTTAAGACAGGAGTAAATTCTCCCGAATACACAAGACGCATATATGCTAAACTCGATGGCATGCAGGTGTATTGCGTAATTACCGATGCCTATGGGCATAAGGTCACAACAGATGCTGTTTCAGCTACTATTGTAAAAGAATTTAGGATACTGAAAGACACCGAAGACGTTGTAGTACCAAGAAATGGAGCTGATGCCACATTTTCTATTGATGTTCAGGGAGAAGGTGTTGAGTATTCCTGGTATTATAAGAAGACGGAGCAGTCAGGCGGAGATGGAAAATTCCATAAGGCCGGATGCTACACTAACCAGTACACAGTAAAGGCTTCAGCGAGGACAGAAGGAATGCAGGTTTACTGTGTAATTCTCAACAAAGATGGTAAAAAGCTTGTTGGTAGAACAGCGACTCTTTTAGTCGATAAAGGTAAAGTTGAAATACAATATCCTAATGGTAAAGAGATAGAAGCTGAGCTTGGTAAGAAAGCAAGTTTTAAGGTGGAAACTTCTTCAAGCGACGTAAAATACTCCTGGTATTATATGATTCCGGAAGAGTCAGGCGGAGATGGAAAATTCCATAAGGCCGGCTGCTATACTAATGAATATGTCAGATATGCTGCTAAAAAGATTGAGGGTATGCAGACATATTGCGTCGTCACTGATAGCATCGGCAGGTTGACAAAGAGTGATAACATTGTTTTGAAGATTAAATAATATAAAGCAAGATTGTACGATTACATGGGAGAATCAGACAAAAATCTGATTCTCCCATTTTTAACGAAAAATAAAAAATCACCTCTCATATATAAAAAAAAGATAAACTATATTGCCGAAATTTTACGAAAATATCAGTGTTTAACACGTTTTTTTATTTCAATCTTTGACGAATTTTTGTGATAATTAAATTAACACTATTTATTTCTATGAAGGGGTGATGATGTATGAATAGAAAGAGGATTTATGGAGTATTATTAGTTATTGTATTGCTCGCCGTCATAGGCATTGCCAAGTATGAGGGCAGTGTTCTAGGTGCAAGGAGAGACCCTTCTGAGAATGAGCAGGAAGTTGAGGCTTATTACTATACCAATCGGACAGGGAAGTCAAGCAAGTATATCTCTTACAAAGAATGTGAAGAAGTAGGTGTGGGGACTATTATTTTTGAGCATGGTATAGATGCTCTTATTGTAAGAAACAGTCCATCTGAGGTGGAAACATATCTTAATGTGATCCCCGACTACAGAGAGTATTTGGCACCAAATGAAGATATCAGATGGATGACCATATACAGAAGCTGGGGAACTTACCGTGTCGTAGGAGAGATCATTGAAGTTGAACCGGAGTTAGAAGCTGAGGCGGAATCTGAATTTGAACCATCGGAGGGCTCAGAATTCGAACCATCGGAAGGCTCTGAAGTTGAAGCATCGGGGAGTTCTGATGACTTTTTGGTGCTGGCTGATGAGGAAGCCAGCGCAGTTCCTGAAGAAAGTATGACTCCGGAAGAGGGTGCGGAGGAACCTGAAGAAGAGATAATCGAAGAGGAAATCGAAGAGGAAATCGAAGAGGAAATTGTCGAGGAAGCTGTTGAGGAAGTTAATCTCAACGAATTTGACACTGTTGCTGATCTTGTAAGCAGTAAAGTTACGTCCGGAATGACTGTTACTACAAGAGGTTATTACAGTGCCGATGATGGAGGCGCAGGAACATACGATATCTCTGAATCCAAAGGCAATGTTTATGAAAAACTTGATAGCGGATTATTTGCCAACCTTCAGTATGACGATTCAATAAATATTAAGCAGCTGGGGGCTGTTGGCGATGGTAATGCAGATGACTCATCATATCTGATAAAGGCATTTTCGTTAGCAAAATCAGATGTTGTAATACCGGAAGGAGTTTTTAATCTGGCAAATAAGGCCATAACAGTGCCTAAAGGTATTTCTATTTCAGGTATTGACCGCGAAAATTGCGAGTTGAAGAATTTGAATCTGACAGCACCCTATGGTATTACAATGTGTAATGTTACTTGTAACGGAGGAACAAAAAAGACAGTATTAACTCCCGGAGAGCGACTTTCTAATACTGTCATGATCGATGTATCGCCTAAGGGAGCACAGAGAGTTAATTACACCAGATGTATATTCAAAAATGCAGGTATAGCTTCGTTTGCATTTGCAAAACAGGACGCCAAATTTGCAAGTGATGAAGTTACAGATTGTATTTTCCAGGACATAGATCGTGTAGCTGTATATCATAGTGCTAATTCAGATTATACTTATTACTACAAAAACGAATTTTATAATATAGGAAAAGAAAAAATTACTTATGGACCGGTATCTGCGATTTGGATTGGAGATGTAACGAACAATACATATACAAAATCCAAGGATATTACCATCCTGGGAAATAAGTTCAAAACTCTTAAGACAGCAGATGATTTTGTATCAGTGCACGCACTAAATGCTAACTTTATCTGTATTCGTGGTGATAATGCTCTGGTAGAGGATAATGAAATCGAGGATCTCCTTGGATACGGGCATGATAGGGAAGCTATTTATACAAAAGTAAGCAACCTTACAGTAAATCACAACACAATTACAAATGGCGGTTGTGGAGAAGGATATATATGTAATAAGGGAACAGAAGGCGATTTATATGCGGTAGTCACCAACAATACTCTTATTGGTGAATTTGGATGTGGTATACGTCAATATGGACCGGCTACTATCAGCAATAACCATATAGAGATTGATTATTGCACTTCTGCCATTACCACAACTTCACGTGGGGATCAGGTTTCCGACGCCGCAATGATTGTATGTGATAATGTGATTCGTTCAGGAATTGATGGGGCTTACTATCATAATGGAAAGGAAGCAACTGATTATAGCGCAACTAATCTGATTAAAGTTATTTCTCCGTTGGGAAACACTAATATTTCCGGCAATAAAATCTATCCGGGAACGACATATTCTGCTTGTATCGCTGTTGGAAATGCTAAAGGTGATATCCTTATAGAGAATAATGAAATTGATTCACTGGGCAAAAAAGGTTCTTCAATATCTGTGTATAACAATGCAAAGGGAAAGGTTAATCCTGAGCAATCAATTAAATTTATTGAGAATAGACTAAAGGTAGAAACGGGACAAAAGGGAATTAGTATAAACTTGTCACAGCAGAGTACAGTCAGATACTTTGAAATGATTGACAACGAGTTTACTTTCAGTAAAACGACTTCATGGAACTATCCAATGTCAATGTCAATCACCGGAACAAATAATGATACTTTAGAAATGTCCGGGAATAAAGCGAACTCTGCTAAAAGGAGAACTGCTGTTGCTTATTCGGCTAATACTTTTATAAACAACGATGCAGATTTTGCTACATATACTAAGAGATAGCAAAACATTTTGACAAATAATATGTGATTTTCCAAAATCGCAGATGCGGCAATTGGCCCGTATCTGCGATTTCTTGGTTATATTGACACTTGACATTTCGTCAAGGAATATGATATTTTGTCAAGTGCAATTTTATTTATTTTATAATCGAAAATATTATTAATAGAAAGACGTGGATGTTTTTTATCCACGTCTTTTATAGGAAAAGGTACATATAATGAATAAGGTTTTTAAGCAGATTGGGAGTTGGATATTAGCTATCATTGTGACAGTGCTGATCATGAATGTGGTACTGGCTTTTTATAATCGTACAGCCGGATGGATTGACAGATCAAAGGGAGCCACAAGTGCAATTTTAAATCCCGGGTCAAGCATTGTTTTTGGCACAGAGGGAAGAGGTTATCACACTGTGGATAAGCGTGGCTATGTCAATAATGTGGACAAACTGGCTGATAACTATGTTGTAGCCATTGGCGCGTCACATAGTCAGGGCAAAGAGGTTGGAACATACGAAAGGTATTATGATCTGCTTAACAGCTGGCTTGGCTACGAGGACGAGGCATACGTATACTGTGTATCTCAGGACGCTAATTATTTTCCAAGTATTGTGAAAGGTTTTAGCGCACTAGTAGAGGAATTCCCTGATTCAAGTAAGATTATTATAGAGACCGGAAAAACTACTTTTACCGTAAAGGAATTGGAAAAGGCTTTAGACCAGCGCGGGTTTGATGAAAAAGAAACCGGTGAGAATATTTGGAATACGTTGTCTTTCAAAAGAAAGCTTCAGATTTATCTCAAAGAGTATTCACCATTGTTATATAATGTTAATTCTAAATTGTCAGAAATTCAAAAGATAAGCAAAGATAATACTGCAGGAAATACAGCCAAAAAGGGTGACAGCCTTGAGGATTATGAAGAGGCATTGAGAAAAACCTTTGAGCTCATGACTTCAGTATACGATGGAGAAATTGTAATACTGTTTCATCCTAATGTTGTGATTGAGGAGGATGGATCACTTTCTATAGAAGAGACTGATACAGACGCAGTATTTATGAACGTTTGCGACAGCTATGGCGTCACAGTTGTTAATATGGCTGATAAGTTTATTTCCGAATACGAGAATGACTATACTTTACCTTACGGTTTTTCTAATTCAAAGCCTGGAAGCGGTCATTTGAATTCTGATGGTCACAGGATGATCGCAGAGGAACTGATGAGTGTTGTAAGACCGGAGGAAAACTGAGATGAGTTTTATAAGTATTAAATTTGCGCTTTTCTTGTGCGTGGTTATCGCGCTGATGTGCATGATCAAGGATAACAGGAAGCAGAAGATACTCCTTTTAATCTCAAGCTATGTATTCTATTCTATGGGAGACATTAGGTTTCTTCTGCTTTTGATAGCAGTTTCAGGGCTGATGTATTTCCTGGGACTCAGGATTGATTCAGACAGGCTAAATGCCAAGAAGTATCTTGTGCTTGGTGTAGTCGTTGATGTTGTGGTTCTGGGCATTTTCAAGTATTTTAATTTCTTTGCTGAGAGTTTTAGCAATCTCCTTGGCATCGAATATACAGCCTTAAACATCATTCTTCCTTTGGGAATTTCATTTTATATTTTCCAGTCAATCAGTTATATAGCTGATGTTTATAATCATAAGATTGAAGTGGAGAAGCAGCCTTTAAATGTTCTCTTGTATATCGGCTTTTTCCCGCAGATTGTTTCCGGACCTATTGTTAAGGCCCATGATTTTCTGCCTCAGTTAAAGAATAGTCATGTTATTACATGGGAGAACCTCAGCGCCGGTGGCCAGCGTTTTCTCATAGGACTTTTCAAGAAAAAAGTCATAGCAGACAGGCTTGCAGTTTGCGTTGATGCGGTTTATGCAGCTCCTGAGGCATACAGCAGCTTCAGCATATTGATGGCTGTAATTTCCTATTCACTCCAGATTTATTATGATTTTTCCGGTTACTCAGATATGGCGATCGGTATCGCAACAATGATGGGATTTGATCTTGGCGAGAACTTTAATCTTCCTTATTTGGCCAAGAACCCTTCAGATTTCTGGAGAAGATGGCATATAAGTTTATCATCATGGTTTAGGGATTATGTTTATTTTCCACTTGGAGGCAGCAGAAAAGGAAAACTTAAGACCTATACGAACCTGTTTATTACTATGCTGTTAAGTGGACTTTGGCATGGTGCAAGCTGGGCATTTGTTGCGTGGGGAGCATTTCATGCTCTGGCTTCAGTTGTTCACAAGATTTTTAGTGATGTCAGAAAGAAAAAGCCCGCAAAAGGAGCAAATGACAATTCAATTGCAGGTTTTGCTGCAGTTGTAATTAACTATATCTGCGTAGCACTCTTATGGGTGCCTTTTAGAACCAATGATATTGGAAAGGCCGTAGATATCATCAGACGGATGTTCTCATTCAAGACCGGTATTCATTATATTTATGACTATACGATCGTTTTTGTTATCATACTTCTGGTGATTCAGGTAATTGCTATACTCAGAAACAAATGGAACAATCCTATAAAGCCACTGGATCTTGGTAAGTTCTGGAACAAGGTCGTAGTTCTTTGCTTTATAATATTAACATTTGTTTTTGCTTATATTGGAGATACAGCGTTTATATATGCCCAGTTTTAATGGCCTTGAACCAGAATAAAGGGTGATGGCACCAGAGAAAATTGGATCTAAAAATGAGTAACACAAATAGTATAAAAAAAAGAGAAGAATGGATAGATCTGCTGAGAGCACTGGCCATGTTCCTGGTCATTCTTGGTCATGTATATGAAAATGATACATTTTATCAGTTTATCAATCCTATAAAAATGCCTTTGTTTTATTTCCTTTCGGGATTTTTTATCGGCCTTAATAAAGATTTTAAAACATTTATTCAGGGACTGATTTATAGATTGATTATTCCATGGGTTGTTTTCTCACTATTTCCTTTTTATGCAATCAGCTATGTGATAAGTGGTAATTGGGAGAAGGCATTCTCTTATACAAAGGACTTTCTGTTGGGGCAGAGCCACTGGTTCATTACCAGCTTTATAATCACAAATATACTATGTTATGTTCTGTTCCACGCGCTTAGAAAAAATGAAGTACTTACGCTTATTGCCAGCCTTGTGTGTTTCTTTCTGGGAATTATGCTTAGAGATGTGGAAGTACTAAATATTTGGACCATGGATACTGCGTTGACAGGCGTCCTTTTTGCAATGTCAGGTAAATGCTTTTTTATCCACAAAGATCAGATTATGGATGGATACAATAAGCTTTTGACCTTTGTGTTGTCTCTGATTGTCTATGGAGTTCTTGTAACTGTCAGCCTGATTTTTTATCCCGGCCAGACTATGGATTTCCATAGTACATCGTATTATAATCCTGTTATTTGCCTGGTAATGATATTTACAGGTATTACATGTTGTATTTATGTTTCTTCACGATTAAAGTCTAATAAACTGACCGGACTAATTTCAGTTATGGGACAGAATACACTTGTGGTATACTTGTTGAATGGGATAATTGTTGCTCAGTTGGCAAAAGTGTTCCGCCGCATTGGATTGGGGACCAACGACTTTTCACTACTGATAAGTATTGTTATTACGGTTTTGGCGTGCATCATTTGTACAATTGTATCGGTTGTGTTCGGTAAAGTATGTCCAATTCTGATCGGAAAAAAGAAAAACAAATAAAAGACAGTTGGGAAAAACGAGAGCAGGAAACAGTGTAACCAGTGATATTATTACGTTAAAAGTAATAAATAAATAACATAATAAAATGTTGCAAGGCTGCAATATCGGAGGTATCTGATATTGCAGCCTTTTATTACAATTATCTTAATTTTCACAAAAATGATGAATATTTACGAAAAATGTAGTATAATGCTAGGAAATGTTTTTGTTCCAAGGCATAAGTACCCCAAGTAAGTCTTAAATAGGTGCGAAAAAATGAAGAAAAGGAGGAGACGACAGGTGAAAAAAGGAGTATTGCTGGTTGCGTGTGTTGCTTTATCTGTGCTTTGTCTTTTGACATGCTTTGGCCTAAGGCCTGTAAGAACTAGTGAAGGTGATATTGAAGAAAAGTGCTTTGAAGTTATTACTGAAGAGTACTTAACTGATGCAGATATCACGTACAATAACGGGGAACTAACCAAAGACACCGAGGAAAAGGCACAAACAGAGGAAGCTGATGAAAACACTGGTGAGGAGATCGTAACGGAAGAATCCGGTGAAGAAGTTGATGAGGAGAGCACGGAAAAATCAGACGAGAATATCGATGAGGAACTGACTGAGAAATCAGACGAGAATATCGATGAGGAGATTACTGAGAAATCAGACGAAAATACTGAAAAAGAGGAAAAAGCGAACGATTCGGATGAGATTACAGATGAGGAAACTACAGAAGAATCTGACGAAAACATCGATGAAGATACAGTGACATCAGATATTGATGATACATTTGACAGTGAAATAGATTTTGAATCCATTGACGAATCTCTTATACTTGGGAGCTTAAAAGCAGGTCTGTCTTTGACCAAAGAAAACGACATTTCTTTGGATGAAGAGTTTGAGGATTATGATGCCAACGGAAATAAAGTTACATATAACAAGGTGTATTCCACAGTGGCGGACATGGCAGCAGCCAAGAATATTCAAAGTGGCTATCTTATCCGAGTAAAAGGATACTATGCTGCTAATGATGGCGGAATAGCTGACTACCAGGCTTCGGATACCGCAGGAACTATTAATGTAAAGCTTGCAAATGGATTATATGCGAATCTCGTGTTTTCCGATTCAATAAACATTAGGCAGGTTGGAGCAGTTGGAAATGGTAAAAATGATGATTCGGCATATCTGACAAAGGCACTTGCTTCCGGAGCAAATACTGTAGTTATCCCTGAGGGAACCTATAATCTAAACTGTAAGGAAATAGGAATTCCACATGGGGTTGCTATAGTTGGAGAGGGTTCTGACAAAAGTACTTTGCTTAATCTGAATTTCAGAGCGCATTATGGTTTGACATTGAGAGAACTTACATGTAAAGGCGCATGTTTAAGAGCTATATGGAATACTTATGAGGCGCTTAATGCAAGGACAATGTTTTGTACATCGCCTAAAGGTGCTCAAAATATAGAGTATACAAACTGTGTTTTTACTGATACAGACTATGTATCCTGGGCAATAACAAAGGATGAAGGTTATTTTCAAAGTGACACAGTAACCGGATGTACATTTACCAATATTGGAGGTTGTGCAATCTATCATGGTGTTAATACGGTAAAATCAAGTTATACGAATAATACTTTTATAAACATTGGAAGCAGGACCACATCAAGCGGACAAATTGCAGCGATTTGGGTTGGGGATGTTGCCAATGTCAATTTTACACAGGCCAAGAATATTGATATATCAGGTAATACTTTTGAAAATCTATATACTGCAGATGAATTTGATGAAAGCGTAAGGCACTGCATAAATGCCAACTTTATAGCAATTCGTGCGGATATAGCTGTAATTTCAAGGAATACGATTAAAAACCTGATTGGGTACGGTAATGACAGAGAGGCAGTATACACAAAGGTCAGATGTCTGACTGTAAAAGGAAACTATATAAAGAACGGCGGATCCGGTGAAGGTTATATTTGCAATAAAGGGCAGGATGGATATTCAAAAACTCTTATCAAAAATAATAATATTTTAGGTGATTACGGCTGCGGAATACGCGCCTATGGAACGGCTGAAATATTTAATAACACTATTTCAATAAAGCATTGTAAAGCTGCTATCTATACTACTCAGAGAGCTGGGCAGACAGGTAGCTGGCCTATGGAGATTATTGGCAATAAGGTGTACGGAGGAGCAGGAGAACCGTATACGACAAATGGTCACACAATAGATAATTACAGCAGTGGAGTTTTGGTCAAGGTTATTAAGCCTATAAACACAGTAACGATAACTGATAATATTATTACTCCGGAGTCGGATTATATTTCTTATTTATCTGTTGCTAATTCCAGAAACAGTATATCTGTTTTGAATAATGAGTTTAATATCAAAGGCCTGAAAGGTAATGCGATAAATATTTACGATCAGAAGAGCTTTGTTGCCGCTGCTAATCAGACTATCACAATTTCGAATAATAGAATTAATTCTGATGCAGGGACAAAAAATGTTGTAGTTAAACTAGAGAGTGCCAATTCCACAAGAAAAATTACATACTCGGAAAATGATATAACGGTTAATGGAAGTGGTTCAAAGAGCACTGCGCTTTCGTGTTCCAGTGTTACTGGCGCAAAAGATCAGCTGCTTGTTTCCGGGAATACTACAAATGTAGGCAATAAAAGTATGTATGTTACCACTAATGTCAAAAAAATTACATACAATGATGCTGCTGTAGCAACGCTTGTAGCTAATTAGTAATATTGTACAAGGGAATTTGGGCGAGGAAGTAGGATGTAAACTGTCAGGCTTCCTTGCCTTTTTTTATGGCTCATCGGTTTGCGGAATATAGTGAATTTGAATATTATAACGATAATATAAAATGAAAAGTTGGTGATTTTTAAGTGTGTACATTTTAAAAAACTAATGTTATAATTTTAGCCGTTGTAATCTAAAATCTATATGGGATGAATAAATATTCCCTTGTTGCACATAGGAGGAAGGAAGAGCTTTATGTATAAAAACGAGTTTGAGATAGATATTGTACGAATCGTTAGAGCCCTATTTAAAAGATTAAAGTTTATATTGTTGATAACAATCTTGTTTTTTATAGTTGGTTGCGGAGTAACTCTTGATATTGAGGAAGATAGGTATGGTGCAGTAGCTACTGTATACGCTGCAGCAGAAAATTCATATTCAGAGGCGACAGCAGCTGTTACAGCTATGAACGCATATCTGGATGTGGCTAAATCATACAAGGTTAGCCAGAGAGCAGCCCTTCTCATGGGACGTAGTGATATCAGTGCTGCTGACATTCAGAGTCTTGTAAGTGTAAATTCATCTGCAAAGAGTAAGAATACTACAACCAATTTCCTTAACAGTTCAGCTACTATTATTTCATTTGTTGCTACAACCAATGACCCTGATCTTTCAATGGCTATGGCAGATGCTGCTGCAGAGTCTTATGCTATAGAGATGTCCAATATTCTTAAGACTGATTCTGTAAAGACTCTTGATAGTGCACATTCTACATATGTTGCATATGATGCAAGCAGACAGGCGTGGATAAATAGGATTATTTTTGGCCTTGCAGGCTTTGTAATCGCAAGTGCAGTGGTAGTTCTGTTTGAGATTATCGACAGAAAGGTACGTACTATTCGCGAGGCAACAATTAGAAACCAGTTACCTATAATCGGAATCATCCCTGATGATAAGTGATTCCAGACGTTAGTTATTAGGAGAAGCGACACATGGCAGTTGAGAAGTTAGAAATTTATAAAAACGATAATTATGTATTAAATGATGCTTTTGATCAGGCGGTCATGAATCTTCACATTCTTAAGAAGCAGCATGGATATAAGAGCTTTGTTGTGTGCGGATGTGAGGCAGGTGATGGTTCTACAACAGTATCTATCAATCTTGCAGCAGCTCTTGCAAGTTCAGGATGGAAGACAGTTCTTGTTGATGGAGATATGAGAAAGAAGAACCGTTATAAGAGACTTAATGCAAATACCAAGTACGGTTTATCAGATTATCTCATGGGTAAAATTGCGTTTGATAAGGTTATTGCAGATACTACAACTGAGAATCTTTCATATATTCCTTGCGGTGAACTTATTGACAATCCTGTCAGACTTCTTGTTTCAAACAAGATGAATGAAGTTAAAAAAGAGCTTTATAAGTCTTTTGACTTTATTATTTTTGATATGCCTGCTGTTAAAGCGGCTATGGATGCAAAAGTTATTGCAGTTAACGCAGACGCCACAATTCTTGTGTCTGCTATTGGTGAGACTTCCAAGAATGGTCTTGTAGATGCAGCCAATGCACTTACTGAGGTCAAGGCTAATTTGGTTGGAACAATAATCAATAAAACAGACATGGATCAATATGTTATGTATCATGAGGATTATGATTACTTCCAGAATGAGAAATATGCCAAGAAATCAGGCAAGAAGGCTAAGAGGAAATAAACTATGAAAAAGATTTTATTTGCAGTTAAAACAAGCGTTTGTTGCCTTTTGGCAATGCTTCTGGTTTTATTTAATACTAAAATCGTTGCTATGGCAGTGGAAGAGGATACGCAGCAGCTCGCAGGTGCTACGGTTGCTTTTGTAGAGATAGCCAATTATGATATAGCTGAAGGAATAGTTGAGGCTGGTAATGATGTTAAGGTTAATATCAATTTACATAACGCCAGCTCATCTATCGTTGCTAATAATGTTATAGTTACTTTATCAAGCAATTCCGGTATGGTATATCCAACATATGGAAGTGATAATCAGGTTTATGTTGGAAGCATAGGTGCTAACAAAACAAGTACAGCAACTGTTCCAATAACTATCAGTCCTGAATTTAGAGGAAATGCCATTGACCTTATCTGCACAATAGGATTTGAAAGTCGCGGAGCAAGACTTTCAAATACAGCTACTATTGTTCTTCCTACTTCAAACGGAAGTGCTCTTGCTGTTAAGTCTATTGATGTTAGTCCAAAAGCAACTGTGTATGGTAAATCACTTCTTAGTGTCAACTATGTCAATAACAGTGCAGACAGTATCAATGATGCTAAGCTTACCATTACGGGAAATGTTGATAATGATAGTAAGGTAATAGATCTGGGAGCAATCAGTGCAGGAAAGTCCTATCTTAAAGACTATTATATTACTTTTGTTCAGACCGGTGCTCAGAATGTAGATATTACATTGACCTATTCTGATGCTAATGGAGAAACAGTTGAAACTAACCTTGGTACATATAGTGTGAATGTCGAAAATGAAGGCAGCACAAGTTCTGAATCTGCTCAGACAAATGGATATATATTATTGGCAGGCCAGATTGTTTCACTTATTGCGATGGTGGTTTCAATTATTCTGATAATTGTATATATTAAGAAAAGGTAATTTGATTTCGGATTGCCTCGTAATTATGAGGTTGCTTTTGTTTGATGTGAAAACAAATAAAAGTGACCTCTTTTTAGGTCTATTGATATGAAAAGAATTGCGATAATAACTCCTTGTATACTCCCTGTGCCAGCAACTATGGGGGGCGCAGTCGAAGAACTTATCACAAGGATAGTTTCTGACAATGAAATACAAGAAGAGCTTTCCATTGATCTCTTTTCTATATATGATGACAACGATGAGAATGATCAACTGCGTAGAACACGTGTGATCAGTGTATATTATAATAATACACAGAGATTGATGGACAGATTTCTGGATAAGGCGCATAGGACAGTAGAGGGAAGTGAAGGCTATAGATTATTTGATAAGAACATAGCTGAAGCTTTTGAGGAGAGACTACTTGATCTTGATGAGCCTTATGATGCTGTCATTGTTGAGAATCAGGTTTCAATAGCCAGAAAGATTGTTGATATTAGCAGGAAGGCATATGAGTTTCCTATATTTTTTCATATGCACAATGATGTTGATATATACAGAAGTCCTAAAGGGCTTAGAGAACTCGCATCAAAAGGAGTTCAGTTTATTGCTGTCAGTAAGTACATTAAAAGCCAGATTTTGAGATATGCAGGCGAAGCCGTAGTGCATGTACTTTACAATGGTACAGAGGTTGCTGGTGACTTTGCCGAGTTAGAAGAAAAGAAGACGGATAAAGTCCGTTTTTTATATGCCGGTAGAATTATACCTGAAAAGGGAGTTCTTGAACTGGTTGAGGCCTATGATAAGCTCTTGGTTTTGGCTGGTTCGGAGATAAGAAGCAGGATTAGCCTTGATATTATAGGCTTTTCATCCAATCAGACAAAATATGAGAAGCAGGTCCGTAATCTGGCCGGGAAGCAAGATGGGATAAACTGTAAAAGGCGTATATCTACATCGGATATGAGTCGCAAATATAATGACTATGATGTTGTAGTAATGCCGACTATGAACGAAGAGCCATTTGGTCTGGTAGCATTGGAAACCATGAGCAGAGGGCTTCCACTTATAACTACCAATTCCGGAGCTCTGCCTGAAGTGGTTGGCGACGGCGCCTTAATTGTAGAGAAAAGTGGAGATTTTACAACTAAGCTTGCAGATGCTATGCTTAGACTTGCATCTGATAAGGATCTTAGAAACGAATTAGGAAAAAGAGCCTATGCAAGGGCAAGGGATGTTGCTGACTTTGATATTAAGAATTATTATGGCGGCTTTGTAAGAATTATTGACGTGGCCGGTCATAATGATAAAATATCAATCGTAGTTCCGATTTTCAATGTGTCGCATTATCTTGAGAAATGTGTTAATTCTCTTTTGGAACAGACATATACTAATATCGAGGTATTGCTGATAGATGACGGTTCTACTGATAACTCCGGTGAGTTATGCGATAGCTTTGCAAAGAGGGATTCCAGGGTAAAGGTTATCCACCAGGCAAATCAGGGCTTATCCGGTGCAAGGAATACCGGACTTGATAATGCTACCGGTGAATATGTATTTTTTTGCGACAGTGATGATTTTTTGCAGAAAGATGCTTTGGTATCTATGTATGATCGACTCTGCAGGGATAATGCTGACATTGTAGCGTGTGGTATCTCCTGCGTTTGGGACGATTATGATGAAAGCGGCAGGGAAGAACTTTTTACAAATTCTACTCCGGGGACCTTTAGTGGACGTGAAGCTGTTAAGCAGATGACAATAACAAACAATATTTGTACAGTGGCATGGAATAAGCTGTATAGAAGAAGTTTGTTTGAAAATATCAGATTTCCTGTCGGGGCGCTTCATGAGGATGAGGCAACAGTATATAAACTGTTGTATGAAGCAAGAATTGTTGCATATACTCCTGATCCATATTATAAGTATTATCAGCGTACAGCAGGCATTATGGGTGGAAGCCTTGGGAATAGAGGTGGCTACCTTATTACAGCACTTACTGATAGAATAAAGTTTTTTGAAGAGAAGAATGATACAGAGCTTATAGAGTATAGCCGTATCGCATTGTTGGAAAGAATCAAATACATTTATAGAAATGTTACAGACAAGCAGGATAGGAAAGAGCTGGCAAAGGTATATGGGGAAAATATTACCTTTAAATCGGCACCTGTCGTTGCTGGGGTCAAGAAACGGTTGGCACTATTGTTGTGGAAGTATATTAAGTACTAAATAATATGAATTCTGGAGTTTTAGTTTCGGTAGTAATACCTACATATAATGCAGAAAAGTATATAAATGAATGTCTCGAAGCTTCCATCAGACAGTCCTATAGAAACATTGAGATTCTGGTAGTGGATGATGGGTCCAAGGATTCAACCCTGGAGATTTGCAAATCCTATGCAGACAGAGATCCGCGTATCAGGCTATTTACTCACGAGAATACTGGGGTTTCTGCTACAAGAAATCGTGGAATCAGGCATGCAAAGGGCGATTACATCGTATTCTTTGATGCAGATGATTACCCTGAGGATAATCTGATACAGAGCTATTTGGAAGCCAAGAATCAATGGAAGGATAAAGAGGTTGCTTTCGTAGTTTGCGGTATGTTCTCAGACAATATATTCAACAAGTATGTTGAGGGTACAGAGAACCTGCTGGAGAGTGCTCACGGATATATCCGTGGAGAGAATTATCTTTTGGTAAGAAGCTCAGCAGCTACACTTTCCTGGCTCAAGCTTTTTAATTTTGTAACCAATAAGCTTTATGATCTAAAGACTATTAAGGATAACGTAATTCTCTTTGATGAAGATATAGCCATTGGAGAAGACCTTAAGTTCAATCTCGATTATCTGGACAGCTGTGATGGATACATCGGTATGATCAACATTCCTTTGTATCATTACATCAAAAGAGGCAGCAGCAGCCTTTCCATCTCTTATCATGACGGAGATATCGAGGATACTAAAGAGATTTACAGAAGACTTATCAACTGGGAGGCAGCACAGACAGGGGTTACAGAGGATAACGTACTTCTGATAAAGGGAATTTACATTACTGACTGGGTCAGCAGACTTACAGCGCTTTATGAGAAGCATCACAGAGATGAACTCAGACCGCTGGTAAAGAAAAAGCTTCGTGAAGAGCTTCAGAGCAATGAATTTAGGGAAACTCTGGCAGAAGTTTACAAGGCCCAAAAAATCAGCAGAATAAGATATTACAGTCTTATGATAGGTTCCTTTGAAGTATTCTTCTTCCTCAGAGGCATCTATCAGGTATTAAAAGGATAACAGCACAAATCATAACCATCCGGAAAATTGTCCCGGATGGTTATTTTTGTGAAATCTACCAAAAAATAAACGTTTTTTTTACAACATTATTACTATTTATCAATGTACAATTTCTTGCAATGATGCTATAATTCGGTGGATTGTGCAGTACTATGTACAAAAACAGTTTCAATGTGATTTTAAGACCGTGAATAAGGAGCAAAACTAATGGTTTCTGTTATTGTGCCGGCCTATAATATGGAGAAATATCTCGGCAGATGTCTGGATTCATTGTTTGCCCAAAGCTATAAGGATTTAGAGATTCTTGTGATAGACGATGGCTCTGTGGACAGAACATTAGAGATTGCAGAAAGTTACGCTGAAAGAGATAACAGAGTTGCTGTTATTCACAAGGAAAACGGCGGCGTATCATCAGCAAGAAATCTTGGCCTTGAAAGAGTGTCCGGTGAATACACATTCTTTTTTGACCCAGATGATCTTATTGAGAACGATGGCATCGAGGTTATGGTAAAATCCATGGAGGGCAGCAATGCTGACCTGGTATCATGTCAGTACTCCAGATGGAATGACGATGGAGAAAGGCTTGAAGATTACGACTTTATCACAGGCAGCAGGTCTTTTAGGTCAGATGATGAGCTGATCAGGTTTATTCTGGACGAGCTTTTGGACTATCACGTTGGATACGAGGTTTGGAACAAGCTGTATAGGACTGAGCTGATCAGGGAAAAGAGCATCAGATTCTCAGAGAAATGTAGAATTGGTGAGGATCTGGCCTTCAATATCAAGTACCTGATGAATGCAGGAAAAGCTGAGAATATTCCGGAAAGATGCGTACGCTACAGTATAAGAGGCGATTCGGCCATGGGGAGCCATACGGATCTGTCCAGAAAGATAGTGGAAAACAACCTGCTTCTGGAGGATGTTCAGGATTATATTTCTAAGACAGGAAATAGGGTGTTTGCCGATAATTTTCCCCTTATATGTGCCAAGCTAATGGAAAAGGCATATATCGGTCATACTCCGGTGGAAGTTGTGGATGCCTGCAAGAATATTGGGGACGCAGGCTTTATGAAACAAAGATATCTGGAGATTGAAGGTAAGAAGCAGGAACTGATTGATATTTATCCCGATGAACTGGGGAAGATCAAATATAGATACCACATGTTTGTGAAAGCAGGCATTTGCGGTGATTCGGTGGGGGGAAGAGTAAAAAGAAGTATTTATAATTGTTACAGGAAGCTTCGGGGGCGCGAAATCCTGGAATGTTGGAGAATGCCTTACTAAAACAAGGCTGGGATTGGTAAAGAGAATTTGTTATGAAAAAGCACGCATACCTGATAATGGCGCATAACGAATTTCATATGTTGAACAAGCTCATTACTGAGCTGGATGATGAAAGAAATGATATCTTCATTCACATCGATAAGAAGACCAAGTATGTGGATGAAAATGAGATATCTTCCTGGGCTTCAAAGTCCAAGATTGTTTTTATCCGGCGAAGAGCTATTTACTGGGGGCATTTCAGTATTGTAGAGTGTGAGCTTGATCTTCTTAAAGAGGCAACTAAGGGCGGTTATCATTACTACCACCTGATATCAGGAGTTGATTTTCCTCTTAAGAGTCAAGGGGTGATCCACGAGTTCTTTAATGGGGAGGATAGTGAGTTCATAGACTATCACACAGATGGAGAAAACGGAGATCACTTTTTATATAAGATAAAATATTACTTTCCACTGTTTAAGATTGTTGGAAAAGGGCGCTTTGACGGCCCCGGAAAAAAGCAGGCCTTTCTTAGGGAACTGGCAGGCTTTCAGCAAAAACTTGTGGATTTTCAGGAGAGACGCGGCGTTGATCGCACCAGAAGCTACAAGGGTGAGACAATCTATAAGGGAAGTCAGTGGTTTAGTATCACCCACGACTTTGCTGAATATATACTTGAATGCGAGAAGCTGATAAAAAAGCGCTATCGCATGACTAATGCACCGGATGAGCTCTTTATAACAAACCTGGCCATGAATTCGCCATTTGCAGACAGGGTTAAAAAGAATGACCTTCGAGAGATCGACTGGATCAGGGGCGGACCTTACGAGTTTACAATCGATGACCTTGATATGCTCAAGGCGTCAGAAAATTTTTTTGCCAGAAAGATATCCTATGACAGGAATCCGGAGTTGGTTGAGGGACTTATCCGTCACCTGCATCCTATGGACATAACCAAGGATGATCCTTTAATTAGTGTTGTGGTTCCTTGCTACAACGTTGAGAAATATTTAAATGAATGCGTAGATTCACTGATTGCCCAGAGCTATAGCAACCTGGAAATATTACTTATAGATGATGGCGCTACAGACAGAACCGGCCACATTGCCAGGGACTACGCAGAAAAATATGACAATATCCATTACCACCACCGCGAAAACGGAGGTCTGTCAGCAGCAAGAAATACGGGAATAGAGCATGCAAAGGGCGAGTACATAGCATTCGTTGATTCGGATGACTGGGTTGAGCCTGATTATATTGAAAAGCTCTATAGAGCCGCTGCAAGGACCAATGCAGAGATTTCTGTCTGTGGCTTCCGCAAGGAAGAAATGGAAGACACAGTGGTAATTTTTGATAAAGATAAGGTAATATCTGCCCATGAGGCTATGGAGATTCTTGGGGATATATATCCCAAGGAGAATGTTCTTTTGGTAATAGCCTGGAATAAGCTCTATAAGAGGCAGTTATTTGATAATGTCAGATTCCCTGAGGGAAGGATCCATGAGGATGAATTCACAAGCCACAGGATCATCAGCCGAACCGATTCTATCGCCACTGTAGCTGAGCCCTTATATCATTACAGAATCAGAGAAGGAAGTATAACCGCTTCCGATAAGACTCAGGATTTAAGACATCGCGATCTGCTGGATGCACTTATTGACAGAGTGCAATACACAGAGAATATGTTCTTTGGGGATTTGATGATATTCATGCTTTATTCATGCTATGAGGGGATAAAGCATATCATGTACACGTTTTCTGATGAAACAATAAAGAAAAACGCTATTTATACATATCTTAGAAAGAAAATGTTACCGGTATATTTTGGTTATTTTTCAAGAATGGATACATTTCTTAGAAGGTATGGAATGAGATTTTTCCTATTTCCAGACAGGTGTAGAAATGAAGAAATAATACACCGGGGTGGAGATTTGGCGACCAAATAAAAATGCTAATAACATGGAGACTTTATGGTTAAGGCGGAAAAAATAGTAAAAGAGATTAAAGGCGGTGTAATAGGAAACCTTTATCGAAATTTGAAATGGATATATGGCTATTTCCACAGATATATTGGCAGAATCCTTTTATATGTGCTCGTGGAACTGATCCATATGGCAGTGAATTTTACAATTTCATACAGGGTGGGTTCACTGGTAGACTATGCCCTTGAAAAAGATATCAGCAAGACGGTAGTGATGGCTCTTGTTTTTGTCGGACTGATAGTTCTTAATGCGATTATAAGTATATTATCAAACAGATTTTCTGCCTGGAACTGTAATTCTATGCAGTCATATCTTGTAAAAGGCCTATACAATAAGATAATGCATGCGGACTGGGAGGAACTTACAAGGTATCATTCAGGAGACCTTATCACCAGAATGTCAACTGATGCAAGAACTATTTCCGGTAATGCCAACGGCTTTATGACGACACTTATTTCCTGCACGCTTACAATGATTGCAGCAGTCGTTGTTATTGTTGTAAACGATGCCAGCATGATCGTGGTGGTAGTTATAGTTGCACCGATCATCCTTTTCAGTGGAAAGATCTTCATGAACAAGATCTATGAGTGCCAGGCCAATATCAAGGTCGTTGAGAGTAAAGAGAACTCCTATCACAAAGAGTCTTTCCACAATATTCAGGCTGTTAAGGCCTTTGGCCTTGCTGATGAGTTCTATAAGAGAATTGAAGTTCTGGAAAAAGAGCGTTATGACGCTGATATGAAGTCCAACTTCTTCTCACTGCTGTCCTGGGGCGTTACATATCTGGGAGGAATTTTTTCAGGTGTGATATGTATTGCCTGGGCATTTTACAGAGTAAATAAGGGATTTATGACATTTGGCGATTTGTCAGTTGTGTTTGCTATGGCACTGCGTATTGCTGAATCCGGAAAGGCTTTACTTGGACTTATTCCTATATCACTTCAGATCACCGTTGCTACAGAGCGTGTTCGAGAACTTCTTGACATCAAGGATGAAGAAGAAATTGAGAGCGACGAGTATGAGAAGCTGGTAGAAAAAGGCAAAGAGACAGGTATTGCTGTACATGTTAAAGATATGTCCTTTGCATATAAGACCAGTCGCCAGATCTTTAACAACGTATCTCTTGAGGCACACCCCGGAGAGATCATCGCCCTGGTTGGACCTTCAGGTGAAGGTAAGACTACAATGCTCAGAATTCTTCTTGGTATTCTGAATATCCAGCAGGGTGAAGCATTTACCTGTGCTGAAGGCGACATGAACGAGAAACTTGATTTCTCAACCCAGACAAGACCACTTATTGCCTATGTGCCACAGGGTAACACCATGATCTCCGGAACAATCGAGGAGAACCTCAGAATGATAGCTCCCGATGCAACTGAGGAAGAAATCATAGATGCACTTAAGCAGGCCTGTGCGTACGATTTTGTAAAGAAGCTGCCTGATGGAATTCACCACAAGATTGGTGAGAGCGGAATCGGATTCTCTGAGGGACAGAACCAGAGACTTGCCATTGCCAGAGCAATTCTCAGAAAGACACCAATTCTTCTTATGGATGAAGCAACCTCAGCTCTTGACGTTGCTACTGAGAGACTGGTTCTTTCAAATATTATGAAGAAGGATGCAAGACGTACCTGTATACTTACTACTCACCGTCCAAGCGTACTTTCTGCCTGCGACAGAGTGTACAGAATCAGCGATGGAAGCGTGACTGTTATCGGTGAAGCTGAGATTCAGAAGCTGATGAATGAGTTCTGATGTATCCTTAGGAGTACTTTCAAATGAAAGAAGAAATTTTTGTAACAAAACCTTACCTTCCTCCAAAGGAAGAGTACATGGAATATCTTGATAAAATCTGGGAGACCAGGCACCTGACCAACCATGGTCCGTTTCTTATGGAGTTTACCGATCAGCTCTGTGAACTTTTGGATGTGGACAATTGTCTTCCAATGACAAATGGTCATATGGCGCTGGAAATGACTATTCAGGCCTTTAAGCTGACCGGTGAGGTTATCACCACTCCCTATACCTTTGCTTCTACCACACATGCGATAGTAAGAAACGGTCTTACTCCTGTATTTTGCGATGTAAGGGAAAGTGATTGTACCATGGACCCCGACAAGATAGAAGCTCTTATTACTGATAAGACTTCAGCCATTGTTCCGGTGCATGTTTACGGAATGCCCTGTGATGTTAAGGCCATAGATGCTATTGCCAAAAAGCATAATCTTAAGGTAATATATGATGCTGCCCACGCTTTTGGGGAGACAATAGACGGAGAGAGCATTGTTCACTTCGGTGATGCTTCAATGTTCAGTTTCCATGCTACAAAGTGCTTCACCAGTATCGAGGGTGGATGCAGTGTTGTAAATGATCAGGACCTGATGCTCAGAATATATCAGCTCCATAACTTCGGTATCATGAACGAGGAAAGCGTGGCATATGTAGGAGCTAATGCCAAGATGAATGAGTTTCAGGCTGCCATGGGCCTTTGTAACCTGAAGCACTTTGATGAGATAACAGTGCAGAGGAAAGCGGTTGTTGATCTCTACATGAAGCTCCTTGCCGGAGTTAAAGGCATAAGACTTCTTGATTATAACAATGAGCACATAAAATTCAATTACAGCTATTTCCCTATTTTCATCGACAAGGATGAATTCGGAATGAGCCGTGATGAAGTATATGATTACCTGTTAAAGAATGGAATTCACGCCAGAAAGTATTTTTACCCGATCACAAGTGAGTTCGAGTGTTATCAGGATAGCGGATTCAGGGGAGATGTGAGCATAGCTAAACGTCTTTCTACGATGGTGCTTACACTTCCGCTTTATCCGGATCTTGCCACTGACATAGTTGAGAGAATTTGTGAGCTGCTTAAAACAGCCGGTAAAAAAGGGAAACTAAAGTGACTGATAAGAAAATTAAAGTTAGCATTGCGGTTATAACTTATAAGCAGGAGCAGTTTATCGGACATACTCTTGAGAGTATTGTCTCCCAGAAGACAGACTTTGCCTATGAGGTCATTGTAGGAGATGATTGTTCCCCCGATAATACAGCTGCAATTGTAAAAGAATATGCCAATAAGTATCCAGACATAATCGTTCCTCTCATTCGAGAAAAGAACATGGGAATGGCGGCCAACGAAAATGATGTCTGTGCCCACGCAAAGGGCGAGTACCTGGCCTTTTTGGAGGGCGATGATTACTGGATCGATGAGAACAAGCTTCAGAAGCAGGTTGATTTCATGGATGCTCACCCTGAATATGTGGCATGCTATGGCCATATTATCATCGTAAACGAGAAGGATGAGAGAAATGAGGACAGAGAGAAATACAGTCCTTATCTTAAAAGATTCGGCGATTATACAGTAAAAGATCTGGAAGATTACATGCTTCCCGGTCAGACCGGAACATCTTTTTTCAGAAAATCTGAATATGACAGAATGATCGCAAAGAGCAAAGAAATCGGTTTTGACCAGAATAAGATGTCAGATATCATTCTGGTTATTCTTATGCTGGCAGCTGGAAAGATTTATGTGGCTGAAGATGTTTACACTGCCTATAGATATATGTTGGCTCCGGAGTCCGGTTCCTGGTCTTCCAAGAACGATTCCTACAGTATCGATAATCTCATGAATTATATTCGTGGGTTAAAAGATATGGAGAAGTTGGCCGGAAATCTGGGCTTTACACTTGATTTTGATGTCCGCAGGAAATATGAATGGGACAAGCTCATGGATAATAAAGAGAGTTTTAGGAGCGAAGATATAAAGCTGATAAAAAGGACTCTGACGGATGACAGCAATGACAAACTGCGCTTTGGACTTCATAAAGTCAGACGCTTTATAAAAAGATAGTAATGATTTAATTGCTTATAGTAGGGAAGGAATATAAAAAAGATGGAGAGAAGTAAGTATGCGATCAAAAATACTTTGGGTATGTTTGATCTGCTAAAGGGTGTGATGATGATCCTTATGATCATGGCTCATACCTATGGATTGTTTGATGTGTTGTACACATATATTAATACTGAGGATTCTGCAACTGCTCAGAATCCGGTTGTATTGTTTTTGATCCTTTTGTTTATGGCCTTTGGTGAAGCTTCCATGCCGGTGCTTTTTGTGATCAGCGGTTACGGATTCAGAAAGACTACCTTCAAAAAGACCGTTGATAAGCAGTTTAAGACGCTTATCATCCCTTATTTGATCACAATGTGTGTTACGTGTGTGATGCATTTTGTTATTTATTTCCTGCTCTTCAGGCCAGGAGGACGTGAGACTACAGTTCAGACTCTTAAACTCTTTTTAAGTTTTCTTTTTGGATTTTCGACAGAAACAAACTACTTTGGTATACACCTCGGTGTTTGCGGCCCTGTCTGGTTTTTACTTGCATTATTTATAGGAAATGTTATATTTAACGAGCTGCTTAATCGTTTTGAGGGAATCAAACTTCTTATTGCTGCTTCAGCAGTTTCCCTTATTGGCTGGTTACTTAGCCTTGGCAGCCCAATTCCCTGGGCTATTTCACAGGGCCTTGTCGCAGTTCTTTTCCTTTGTCTGGGATATATGGCCAAGAAGTATAAGATCTTTACTTCAGGCAAAAATCCTGCCCTTAGAGCAATTGTGGTTTTGACTATTGTTGTTTCAAGTTTTATTATGAAGGCCTTTGCCGGTGAGTTTAATATGGCACTAAATGCTTATTCCTGGGGCCCTGTTTCAATTGTAGTCGGTGGATTGTTCTCTTGTGTTTCTGTTTATCTGTTTCTTTATCTGAACAGATTCAAGGGCAAGATCAGTGAGTTTATTCGTAAGATCGGAAGACTGTCATTGTATGTTTTGTGCATTCATGCAATAGAGATGATGTCAATGGGCGTATATGTTCAGTATGACTTAATCAATAATTGGCAGGGTAACCGCCGGGTGGCATGTTGGCTGGTATTCGCAGCCAGATTTGCAATAGTTATGGTAGGAACCTTTGGATTTGTCCAGGTTAAAGACTTTATTGCCAAGAAAAAAGAAACTAACAACTGATTATTTTATGGAGGTGAAAAATGAGCGAGACATTTAAGAAAATTGTAGCAATTATCGAAGATGTAGCAGATATTCCTGAGGAGGATATCCAGGAGGAGAGCAACCTTATTGATGATCTTGATCTTTCATCACTGGAGATTATGTCAATCATTTCCAAGATTGAGAAGGCTTTTTCTATTAAGATGAGTGAAAAAGAGCTGCTTTCTATCGAGAACATTAGTGATCTTGTAAAATACGTTGATTCACTTTGATAGAATTTTGCGAGGTTTAGCATGGTAATAGGAATTATGCAGCCATATTTTTTCCCATATATTGGGTATTGGCAGCTTATGTACGCGGTAGATGAATATTTGATTGTTGATGATGTCAATTACATGAAGAATGGCTACATCAACAGAAACAAAATTCTTGTTAACGGAGAGCCTTTTAACTTTGGCTTCCCGGTAAGAAAGGCTTCGCAGAACAAGCTTATCTGTGAGCATGAGACAGGAATTGACGAGGCAACAGTAGAGAAGCTTTTGGCAACACTTAAGAGCTCCTATGCCAAGGCACCTAACTTTGAGGATGTCTATGAGCATGTAAAAGAGGTTCTTGAGTTCGGACTTAAGGAGGAAGGCCGTAATCTTGCGGCTTTCCTTGATAATGCCAATCGTCTTACAGCTAAGAAGCTTGGAATTGAAACTCCGATTTACAGAACATCAATAGATGTTCCTCTTGATGGTGAGTACAGAAGAGAAAATCTTGTACTGGCTTACTGTCGGAAAAGAAATGCTGATGAGTATATCAATGCAATTGGCGGCACAAAGCTCTATTTCCAGAATTTCTTCAGAGAAAACGGAGTTGTATTAAAGTTTATCCATACCAATGAGGATATTGAATACAAGCAGAACAGGGATGATTTCGTGCCCAATCTGTCAATTATCGATGTTATGATGTACTGCTCTCCGGAACAGATAAAAGAGTTACTTGGAGCCTATACTTTAATTGATGGCTATGAGTATCCGGAAGATGTACCTGCGGAATAACATGAATATAGTAAAAAATGCGATGAATATGATTAGTAAGGAGATATAAGTTACATGTTTAAGTATTTAGAAACACTGGAACAGGAGAAGAATGTTAATGCATTCAGATTTCTGGATGGCGAGAATTCATATAATATCACTTTTGAAAAGTACATTAGAGATATCAAAGAGTGTGCTACAAGATTAGAGAATCTCATGGGTCCTTTGGAGGGCAAGCACATTGCACTTATCGGCGGTGGCAGCTATGAGTATGTTGTTATTGCCATTGCGCTTATGTTTAGCAGAGCGGTTTTTATTCCGCTTAATTTCCGTGAACTTGAGGATAATCTCAAATTCGCAGTTAAAAATTCAGATGCTGAGTATCTTATAGCAGATGATCTTGAGAAATTCAGCTTCTTATCAGACGTAAAAACCTACGGATTTGATATTGCACTTAAGGGAGAGGTTCAGGCAAAGGATCTCAAGGACTTTTCTGATGAAGAGGCCGGCAACCTTATGATGATCGTATATACTTCAGGAACAACCAGTCTTTCAAAGGGAGTTATGCTCTCTGTCGGTAATATTTTCGGAGGCGAGAAGATAGCTCTTCCTAAGGGATATTCAAATGGCTTTGAGCCATATCCGGGAATGCCTATTTATACAAACTTCCCGTTCTATCACATTGGAGGACTCCTGGCTCTTATTACATGGTCAGAGCATGCATGCACTTTCTATCAGAGTGTACATCCGGAGAATATCCTTGATGACCTTGTGGGCGAAGAGATTGATTACGCATGTGTTCTTCCGGGAACCCTAAAGCTTTGGCTCAAGGCAATCAGAAGAGGTCACATAGATAAGCTGGGTAATGTTAAGATTCTTTGCACTGCCGGTGCACCTGTAAGCGTTGAAGATGTTAAGGAGATCACTTCCCACGGTATTGCCTTTGGTCAGTACTATGGCATGACAGAGACAGGCGGAAATGCTACATTCAACTTCGATATGGAGCACCACATGGCATCTGTAGGACGTCCTTATGATGATGCTGAGATCAAGATCTTCGACGGAGAGATCGGTATCAACTACTGGGGCAACATGATGGGCTACTACAAGAATGAGGAAGAGACAAAAGAAATCCTCAGAGACGGAATGATCTTTACCGGTGACCTTGGCTATCTTGATGAAGAGGGCTACCTCTACATCACAGGCCGTAAGAAGAATCTGATCATTCTTTCTAGTGGCGAGAATGTAAGTCCTGAAGAGCTTGAGAAATATATGTATGCCAATGTAAACGTTAAGGAATGTATTGCATTTGAGAAAAATGACAGAATTAACGTTGCAGTGTTCTGCGATGAATCTGCTCAGGAAGAAATCAAGGAGCATGTAGCAGAGCTCAATAAGAAGCTTCCTCTTTACAAGAGAATCTATGGAGTAGAGTTCAGAGATAAAGAGTTTGAAAAGACAGCAACAGGAAAGATTAAGAGAAGCACAGAAATACTTAAATAAATCATTTGGCGATGAAGGAGGGAAAAATAGTAATGCTGGAAAAGAATATCAATCTTAGTGGAAAAAGAGTGCTCATAACAGGTGCGGGCGGATTTATCGGATCAAATCTCTGCATGGAACTCTTAAGAGAGTATTCAAATATAAAGATTCTTGGCCTCGATAGTATGAATGATTACTATGATGTGGGAATCAAGGTAGACAGACTTAAGAAGATTGCAGGAATGCTGGAACTTTCAGGTAAGAAACTCGGGGAGTACGGTTTACCTGACACCCTTTCAGGGGAAGAGAAGCTCTCTTTTGTTAAGGGAAACCTTGCAGACAAGGAACTGATCGACAAGATATTTGCAGAATTTAAGCCTGAAGTTGTTGTTAACCTTGCTGCTCAGGCCGGGGTTCGTTACTCAATAGACAACCCATATGCTTATGTGGAGTCAAACCTTATCGGCTTTTGCAACATTCTTGAGGCTTGCAGACATTCATATGATGCTAAGTCCGATAGCTATCAGGGTGTTGAGCACCTTGTTTATGCTTCAAGCTCAAGTGTTTACGGTGCTAACAAGAAGATTCCGTTCAGCACAGATGATAAGGTAGATAATCCTGTATCTCTTTATGCTGCAACCAAGAAGAGCAATGAACTTCTTGCTCACTCTTATTCAAAGATTTACGGTATTCCCAGTACAGGTCTTAGATTCTTTACGGTTTATGGCCCTGCTGGAAGACCGGACATGGCTTACTTTGGTTTCACAAACAAGCTTGTTAAGGGCGAGGGAATCAAGATCTTCAACTATGGTAACTGCAAGCGTGACTTCACATTTGTAGACGACATCGTTGAGGGTATTGTAAACGTAATGCAGGTTGCGCCTGCTGAGAACGAGAACGGTGTTAAGTACATGGTTTACAACATCGGTAATAACGATCCTGTAAATCTTCTTGACTTCGTAGATATTCTCCAGCAGGAGCTTATAAGAGCAGGAGTGCTTCCTGAGGACTACGATTTTGAAGCACACAAGGAGCTTGTTCCAATGCAGCCCGGTGATGTTGAGGTTACATATGCTGATGTAACTCCGCTTTCAAACGACTTCGGATTCAAGCCTTCCACTCCTCTCAGAGATGGACTTAGAAAGTTTGCTGAGTGGTATAAAGAGTATTATAAGTAATGTTTTTGGCGTAGTAATGTGTGAATGTGTTATGGAGGAAATTTAGTTTTTAATGGTAGAGCTAATAAAAATGATGGAGAGCTATGGCGACGCTCCTGCATTCAAAAATCTTGATGGTGAAAGCAGCTACGAGGTAACTTACAGACAGTACCTGCATAAGATCAAGGCATGTGCATATAATCTGCAGAATACCTTTGGAGATCTTACAGGCAAACATATCGGTATCATGGCAGATAGTAACTATGAGTACACAATTCTTCTCGGAGCTATTCTTTTCAGCAGAGGCGTACTTATTCCTGTAAACTTCCTTGAGACCCCTGAGAATATTCAGGCTGCAATCTATCGTTCAGATTTGGACGGATTCATTGTAGAAGAGAAGTATAAAGACAAGGCAGTGGGAGACTTTAAGATCGCTGATAAGGCAGAGATGCTTAAAGAGGGCAACGGAAGCCTTGAACTTAAGGATTTCACTGATGATGAGAAGAATAACCTTGCACTTATTGTATTTACATCAGGAACAACGAGCCTTTCAAAGGGTGTTATGCTTTCAGTAGGTAATCTTCTTGGTTTCACAGTAGAAGGTCATAATGACGACTATTCAGAAGATAAGAAGGCATCATCAGGCTCCAGAATTTACAATATTTTCCCATTCTATCACATCGCCGGAATCAACGGATGGCTCTATAGAATTGAGCAGAAGGCTACAACATACCTCAGCGCAGATTCTAAGAATGTTCTTTCAGATCTTGAGGGTGAGCAGATTGATGTTGGTCTTGTTACTCCCGGTATCCTTAAGCTTTGGCAGACCTGCATCAAGAAGGGCAATATTTCCCGTCTTGGCGGTCTTAAGCTTGCTCTTACAGGCGGTGCTAAGCCAGAGGTTGGTGTTATCCAGACATTCCTTGATAATGGTATCGGCTTTGGTCAGTACTACGGAATGACAGAGACCTGCGGAAACATCACATGTAATTTCGATGTTATCAATCACCTTGAATCAGTTGGTCGTCCTGTTGATGGCTGCGAAGTTTCCTTTATTGACGGGGAGATCTGCGTTCGTTATTACGGTGTTATGCTTGGTTACTACAAGGATCCTGAGGGAACAGCAGAGGTTCTCGAGGATGGCCTCCTTCACACCGGAGATCTTGGCTATCTTGCAGATGACGGATTCCTTTACATCACAGGAAGAAAGAAGAATCTTATCATCCTTTCAAGCGGCGAGAATGTCAGCCCTGAGGAGCTTGAGAAGAAGCTCTATGAGAATCCTAAGGTAAAAGAGTGCCTGGTTTACGAGCAGGATGACAGAATCCATGCAGGTGTATACTGTGATGCTGCTGATCAGGAGGAGATTAAGCAGTTCGTTACTGAGCTCAACAAGGAGCTGCCTATCTATAAGAAGATCTATAAGGTAGACTTCCGCGATCAGGAGTTTGAGAAGACACAGCTTGGTAAGATTAAGAGATAATTGAATATTAGTTGGGGAGAATATGAAAAATGAAGCAGCTTGGGAATGACAGAACTCTGATACACAGAGTGGTGCTGGCTCTTGCGTTGGTAATCATACTTGCAAATGCCATCAGAGTTGGAAGGATGAAGGAGGACTTTTTCTTTGATGAAAAGTGTACCTTCAGCTTCGCGAATATGATAGATATAACGGCAGGAGAATTTCTGCAGTCAATCAAAGATCATGATTATCAGTTATTGGAAACCATGAAGGACTGGGAGAATTCATCTCTGTTGCAGGGTACCAGATTTACTGATGACGAGGCTTATAAATATATGTACGTTAAGGAAGGGAAAAGATTCCGATACTTTGGAACGCTTCTGGCCGATATGGCAGATTCCCATCCGCCGCTGTATTACCTTTTGTTCCATACGGTGTGCTCGTTTTTCATCAATATGCCTCTTATGCAAGTAGGGCTTTTGATTAACTATATCTGTCTTTTTGTGACATGCTTTTTGGTTTATCTTATCTGCAAAAAGTATTCAGATGGATTTTGTGCTGTCATTGCCCTTTTGTATTATGGACTGAGCTTCGATTTTGCCAATAATGTCACATATATAAGAAACTATGCAATTCTCACAATGTGGTTTGCTCTTCTTTTATATCTGAACTATGACCTTTTTAAGGAAAACGGAGAGTTAAATAAAAAGCAGCTCAGAGCTATATGCGTAGTTGAGATCATCGCTATGCTTACTCAGTTCTATGCAGCGTTGTTCATCCTGCCTTTGTTTGCAGTCAATATAATGAGGATGAAAGCGCATGGCTTGAAAGCCGGTACCTACATAAAGAGTCAGGTGGTGACGGCTGTTATATACCTGATAATATGGCCGGTTTCAATCTTTCAGGTACTATTTGATGAAAGTGCCTATGAGGTCAGGGGAAGTATTTTTTCTCCGGCACTTCCGGGGAAGCTTAAGGGATTCGCCAGCCTTTTAAGGAACTCTTTGTTTGCGGGAAATAGTTTGGTGCTGTTTATATCCTTTGCAGCTGTGATGGCTATGATCATACTGTTCAGGTACAAGAACATGAAGGGACAGACTTTTGTTGCAGCAATAGGATCTGAGAATGTAGAAAAGGGTGTGTTGATTCTGATTCCCACCGCTGTTTATTATGTATTTACAGCAATCTCATCACCCTGGGCTGTTGACAGATATGAGATGGCTATTATTCCGGAAATTAGCATTCTTGTGGTTTTGGCGTTCTGGTATATTGGCAAAATGGTTATAAAGAATCAGTGGGCAGTTGCAGGGATTCTTACGGCATTGGTTGTGCTTACTGCCATAGGTAATATGTCACTGAGACCTTATTATCTGTATCCTATGAATCAGGTTAAGCAGCACTTTATTGACAGCTACTCTGATACAGAGGCGATAGTTGTTGAACCACAGTATAATGTGGAACTTCCTGATATGTTCATGAGTCTGCATCATCCTTACTGGACATATGTAAAGAGCGAGAAACTTGCGGATTTCTTAGATGAAAAATCCGGCGATTACAGTTCTTTTGTTCTATATATTAACAAGGTCTGTGATACTGACAGCATTCTTGATGAGTTTGCTCAAAAGGGATTTAATCTTAATAAGTGTGAATTTGAAAAAGATTTCTTCTATGTTTATGCAGTAGAATGATTATATTAAAACTAATAAAAGTGCTCCGGAGCTTCCGAAGCACTTTTGCGTAGGAGAAAATAATTTCTCGTAAAAATCTTTTATTAGCACCTTGACAAATATATTTCGCTAGGCTTACAATGGATAATGCACTATTGTGGTGCAGTGGGTCTTTTTGCGCACTTTTTTAAGAGACCTTCTAAATTGTACTAATTCTTCTTCTTTTATGCAAGAGGAATTACAAAAAATAAAAGAACGGGGTGAATGTCAATGGAAAAAAACAGATTACATCCTACTGGCTCGGGTAAGAATATCCGTATGAGTTTCCAGCGCCAGAAGGAAGTCCTGGAGATGCCAAACCTGATTGAGGTACAGAAGAACTCTTATCAGTGGTTTCTTGACGAAGGCTTGAAAGAAGTCTTTGACGATATCTCTCCAATTGAGGATTACAGCGGCAAACTCAGTCTGGAATTTGTTGATTTCAAGCTTTGTGAGGATGAGATCGACAAGAATAAGAATACGATTGAGAAGTGCAAGGAGAGAGATGCAACATTTGCTGCACCTTTGAAGGTTAAAGTTCGTCTCCACAACAAGGAAAAGGACGAGATCACAGAGCATGAGATATTCATGGGCGATCTTCCTTTGATGACAGCGACAGGTACTTTCGTTATCAATGGCGCAGAGCGAGTTATCGTCAGCCAGCTTGTTCGTTCACCCGGCATTTATTACGAT
>JAILMY010000087.1 GCA_024692165.1 Butyrivibrio sp. | reverse complement strand
TTGAATATACGAGGCTACCTTCAGATACAGATTTCGCATTAACTACATGTGCTTATCTAAATGACATTGGTCGTGAATAGTAACTATATGTTTCATGGTTCCCCTTTTATTTTACGACCAAAAATAGTATTATTGATTTGTTATGGATTTGTTTGAGTATATGCGCGAAAACAATAAGGAAAAAGAATCTCCGCTTGCCGCCAGGATGCGCCCAAGAACCCTTGATGAGGTTGTGGGTCAGCAGCATATCATAGCCCGGGACAAGCTTCTTTATCGTGCAATTTCCGCAGATAAGCTCAGCTCTATTATTCTCTATGGCCCGCCCGGAACAGGCAAGACCACTCTGGCGAAGGTCATCGCCGGGACTACCAAGGCTGAATTCATGCAGATCAACGCCACTGTCGCCGGCAAGAAGGACATGGAGGAAGTGGTGGCCAAGGCCAAGGACAATCTTGGTATGTATGGCAAGAAGACCATTCTTTTCATTGACGAGATCCATAGATTCAACAAGGGGCAGCAGGATTATCTTTTACCCTTTGTCGAGGACGGTACTGTTATTCTGATCGGTGCCACAACAGAGAATCCATATTTTGAAGTTAACGGGGCGCTTATTTCCAGGTCCATTATTTTTGAGCTCAAGCCTCTTACCGCTGATGACATCAGGACTCTGCTTAACAGGGCAGTCACTGATAAGGAAAGAGGAATGGGGGCTTACAATGCGGTTCTTGAGCCTGATGCGGCAGAGTTTTTGGCTGACCTTGCTGACGGTGATGCAAGACATGCACTTAATGCTGTAGAGCTGGGTATCCTTACTACCGAAAGAAGTGAGGATGGCCTTATCCACATCACCAAAGAGGTGGCTGAGGAGTGTATCCAGAAGAAGGTTGCCAGATACGACAAGGACGGGGACAACCACTACGACACTATTTCAGCTTTTATCAAGAGCATGAGGGGTTCAGACCCTGATGCTGCTGTTTATTATCTGGCAAGAATGCTTAATGCCGGTGAAGATCCTAAGTTCATCGTCAGGAGGATGATGGTCTGTGCTTCTGAGGATGTGGGAAACGCTGATCCACAGGCTCTGCAGGTTGCTGTTGCAGCTTCACTTGCCGTGGAACGACTTGGAATGCCTGAAGCTCGCATAACTCTTGCTCAGGCAGCCAGTTATATCGCATCAGCTCCAAAGAGCAATGCTGCTATATGTGCCATTGACGATGCTATGGCCACTGTCAGGGAAACCGGCAATCTTCCGATACCGCCGCACCTTCAGGATGCTCACTACAAGTCCGCAAGTAAGCTTGGACACGGCATCGGCTACAAGTATGCCCACGACTATCCGAACAACTATGTGGAGCAGCAGTATCTGCCTTACGAACTCAACGGCAAGGAGTTTTATAATCCATCGGGCAACGGCTATGAAGTCAAGATAAAAGAGCATATGAAGAAGCTCAAGGGTCAGAAGTGAAATATCAAATTACTGCGGAAACCACTGGTTTCCGTTTTCTATGAGGGATAGATGAAGAAGAGGGGTAGGATACGTTCCGGCGCAAGGGCGCGCAGGAATAGAAGGCTTGTAATACTTAGCAGTATAGTGGCAGGATCCGCGCTTATTTTTGTGGTTCTTGCGGCTATATATGTTATCTTTGGTATGGATCCGAGTAAGGATGCGCTGGAACCGGAGGAAGCCACGGATATGGCAATCTTTGAGTCCTCTTTCCAAGAGCCTGAGCTGGTTTCAGAGTATTTAAACAGCAGTATCATAAGCAGTATCGTTGATGCAGGTCATTCAGTCACAGAGGCGGTAAAAAAACGTCCCAAGACCGTGGAGATGACCGATGCAAACCGCAGCACCTTTGTAAACATTGACAATTGCCTTATCGTGGATACCAAAAAGGTGCAGATAGACTGCTCTTCTGAGGGTATTCCCTCCAGTGATGACAAGTACTACTATCTTTTTGAGGAAGCAACCTACGAGGATTCCATTCCTGAAAATGCGGAACCTCTTGCTAAGATATACAAGAACGAGAATACCTCTTTTACCATAAATCTCAACAAGGGACAGGAGGATTCAAGACTCTTTTCCAAGTTCACAGTTGCTGTAAAGCAGGGCGGTGAGTATGTTAGTGTCGCTCACTCCAAATATATCACCAACCCCGGAGCCTGTGCAGGATACAGCTATGGGGGCATGAAGCACCATTCCATTAAAGGGATACTTCCTGATCCACTCAGGATCAGTGAACTGGCGGATCTTAACCTGAGCTATGCAGCATACAACATTCCGCTTTCTCATATACTGGTTTCCTCCGGCGGTATTTCATACAACTACGACGGGGTGACTTATCACTTTAATACAGGGGTAATAGAGACCTATGACGAGCTTTTCAAAAAGCTCAACAAAATGGGAATCGATGTGGCGGCCATTGTGCTTAATAATGCCAATACCTCCACATATCCGGATCTGACCCACCCTGATGCCAGAAGAGGCTCAACAGCGCCTTACTATATGTTCAATGGCGTCACAGACGGCGGAGTCAGGGCCTGCGCGGCAGTAGCAAGCTTTTTGGCAGGCAGATATTCCGGCTCAGGCCACGGCAATGTCAGCATGTGGATCATTGCCAATGAGGTCAACGCGAGAAAAGAGTATAACTACATGCCCTATGTGGATGTAGAGACCTATACACTGGCTTTTACCAAGGCCTTCAGAGTTTTTTACAACGCAATACTTAGTCAGAACAGCGCAGCCAAGGTTTATTTTTCCATTGATCAGCGCTGGACCATGAATTCCCAGAAAACAGGGGATTATAATGCCAAGGATTTTCTTGATATCCTGGCAGCATCTATCAAGGAGGATGGTGATATTGACTGGGGGCTGGCGGCTCACCCATATTCATATCCCAACGGGAACACAGCCTTCTGGAAGTCCACCAAGTACACTACTCATTCAGTGGATACTCCTGCTATTTCCATGGACAACCTCGAGGTGCTTACGAACTATATGCAACGCCCCGAGATGCTTGATACTTCAGGAGATGTGAGGTCAATTATCCTCAGCGAGATTGGTTACTCATCGACTTCCGGAGAGACGTTGCAGGCAGCGGCCTTTGCCTATGCTTACAGCATCATGGAAAAAAATGGTTATATCGATGCGTTAATGCTCTCAAGACAGACAGACGCATCCGACGAGATTGCTGCTCTGAAACTGGCTCTTGGACTTCAGACTACTGGTGGAAAACACAAATATATTTATAATGTGTTTAAATATATTGATACCGACAAGCGAAAAGATGTAATATCTTTTGCATATGATATAGTTGGAAAAACCTTCGATTAGGAATAAGGAAAAGGGAAAAGAGGAGCAGATTATGACAAACGCAGAGAAAGCACTGAAAATGCATGAAGAATGGCAGGGAAAGCTCTACATTCAGTCCAAGGCTGAGGTTAAGAGCAAAGAGGATCTGGCAATTGCCTACACGCCGGGCGTAGCAGAGCCTTGTAAACTTATCGCCGAGGATAAGAGCCTTGCTTACAAGTATACTATTAAATCCAATACAATAGCTGTTGTTTCAGATGGAAGCGCAGTTCTTGGCCTTGGAAACATTGGCCCCTATGCAGCAATGCCTGTTATGGAGGGAAAAGCCGTTCTGTTTAAGGAATTCGGCGGTGTAAATGCAGTGCCTATCTGCCTTGATACTCAGGATACCGAGGAGATCATTAAGGCTGTAACATATTTAGCTCCGGGCTTTGGCGGCATCAACCTTGAGGATATCTCAGCACCAAGATGCTTTGAGATTGAAGAGAGGTTAAAAGAGAAACTTGATATTCCTGTTTTCCATGACGACCAGCATGGTACTGCCATCGTTGTTCTTGCCGGAATCATCAACGGCCTTAAGGTTGTAGGCAAGGACAAGGAGTCCTGCAAAGTGGTTGTAAACGGCGCAGGCAGTGCCGGAATTGCCATCACCAAGCTTCTTTTAAGATACGGCTTCAAGAATGTCACCATGTGCGATAAGGTGGGAATTCTTTCCAAGACCACAGAGGGCCTTAACTGGATGCAGGAGAAGATGATGGATGTCACAAATCCTGAGCAGAAGAACGGTTCCCTGGCAGATGCTCTTGTTGGAGCAGATGTTTTTGTAGGCGTTTCAGCTCCGGGAATCGTGTCAAAAGAGATGGCGGCTTCCATGAACAAGGATGCCATCATGTTTGCAATGGCCAACCCGGTTCCTGAGATAATGCCTGACCTGGCAAAAGAGGCCGGAGTTCGTGTTATTGGAACCGGTAGAAGCGACTTCCCTAACCAGGTCAACAACGTGCTTGTTTTCCCGGGTATTTTCAGAGGTGCTCTTGAGTGCGGAGCTACCCAGATCACTGAGGAGATGAAGCTTGCAGCAGCAAATGCTCTTGCTGCACTTATTCCTGACGATGAGCTCAGCGATGTAAATATCCTGCCTGCAGCCTTCGATCCAAGATGTGTTGAGGCTGTATCCGCTGCAGTCAAGGAATGCTACAAAAAGGGCTGATCAGCTTTCCTAAATAGTAACTGACTTTTTGGAGGGACCAAAGTGAGCTCCCAGTATCTTACTTTATATAAGATGATAGTTCTGTACATGCTAAAGCGCTGCGATGTGCCACTTAGCAAATCTCAGATCTACGACTTTATTTTGGAAAAAGAATATACAACTTTCCTGACACTTCAGGAGGTCTTCAGCGAACTGGCATTATCAGAGTTGGTGAAAGAAAAGACTGTTGCAAACAGGACCTACCTTGAGATAACCCCTGAAGGAGCTGAGACCTTAAACTTTTTTGGCAACAGGATCAATCCTGCGATTAAGGTGGAGATTGATGATTTCTTAAGAAACAACAGTATGAGGCTTCGCAATGAAGCTTCAATACTGGCTGACTATCAAAAGACCGGCGACAATGAATATACAGCTCGCCTCATCGCCAAGGAGAACGGTCAGAGCCTTGTGGATATCAGCCTGAATGTTCCAACCGAAGAGATCGCTCAGAACATCTGCGACAAATGGCAGGAGCAGAATGCGGACATCTATCAGTATCTTATTGAGAAGCTGATGTCCTGACAAACTTCATGATAATGGAAAACCCCTGTGGGCCTTTGCCTACAGGGGTTTTTGGGCAACAAAAAAGCTGCTGACGAGAATCGAACTCGTGACCTCCGCACTACCAATGCGACGCACTACCGACTGTGCTACAACAGCTTGTATATTCTTGAATTAAAATTCAAGAATTTATCAACCAGGTCATTCCAGTGCGACTACGTCGCAGGACCTGGTTGACTCTTGATTCATTTTCTCACGAAATCCGCAGTAGATGCGGATTTCTGAAATATAATTCAAGAATCGCACTCTTCCGAGTCACAAAGGTTATTATATCAATACCACTACCTACTGTCAACATAATAAATGATTACCGATAGAGTTTACGGTAATCCCTGGGTGAATATCCGGTGATGTCGTGAAAGGCCTTGTTGAAAGTGGTGGTTGACTGGAATCCGGACAAAAAAGCTACTTCCGTTATACTGAGATTTTCATTAAGGAGCATGGATGCAGCCTTTTTTACCCTTATATTTGACAGATATGTAGGAAAAGACATGTGCATGTACTTCTTGAAAAGCTTGGATAAATAGAAGGTGCTGATGCCTATGTGGCCGGCTACGTCCACCTGAGTTATGCCCTCGGCGGAGTTTTCTACTATATATGTGCAGGCTTTATGGATATAGTCCCAGCTTGCGCCGGTATCTTTATCTATGCTGACTCTCTTTTTTGCCAAGGAAATAGAGTATTCTCCGATCTTAAGGAGAATGTCATAAATACATAACTTACATCTGGTCTCTGAAAGAGGATCTGAGGAGTTATGGATTTTTTGTATGTCCAAAATTTTGTTCTTGATAAAGCCCGCCAAATCAGGATTTTCAGCAGCGGAAATTTTATGACATTCATATAAAAACCTTGAAATAGACACGAGATCAAGATTGTTTTCCAGGATAACTGAGGGAAACTGTATGAATAATGCCCCTCCCTTGGGAATATGAACGGTCTCATGAATCTGCTGAGGCCATGCCAAAAGGATATCCCCGGTGTTTAGTTCATAGAGGGTGTCATTTACTCTGTATTTACAGTCATCCTTAAGAATAAGAGTGAATTCTGCCGCATTATGCCAGTGCAGAGGATAGCTCTCTGGCCCCTCTTCATCAGTAACAGAGATGGATGAGGGTGAATTAAACTGTATTTTTTCTTTAAAAGTTTTCTCTGAATTTTCCATAAAATAATAATAACAAAAAATGGGCAAAATATGCCAATAAAAAAATATAAATTTTGGAAACCGAATTATAAAATGATACTGCCAAGATATGGATATTCCACGGGGGATGTGAAACCGGGAAACAATTGAATTTCATGGCGAGGTGAGGATTATGAATAAATCTATGGAAGTAACCAGGAAAAGGGAGCTGGATTTTACAGAAGGCAGCCCTTTAAAGCTGATTCTGGCATTTTATTGGCCTCTTTTAATGACCAGTATGCTCCAGCAGCTTTACAATTTTGCAGACACATGGATCGTAGGAAAGGGCCTTGGTGATAATGCCCTGGCAGCAGTAGGAAATATGGGATCATTGTTCTTTTTGATCGTTGGCTTTTCGTTTGGATTGGCCAACGGTTTTAGCGTGCTCGTAGCCCAGAGCTACGGAGCCAAAGACAGCGAGACCTTAAAGCACAGATTCGCAGCGGTAATCGAGCTTGGGATGGTTCTTGCCATAAGTCTTTCTGTTATAAGCGTGCTCTTTTTACCCCATGCACTAAGGCTTCTTAGAACAGATGAGAAGATAATGATGGACTGTTTAAAATACGGTTACATCATCTTCGGAGGTCTTTTTACTGGAATCTGCTATAACATTTCGGCAGCGATTCTTAGGGCACTTGGAGATAGCCAGACTCCGTTGAGAGCGATCATAGCTTCTTCGATATTAAATGTGGGCCTCAACAGCCTGTTTATTTTCATATTTCACATGGGAGTTGAAGGCGCTGCCATAGCTACGATCATTGCCCAGGTAGTCTCTTCAGCAATTTGTATCGACAGACTCAGACACATTGAAGCTATATCCCTGGAAAAGAGACATTTTGTAAATGAAAAAAGAATATTCACGGAGCTTTTAAGCAACGGTCTGCCTATGGCCTTCATGAACTCCATAACTGCAGTGGGAGTCATGGTGGTCCAGTATTTCGTAAACGGCTTTGGCGTTGTATATACAGCGGCTTACGCTGCCTGCAGCAGGTACTTAAACCTCTTTATGAACCCTGCTGCCACAGCAGGAAATGCCATGTCAGCCTATACAAGCCAGAATTACGGTGCGGGCAAATTTGACAGGATTCTCAGAGGAATGAAGGTATGCCTTGGAATTTCACTGATTTCCTATCTGGTACTTGGCTCACTTATGATCTTTATTCCTGATAAACTTGCCGGGATTTTGCTCTCCGGAGCCGAACAGATAGAACTGGTATGTGTTTTTCTCCCAAGATGTGGCATAATGATGATAATACTTAATATTCTTTTTGTTATCAGAAGCAGTGTTCAGGGAATGGGCAAGCCGATGCTTCCAATGGCTTCCGGAATTCTTGAGATGGTTATCAGAACATTCATTATTTCATTCTTTATCGGCCGCATTGGTTTTAGGGCTACAGCATATACTGAGATCGGCGCCTGGATAGGTGCACTTATAGTCAACGTGTACGCATTTTATTTGGCATTCCACAATCTACCCTGGAGAAGGGAAAAAACTACATATAGGGAAAACAATGAGTTAAACAGGAGGGTAACTACATGAAAGCTTTATTTATCGGCGGTACAGGCACTATCAGCATGGGGATTGTAAGGAAACTGGCAGAGGATCCCCTTTGGGAGGTTTACCTTCTGAATAGAGGTAATCGTAAGAATGAAGTGCCGGAGGGTGTAAAGCAGATTGTAGCTGACATCTACAACGAAGAAGAGGCAGCCAAAAAACTTGAGGGCATGGAATTTGACGTGGTCAGCGAATTTATCGCCTTTGACGTGGAAGCAGTAAAGCGCGACTACAGGCTCTTCAAGGGCAAAACAAAGCAGTACATCTTTATAAGCTCAGCTTCTGCCTATGCTAAGCCCGCAGCTTCATATGTGATAACAGAGGGCACAACTCTTTCCAATCCATACTGGGAGTATTCAAGGAACAAGATTGCCTGCGAGGAGTTCCTTCTTGATAAATACAGGACAGAAGGTTTCCCTGTAACAATAGTAAGCCCAAGTCACACCTATGATGAGAGGAGTACCCCTCCCGGAGTTCACGGTAACAAGGGCTTTTATCAGGTTATCAAGCGTATGCAGCAGGGCAAGCCTGTGATCATTCAGGGGGATGGTTCTTCTCTGTGGGCAGTAACCTTTAACAGAGATTTTGCC
>JAILMY010000042.1 GCA_024692165.1 Butyrivibrio sp. | reverse complement strand
AAAAATGGCAGACAACAAGAAACTTGTAGCTGAGATCACATCTATGGATGAGGATTTCACACAATGGTACACAGACGTATGTATCAAGGCTGACCTGGTTAGCTACTCTAACATTAAGGGATGTATGGTAATTAAGCCTGCAGGATACGCAATTTGGGAGCTTATTCAGAAACACCTTGATGCAAGATTTAAGGAGACAGGAGTTCAGAACGCATACCTTCCAATGTTCATTCCTGAGTCACTTCTTCAGAAGGAGAAGGATCACGTTGAAGGATTCGCTCCTGAAGTAGCATGGGTTACACATGGCGGACTTGAGCCACTTGCTGAGAGATTCTGCGTAAGACCTACATCAGAGACTCTTTTCTGTGACTACTACAAGGGAGAGATTCATTCATATAAAGACCTTCCACAGGTATTAAATCAGTGGTGCAGCGTTGTTCGTTGGGAAAAAGAGACAAGACCTTTCCTTAGAAGAAGAGAGTTCCTCTGGCAGGAAGGACACACAGCTCACGCAACCTTCGAAGAGGCTGAGGAGCGCACACAGCAGATGCTTAACGTATATGCTGATTTCCTTGAAAACGATATGGCTATCCCTGTTATCAAGGGACAGAAGACAGAGAAAGAGAAGTTTGCCGGAGCAGAGGCGACATACACAGTAGAAGCACTTATGCATGACGGACGTGCCCTTCAGAGCGCAACCAGCCATAACTTCGGTGATGGCTTTGCTAAGGCATTCGGCATCCAGTATGCAGGAAAAGATAATCAGCTTCACTATGTATTCCAGACATCCTGGGGACTTTCAACACGTTCCATCGGAGCAATGATCATGGTTCACGGAGACAATTCCGGACTGGTTCTTCCTCCTAAGATCGCACCAATCCAGGTTGTTGTTATTCCTATTCAGCAGAAGAAGGAAGGCGTTTTAGATGCTGCCTATGACATCGCAAAGAGCCTTTCCGCCTTCAGAGTAAAGACTGACGATACAGACAGAACTCCGGGCTTTAAGTTTGCGGAGCAGGAAATGAGAGGAATTCCTGTACGTATCGAGATCGGACCTAAGGATCTTGAAGCCGGTAAGTGCGTACTTGTAAGACGTGACACAAGAGAAAAGATCGAGTGCGCTATAGCAGATGTAGAGACAAAGGTTGGAGAGCTTCTTGACCAGATCCAGAAGGATATGTACGACAGAGCAAAGAAGCATCTTGAGTCTCATACCTTTGAGGCACACAACAAGGAAGAGTTTGAGGAAGCCTTCAAGGAGACAAAGGGATTTGTTAAGGCCATGTGGTGCGGATGCCGTGAGTGCGAAGAGAAGATCAAGGAAGACTACAGCGTAACCAGCAGATGTATTCCTTTCGAGCAGAAGAATCTCTCAGACACATGTGTAGTCTGCGGACAGCCGGCAAAGAAGATGGTTTACTGGGGCAGAGCATATTGATCAGACCTACCGGCTCATCATGTAACTGTAGAAATTACGCTTATATTCATACATTCTGGCATCAGCCAGCATTAAAACGGAATGGGTGTCTTTCTCCTGAGTTTCTGATCTGAAGCAATAACCATGGGAGACACTGTGATTGATTTCCGTATCTTCTTCATCAAGTTTTTTCAGGCGACTATCAAGTTCAGTCAACAAACTGTCCAGGGTAGTCGCTTCTATTTGCTTAAAAATCACGATGAATTCATCGCCGCCGACTCTGAAGCAGTCTCCCTTAGAGCTGAAAACATCCAGTAGCGTTTTAGCGAAGGACTTAAGCAGTCTGTCACCGGCCGGATGTCCGGCATTGTCATTAACTTCCTTAAGACCGTTCAGGTCAAGACTCAGGATACAGAAGTCATCATCAGTATTTTCCATTTCTGCCATTTTTGAATCGAAGCTTGCTCTGTTTGACACACCGGTAAGGTTATCAACGTAGGCGATCTTGGAGAGAGAAAGATATTCTTTTCTCTGGGCAAAAGATCTGGTCATGAAAATAAAGTGATTTAAAAGCTGTGATGTCACGAAGAAAAGACTTCCTGATGGCACAAGAAGATAAAGCAGACGGCTTTGTCTGTAGTCTATGACGGACTTGGAAATAGCCACTACTGCATAAAAGGTCAGAGACAAAGCAAGTACCGTAATACCTATCATAAGTATGAAGGTAGAGGATATTCTTGTCCAAATCTTAAAATCGTTATAACAATACATTCCGAGTATAAAAAGACCAATTGCAGCCATGAAGAAATAAGGCATCTGGAACTGATTGATGTGAACAATGTTCAGCACATGGAGTACCACAAAGCTGATGCCAAACAGTGTGCTGGTGATAGCCAGGAAATATACAACGCTGTTGTCTGCGCGTCTGTGAAGGCTGGCAATCAAAAAGTATAACAAAGGCAAAAGCGAGTACATGGAAATATACTCAATTGTGGTGGCGATGGCAGGATCCAGAACAAAATCAAAGCAGTTAAAGGCTGTGATCATCCAGGCTCCAATGGATATAGATAGGAGCGAGGTAAGGACCTGAGGAGCAACGCCATCAGTTCTTAAGTAGAAAATAAGCGAGATTATAAGGAACACTGTTCCAAATATGATCATGAAAGTTCCGGTAAAGCTTGGATAAAGTGCTCCGTGGGTAATGTATCTGTATATGTCGTCATAGTCTCCGATAATAGGATGCATCATATCGACACGGGCGTTATTTTCGCAGATAAAAAGCTTTATGGACAGCTTGCTGCCATCGATATTTTGCGGAAGACTTACGGCGTTATAGGATATTCCGACAAAATCATTTTGGAAGCTCTCGTTTGTGTCCTTTTCGGCAATAATATTTCCGTCTATGTAAACCTGATATCCGCAGTACTGGGATTTGAAGACAATGTAGGGAAAAGGAACCACAGGATACTGGAGCTGCTTCTCATAGTTAAGGGTAATGGTATCACCATTTGAAAAGGTTGTTCCCAGCTGCTTGCTCATTCGCTCTAAGTTAGTATTTACAAACTGCTCGTTGTGGTAGATTACAGTCCAGCCCTTTTCAAGCTCCAGAATTGGGTATTTGGGAGTAAATCTAAAGAGTGAAAGCAGTGTTGCAGCCATCATTATAAGTATTAGGAGGGAAAGACCAAGGAAGGTCAAAATTCTACGCATGTACAATCACCTCCTGGCCACCGGTCTGGTGTTGTTCACGTTTCATTTCATACATACGGTTGTCTGCAAGCATATATACTTCTTTTGCGGAACCATTTGGAACCTCATGGCTGTAAGCATACCCATAAGCTGCTGAGTACTTAAAGCTGAGTTCCTTGTTGTTCCACTCACCGATCATGGAATAGAACTCATGAATGCGCTTGGTTACGTTAAATGTTCGCTCATCCATCATGACAACCATGAATTCATCGCCGCCCATACGACCTATAAGGGTTGCATCCCAGAAGCAGTCTGTAAGGATTGTTGAAAAGCCTGTAAGAAGGCGGTCGCCCTCGTGATGTCCCAGGGTGTCGTTTACTTTTTTCAGATAGTTCAGATCAAGACTGATAATGACATAGGTGCTGTGATCCTCGGAGAGAATGTTGAGCATCTGTTCGCAGCGAGCTCTGTTGGAAAGGCCCGTAAGCGTATCGGTATATGCCATGCTCATGATCCTGCTCTGCATGGAAGCCATATTGGAACTAAAGATGGTGTAGAAGAAATAGCTGAGCAAAAGACAGGTGACAAATACCAGAGCACCGAGAGTAAATCCCAGGAGTGATGCACGTTGCTGGCCTCTTCCGGTGGTATATTTCTGAAGATTGTACCTGATGATATCGACAATTGATAGTGCCATGAAAACAGAAAGTCCGGAAACAAAAAGATTGTCCGAAGAGTAGGCATGGGTCGACATGTCTTTTCGGTTGATCAGATAGGTACGGATTATTATGATGATGGCGCCGACACCTTCAACGGCACAGGCCATATGAAGGAATATGGTAAAGTCAGAAATTCTGGCAATATGCAGGGAGAACAGAACAAGGGCACTGATAAAAAGAATTGAGTTGAAAATGAACATCACATGGAAGATCTTTCTCTCTTTTCCCGTGTAGGAGGACATTAGGTAGCCAAGGATCGTAGTGGGGATATTGTAAAGAGAAACATATTCCAGAGTAGTGTTAAGGGCTGCGTTGTTTATAAGAATATCAAAGACCCCGTTAAAGGCCATGATATATACGGCGAGCATTATGGAAATAAGCCCGCTGAAAAAGATACGAAGATCGTTATTGTGGTATATGAAAAGATAGGGAGACAGGATGATCAGCACTATACCCAGGGTAAAGAGGAAGAATCCGATTAGTATGGAAACCCAGGACTGGCCAATTTCTTTTGTAAGGATATCAGATCTTTTTCCCAGATAGATGGAATCCAGGCTGGTGAAGGAAGATCTTCTTGAGCCGGTATAAACAATCCTAAGGGTTTTTCCTGCGTAGTCATCCCCCAGGGGAATATGATGGCGCTTATCCGGAACGGTCCGGTTTTTCTCTACGTAATACTGTCCGAAGGTATAAATAAGCTCGCCATCAAGATAGACATCAGTGACAGCATGCTTGGAAAAGAAAGACAGACATGGGTTACTAAGCCCAACATCCTTAAGGACACGGGTTATCTCAACAACATCCTTATCGTTAATAATACCGATGTCAGCTGTTGTTATCGTCACATTTTCTGTGGTCTGCCCTTCGCATTTAAGTGTCCAACCATCATCGATGCTATGGATGGTAGCACTGCTGATCTGTACTTCATCCGCGGTGTCGCGAATTACATAAATGATAAAGATAACAAGTATGAGGGCGGTTATGAAAATAATGAGTTTGGAGAATCTTCGTAATTGCATATTTTAGTCCTCATAATATCATACACTAAGTATACGTCCACATAAGGAAAATGGACAGTTAAAATATTGTAAACAATAATTCTTTAGGCTATTATGATGATATGAAGATTAAACTACCGGAAAATGCAAAAAAGATCCTGGACACCATGCATGAGGCGGGTTTTGAGGCTTACATTGTAGGTGGATGTGTAAGGGATGCCATACTGGGAAGAGAACCCGGCGATTGGGACATAACGACCAATGCCCTTCCGGCTGATATTAAGCGTCTTTTTAAGAGGACCATAGATACCGGAATTGAGCATGGCACTGTCACGGTCATGTTCGGAAAAGAGGGTTATGAAGTAACAACCTACAGGATTGACGGTAAGTATGAGGATTCAAGACATCCCAGCGAGGTTACCTTTACCAAAAGCCTGGTAGAGGACATGAAGCGCAGGGATTTCACCATAAATGCCATGGCCTACAATGAGGAAGAGGGCCTTATAGACAAGTTTGGCGGCATTGAGGATCTTAATAACAGACTGATCAGATGTGTGGGAGAGCCCAGAGAGAGATTTTCTGAGGATGCCCTTAGAATCATGCGCGCAGTCAGGTTTTCCGCTCAGCTGGACTATGAAATTGAGGATAGAACAAAAGAGGCGATAAAAGAGCTGGCGCAGACCCTTCGGAAGATCAGCGCAGAAAGAATACAGGTGGAGCTGGTAAAGCTTTTGGTATCTGATCACCCGGACAAGTTAAGATGCGCATACGAACTTGGGATTACAAAAGTAATACTTCCTGAGTTCGACGCCTGCATGACAACCGAGCAGAATAATATTCACCACGCTTATTCGGTGGGAGAGCATATCATCCAGACACTTTTGAATATCAGAGCCGACAGAGTGTTAAGACTTACCATGCTGATGCATGATATCGCCAAACCTGCTACAATATCAGTAGATAGCAAGGGTGTGAGCCATTTCTACGGACATGAGGAGAAGGGTGTAGAGATGGCAAGAGACTTTTTCTTAAGGCTTAAGTTTGATCGCAAGACCATGGATCAGGCCTGCAATCTCATCAGATATCATGATGAGCGATATGAGCCAACTGCCAGAAACGTCAGAAGAGCAATGAATAGAGTCGGAGTTGAGGATTACCCGCTTCTTCTTGAAATCAGGGAGGCAGACACGCTGTCACAGAGCGATTATATGAGGGAGGAGAAGCTTGAGCTTTTAAAGCAGACCCGCCGTGTATATGAGGAAATAATAGAGAAAAGAGAATGTGTAACCCTGGGAGATCTTAAGGTCAGTGGAAAGGATCTCATTAACATTGGGATAATGCCGGGGAAACAGATTGGAGTCATACTTAATGCCATGCTTGAGGATGTACTTGATAATCCCGAGCACAATACAAAGGAGTATTTGCTAGAGCCGGAGCGCCTAAGAAAAGAGTACATGAAGGATCAGTGAAAAGGGGTTGTAGTGAACCGAAATCAGAGAATAGTTAAAACTATATTAGCGCTTTCCCTTGCCTTTACCACACTTTTTTCCCTTCAGGGTATAAGGGCGGGTGCCACTACCGCCATCGGAAAGATCAATATTTCCATGGTTGGCAAGTACGATTCAGCGGATACAGCCACCATAAGAGCGGTGGATACGGTAAATAAGACCATCAAATTCAGGAATCATGCTTTGGGGAAGGATTATACACTTGGCTATGACAATACAAGCATGATGTATGACGCCTACGGAAGTGCCCTGTCGGCAAGTCTTTTACAGCAGGGACAGATTGTGGATGTGACATTTTTAAAGAGTTCCAAGATGATCACCACACTGAGCATTAACAAGGATGCCTGGTATATAGACAGCACCAGGGATCATGACCTTGTGAGAAATGACGGAACCGCAGCGGTAAAGGGCTCAATATACAAGATCGATCCCAGAACCATGGTGATTGCTGAGGACAAGCCTGCTCTTGCTGAGGATGTGCTTTCTACCGACAGCATAGCAGTAAGCGGCGTTGGCAAGGATATTTACAGCGTAGTTGTAACCAGCGGACATGGCTACGTGAGCCTTTCCTCCGATGTGGTTGAGAATCAGAGCCTTGTTGGAGCCTGGTTGGAACTGGATAATACAGTGATCCACAAGATATCGCCAAACATGCTTCTTAGTGCTCCCGAAGGAGATTATAATCTTCAGATAATAGGAAACGGCGCAAATTACCAGTCAAAGGTAAACATCAGCAGGAATCAGGAGACTGTCATAGATACCAGCAATGTAACCATAGCTAAGCCAAAAGAGGGACTGATCACCTTTGAGATTATTCCCGAAAACGCGGATGTTTTTGTGGACGGCACCAGAATGCTCACCGGTGTGCCACAGACAGTGGTTTATGGCTATCATAATCTCAAGGTTATGGCTGATGGATATGAAACTCAGACCAAGTACCTCAAGGTAGGGACACCCAAGTCTGTAATCAGCATAGAGCTTGAAAAGACAGAGGATGCATCCAGCGAGGCTTCTTCAGAGGACTCGTCAGCGAAAGCGTCAACTGCTGTGGACAATTCTGCGAATGTATCCAGCCAGACCGGTTCATCCAGGAAGGATATTTCCTCTGAGACCGTTGATGTATCCAAGCTTGGGAGCAGCCAGACTGTAAGTGGCAATTCGTCGGATTCCTCGAATTCATCAAACTCAACGAGTTCTTCAAGTGCGCAGAACAAGGTGATAAGTGGACACAAGATCTATATCGATGAACCAAACGGGGCCGAGGTCTATTTTGACGGCAACTATATCGGAATAGTTCCCACGAATGTGACCAAGGTGTCAGGCAATCATGAGGTTATTGTAAAAAAAGAGGGCTATGAGACCAAGAGCTATCGCATAAATATTGATGCTGAGGAGTCAGACCTTAGCTATAAGTTTCCGGAGCTTGTGAAGATCAAGAAGGAAGAGCCATCTTCCGGTAATTCCACATCATCTTCGAACCCTGCAAACTCAAACAGCGGATCAGATGCGTCCAGCCAGGCCAGCACCGGAAGCTCGGATTCATCAAGTGATGCAAGCTCCGACGCTTCAAGCCAGGGAAGCTCAGATGCATCCACAGATGATACGAGTTCTTCATCAGAGACATCATCAGAGGCATCATCGGAGGGGAATTCTGACCATGATTCTTCTACAGATGCCACCAGTAAAGAGACATCACAGGACGATGGAAACAGTGGATCGTCAAAAAAAGATAACGAGGAGGCAAGTGACGCAGCCAGCACGGCTTCTGCGTCTACAGGTAACTAAATATATGAGACTGGATAAATATTTAAAAGTAACAAGACTTATAAAGAGACGCACAGTGGCAAATGAGGCCTGCGACGCCGGAAGAGTACAAATAAACGGCAAACCAGCCAAAGCTTCAGCAGAGGTCAAGGTTGGTGATAAGATCACTATCGGCTTTGGAAACAAGGACGTTAGTGTTGAGGTTCTTGATGTGCAGGAAACTATCCACAAAGAAGATGTGACCCAACTTTACAAATATATCTAATCTGTATTAGAATATGTTTAGGATTATGTCCAAAAATTCAATATGTGAGGTACATATAATGGCAGGCAGAGCACGCTACAAGAGGCGTCGCTTTCAGAATAAGGCAGGCATTGTATGGGCCAGCGTTGTTGTGTTGATTCTGGTTTCGGTAGTTTCCGTCAAGAGCGTTGGTCTCATGAAGAAGGCTCATGAATACCAGGAGAAGGAAGCAGTTCTTGTTTCCCAGATTGAGGATGAGCAGGCTAGAAGCGAAGAGATAGCCGAATTCGAGAAGTATACACAGACGCGTAAATACATAGAAGATACAGCAAGAGATAAATTAGGATTGGTATATCCGGGTGAGATTATCTTCAAAAATGAGAGTAAATGATTAATCAAGATTATTAAGCGCAGGCATATTACGGGGAAACGTATAGGTCTGCGCTTTGATTTTTGAGAATTTGGGATGAACAGCTTTGAGAACAGGGTTTACAACTTTATATTGCAAAAAGAGATGATAAGCCCTGGCAGCACCGTGCTGGTGGGCTTTTCTGGTGGGGCTGATTCTACAGCTCTTTTGCTGGTTTTATGGCAGCTGCGGCGGCTTCTTGATATAAAGCTTTTTGCAGTTCATGTAAATCACGGCATCAGAGAGGAAGCCGGAGAGGACGCAGAATTTACACGGCAGTTTTGTAAGAAGCATGATATCAGTTATCAGCTGGTGGAAAAAGACATACCGGCACTTTCCAGGGAATGGAAAATGACAGAGGAAGAGGCAGGGAGAAAGGTCAGATACGAGGCCTTTGAGACTGTGGCCGGGGAGCAGAAGGCAGCTTTTATTGCCACAGCCCATCATCAGAATGATGTGGCGGAGACCCTTTTGATGAACCTCCTTCGAGGCTCCGGAATTCATGGGGCAGGAGGGATCAGGCCTGTCAGGGGCAACATTATCAGGCCTCTTTTATGTGTAAACCGCTTTGAGATTGAAGAGTACCTGAGGGAAAAGAATCAGGACTACTGCCACGATGCCACCAATGATGAGAACATTCACACCAGAAACATAATCAGAAATGTTCTTTTGCCGGCTATGGAAAAAGAGATAAATGCAGCCTCAGTAAGTCATCTGTGCAGGGTTTCTGAGGAATTTGCCAGAGCAGATGACTTTATAAGAAGCAGTTCAAAGGAATGTTTCGAAAAGATTGTAAGTCAAAAGGATAATGGGCTTGGCATTGATCTGATCAGGTTCAGAGAGCTTCACGAAGCGGTAAAACCGGATATCATTCTTATGTGCATGGAAAAGCTTACGCCCCACAGGAAGGATATAACAGCTTCTCATATCGAGGCACTGCTGGATCTTAGCGAGGGCTCTAAAGGGAGCGCTTTCATGGACCTTCCATATGGCCTTATGGCTGAAAGAAACTACGATGTTTTGACTATTACCAAAAAAGACATAAAAAATTCACGAAATAATAATGAACAGTTCAATGTGCCACAGTTAATGGAGATTGGGGATAAAACAGAGATTTTGATACCGGATCTTGGTATGGCACATATCGAAATATTGCAATATAATGTAGGGAAACTATTTCCAACATCTGCGTATACTAAATGGTTTGATTATGATAGAATACAAGGAGCTATTTTTCGGAAAAGACGCCCGGATGACTATATTCTGGTAGAGCAGGGCGAGGGTCTTTGTAAGAAAAAAATAAGCAAACTGATGACTGACGAGAAGATACCAAGATCTAAAAGGGACGAGATGTATCTTTTGGCAGATGGCAGTGATATAATCTGGGTTCCGGGCTATAGAATGAGCGGAGCCTACAAGGTCAGTGAGAACACCAATAGAATTTTGGCAATAAATATAGATAATGGAGGAAATATTTAAATGGCTGAATCAGTTCGTGTATTACTCAAGGAAGATGAAGTGGATAAGAGAATCCAGGAACTTGGAGAGATGATAAGCAGGGACTATCAGGGCAAGTCAGTGCATCTGGTATGCGTTCTTAAGGGTGGAGTTTTCTTTATGTGTGAGCTCGCTAAGCGTATCACAGTTCCTGTAACTATGGACTTTATGTCTGCATCAAGCTACGGAAGCTCCACAAAATCCAGTGGTGTAGTTAAGATCGTCAAGGACCTTGATGAGCCGCTTAAGGACAGAGATGTTCTTATTGTTGAGGATATCGTTGACTCAGGAAGAACTCTTTCATATCTTATCAAGATGCTTGGAGACAGAGGCCCTGCCAGCATTAAACTCTGCACTCTTTTGGACAAACCTGAGAGACGTGTTACTGATGTAAAGGTTGATTATACAGGATTTGAAATTCCGGATGAGTTCGTAGTAGGCTACGGACTTGATTATGATCAGAGATACCGCAACCTTCCTTATATCGGAGTTGTGGAATTTAACTAATGTTGGTTTACCTTAAAGGGGGAAAAAGGGAAATTGAATAAAACCAGAAATTTTAACTCTATATTTATCTTCGCGCTTATACTTCTGGTATTTGTTGTGGTTTTGGAATACGGCAGCAGTCTGTTTTCATCAAATTCCAATTCCTACAATCTGTCTCAGCTTCAAAGCGATGTTACCGCAGGTAAGGTCAGGAATGTGGTCATCATGCCAAACGCCGAGACACCTACTGGTGCTGCGAGAGTATCATTTAACGACGGAAGTGACGATGTGATTTTCTACACAACAGACGTTACTGCTGTGGAATCTCTTTTGACAAACCTTAGTATAAATGTGGAAGTTAAGGACATCCCTTCGGAGAATGTCCTGATAAACGGCATTATTCCTATTGTTGTGGGCCTTGTGGTCATGGTCTTTATATTCTCCATGATGACAAATATGCAGGCCGGAGGTGGCAGCAACTCCAAGATGATGAATTTTGGCAAGAGCAGAGCCAGAATGTCTACCGGGGAAGACAATAAGGTCAAGCTGGATGACGTGGCAGGACTTGCTGAGGAGAAAGAGCAGCTGTCCGAGATTATAGAGTTTCTTAAGGATCCCGGAAAGTTTACAAGAGTTGGTGCCAGAATTCCTAAGGGAGTTCTTCTGGAAGGTGCTCCGGGAACAGG
>JAILMY010000011.1 GCA_024692165.1 Butyrivibrio sp. | reverse complement strand
AAATTTGATGGGGATAAGTATGAGCTATATTGAAGTCAGTAACTTAAAGAAAGATTTCATAGTAAAAAAGAAACATGAAAAAGGAAAGCTTTTAAGGGAAAAAGAAATAGTGAATGCCCTTAAAGGCGTTTCTTTTTCCGTTGATAAAGGAGAACTTGTAGGATATATCGGCCCCAACGGAGCCGGTAAATCAACTACGGTCAAAATTCTTTCAGGAATTCTGACGCCGGATGGTGGCGAAGTAAATGTGGGAGGCATCGTGCCTTGGAAGGAGAGAAAAAGGCACGTCAAGAACATCGGAGTTGTGTTTGGTCAGCGAAGCCAGCTTTGGTGGGATGTTCCGATAATCGACAGCTATTCGCTTCTTAGGGACATCTACATAATTCCTCAGGGGGATTATGACTCCAGGTTAAAAGAGCTGGCGGGCGCACTGCAGCTGGAGCCTCTTATGAGAACGCCTTTAAGACTCCTTAGCCTTGGACAAAGAATGAGAGCAGAGCTGTGCGGATCACTTCTTCACAGGCCGGAGCTGCTGTTTTTGGACGAGCCGACCATCGGCCTGGACGCAGTAAGCAAGCTGGCTTTAAGAGACTTCCTTAAATGGGAAAACAGGGAGTACGGCACAACCATCATGCTCACAACCCATGATATGGAAGACATCGAGGCGCTGTGCTCAAGAGTTATGGTCCTTGGTCATGGCAAAAAACTCTTTGACGGAAAGCTTCAGGAACTGCTTGAGCGCTACGATACAGTCCGCAACGTGAATATCAAATACGACGGAGATGTTGCAGGATTAAAGCTTCCGGACGAGGTTAAATGGAGCAGGACGGAAGATGGAATTGAACTTAGCTATGAGCCATCGGTTCTTCCAACTTCAAAGCTTTTGGGAATTCTGCAGGAAGCAGGAAATATCAGAGAACTTACTTTGCAGCCGGAGAACACAGACCATCTGATCGCTGCAATGTACAAGGAACTGGATTTGTAAAAGTGCGCATGGATTCCGGATTTTGCATTTGGTAGATATCAGGTTTACTTTTTAGAGGTTGATTATGTCATATTTTACTGTGTTTAAGATGAGACTTCGGATGGAGCTTCAATATAGAGGTGCCATGATTGGCGGAATTCTCTGCCAGATGTTTTTCGGGCTTATTCTGGTGGCGCTGTACAGAGCTCTTTATGACAGCAAGCCGCAGACTCTGCCGATTGAAAGTGTAGCTACGTATGTCTGGCTGCAGCAGGCTTTTTTCCGCATGATGCTGGCTTCTGATTCGGAACTGGTGGACAAGATCCGATCCGGGGACATAGCCTATGATATGTGCCGTCCTGTGGATATGTACGGCTTCTACTATGCAAGGATAATGGCGCAAAAGCTCATGGGCAGTCTTATGAGAGCTGTGCCCATGCTTGTGGTAGCTTTTCTTCTTCCAAAGGGATGGGGAATGAGCCTGCCGTCTTCTTTTGTAGGGCTGCTTGCGGCGCTTCCGGCTCTTTTTCTGGGACTCTTATGTGTCTGTGCCCTTGAAAACATCACTGTGGCATTTACCATGAAAACCCTTGATCCAAGGGGCATGCAGGGACTGCTTAATCTGCTTATGATCACACTTTCAGGAAATCTCTTTCCGCTTACTCTTTTCCCGGAGAGTTGGCAGAGAGTCCTTAAGTTTTTTCCATATTCGCAGCTGCTTGATGCGCCCATAAGGCTCTATACCGGTGAGTATGCGCCCGCCAGTGCCTTTGGAGTTTATGCTCTTCAGGCCTTCTGGGTGGTGGCACTCATTGCCCTTGGGGCAGCCATGTGGAATGCAAACAAGAAACGTATGATAGTTCAGGGAGGCTGAATGAATACACTACGGTTATACATAAAGTCAATAGGGATGCTTTTAAAGAGCCATCTCCAGTATCCCAGCTCGTTCATCATGCAGACTCTCGCCCAGCTCGTAATGGAGGGTGGCGAGATGATGGTGGTGATCCTCATCGTTGACAGATTTGAGAGCCTTAAAGGATGGAGCGGAGGAAATCTGTATTTCTTTTTCGGGATAATGTCGGTATCTTTTTACCTTACGGAGCTGTTCGGAAGAGGAATCACCGGAGACTTCCCATCAATGGTGAGGACAGGGCGTTTGGATACGTTCCTGACAAGACCCAGAGGCGTGCTGACACAGGTTTTGTGCGGCGGAACTGACCCAAGAAGAATTACCTGCATAGCGGTGGGCGTAGCGGCGCTCATCATGGGAAGCGGGCTTTCGGGGATTGCCTGGACACCGCTTAAAGCGCTTGTACTGGTGGAATCTATAGCCATGAGCTGCCTTCTGATATTGGGGCTTTTTATGATTGAAGCAATCTTTTCTATTTTCAGCGTAAAGTCCGTGGAGCTGGTCAATGCCATTACCTACGGCGGACGAAGTGCCTGCCAGTATCCTATTGATATTTATCCGCTGCCTCTCAGAGCTCTTTTTACTGTAATTGCGCCCTTTGCCCTGACAATGCATGTGCCGGCGGCCTGGATCATGGATAAACCGCTCTATGGCTGGCCTGCCTGGACGGCCTTTGTTACACCACTTTCGGGAGCATTAGTATTTGTGGTAATGACAGCTCTTTTCCATCTGGCGCTGAGACACTACAGATCCACAGGAAGTTGATTCAGGGGGAAATATGAGAATTGTAAATCTTATCGAAAACACAGAGGGTAAGTCCGGATGCGCCTTTGAGCACGGACTTTCGTTTTACATTGAGACCAAGAAGCATAAAGTACTGATGGATCTTGGTCAGACTGATAATTCCATTAAGAATGCCAAGGTGCTGGGAATAGATCTTACAGCAGTGGATACAATTGTGCTCAGCCACGGTCACTACGATCACTCAGGTGGTATCATGCCGTTTTCACGGATCAATGACCATGCTCCGATCTATATGCAGCAGTCTGCCGGTGGCGAATATTATGCCGATGATGGGAAAAAGAGTGAAGGCCCGTGCTACAGATACATCGGAATAGATAAAGAAATTCTAAACCTTCCTCAGATCAGGCTCATATTGGGTGATTACAGGATCGATGATGAGCTGGAGCTTTTTACCATTAAAAACAGAACTCATAAGCTGCCCTTTACCAACAAGCGTCTCCTTATAAAGGTGGGAGGCGGCTTTATCCCTGACAATTTTGAACATGAGCATTTCCTGGTCATAAATGATGAGGGAAAAAAGATCCTTATGTCCGGATGTGCCCATAACGGAATTCTGAGTATACTTGATGCCTATAAAGAAAAATACGAAAGCTTTCCCGATGTGGTAATAAGCGGTTTTCATCTGATGCTGAAAAGAGAGTATCGTGAGAATGAATTGGAAGAGGTGAGGGATATTGCTAAGGAGCTAAAGAGGTATCCGACAAAGTTCTTCACCTGCCACTGCACAGGAGAGGCAGCATTCGAGGAAATGAAGAAGATCATGGGAGATCAGCTTGAATATGTCAGCTCCGGTGAAACGGTAATGATCTCATAATATGTATATTAGAGCCCCAAATGAAGGGGCTCTTTTTAATTGCAAAAATCTAATTGACAAATACCCCTAGAGGGTATATTATTTTGCTTGTAAAGATACCCTACAGGGGTATTAGAGAAGGAGAACCAATGGCAGATAAAACAAAGAAAATTCCAGAGACTGCTGCATGCGAAGAACTTATGCAGGAAACATGTCCACATTGCTCCGGTAAGACCAAGGAGCGAGATGATAAGGAATTCAAGGATCTCATGAACAGGCTTAAGAGGGTCGAGGGACAGGTAAGAGGCGTTGAAGGAATGCTTGAAAATGATGCCTACTGCACCGACATCCTGATGCAGGTTTCAGCTATTACCAGTGCCCTGAACAGCTTTAACAAGGCACTGCTTGCCAATCATATGAAGACCTGCGTAGTTAACAATATCAGAGAAGGAAACGACGAAGTTATCGACGAACTTGTGGTAACAATGCAGAAACTCATGAAGTGAGCATGTCTGGTGAGTCCGATGTGATATAACGCCCACATTGTGCATTTCACATCAGACAAATTAGATTGCAACTTCGAATTATACGAGGACAATATTATGGAACAATACAAGGTTACAGGAATGAGCTGTGCTGCCTGTCAGACCAGAGTTGAGAAGGCGGTCAGCGCTGTTGACGGCGTTGAGAGCTGCGCAGTGAGCCTTCTTACCAACTCCATGGGTGTAGAGGGAACAGCTCGTCCGGAAGATATAATCGCTGCTGTCGAGGCAGCAGGCTACGGCGCCAGTGTAAAGGGCTCCGGTGCTAATGCCAGCGCCGGCAATTACGATACGGCAGGCTCCGCCACCTACAGCGCCGCAGACGCCGATTCTTTAAAGGACACCGAAACCCCTAAGATGAAAAAGAGGCTCATCGCCTCAATAGTTCTTTTAATCCCACTTCTGTACGTGTCCATGGGACATATGCTATGGGATTGGCCACTGCCGGCATTCCTTGACGGCAATCATGTGGCAATGGGACTGTACCAGCTGCTTCTGGCGGGACTCGTTATGGTGATCAACCAGAAGTTCTTTATTAGCGGGTTTAAGGGGCTGATCCACAGGTCACCTAACATGGATACTTTGGTAGCTCTTGGCGCCACAGCATCTTTTAGTTACAGTGTTTGGGCACTGTTTGCTATGACAGGCTCTGTAATGAATAACGATGAGTCCCAGACCATGTACTACATGAAGCAGTTCTACTTTGAGGCTGCAGCCATGATCCTTACACTGATCACAGTTGGTAAGATGCTGGAAGCCAGATCCAAAGGCAAGACCACCAGTGCACTCAAGAGCCTGATGGGCCTGTCCCCAAAGACTGCAGTGGTCCTAAAGGATGGTACAGAGACCGTGGTTCCAATCGAAGCAGTAAGGGTTGGTGATAAGTTCGTTGTAAGACCCGGCGACAGCATACCGGTAGACGGTATCGTAGCTGAAGGTGAGAGCGCTGTTAACGAATCAGCTCTGACCGGCGAGAGTGTTCCTGTGGAGAAGAGTGTTGGCGACATGGTCAGCGCTGCCACCATCAACACTTCGGGATATATGGTCTGCGAGGCCACCAGAGTTGGCGAAGATACCACACTTTCAGCCATCATCAGGATGGTCAGCGACGCGGCTGCTACCAAGGCACCTATCGCCAAGATAGCGGATAAGGTTTCAGGAATATTTGTTCCTGCGGTCATCAGCATTGCCCTTATCACTTTCTTTGCATGGCTCATTGCAGGACAGACCGTGGGCTACGCTATGGCAAGAGCTGTATCCGTACTTGTTATCAGCTGCCCTTGTGCATTAGGCCTTGCCACACCTGTAGCTATCATGGTTGGAAACGGCGTCGCTGCAAAGACCGGAATTCTGTTCAAGACCGCTGCTTCTCTGGAGCAGGCCGGCAGGACTCAGATTGTGGCTCTGGATAAGACCGGAACCATCACTACCGGCGAGATGAAGGTTACAGACCTTATTCCGGCAGCTAACACTTCGGAAAAAGAACTGCTGACAGCCGCTTATGCCCTTGAATCCAAGAGTGAGCACCCAATCTCCAGAGCAGTTACTGAATATGCTAAGGCAAAAGAACTTTCACCGGCTCAGACCACTGAATTTGAGGTACTTTCCGGAAACGGCCTGAAGGCTAAACTTAACGGAAGCGAAATTTTTGGCGGTAATCAGAAATATATCGAAAGCGTAATAGGCAGCGTAACCGTCGATATTGCAGATAAAATCAACAACCTGGCAAAAGAGGGAAAGACCCCGGTTCTTATATCAACCAATGACAAACTCCTTGGAATCATCGGAGTTTCAGATGTGATAAAGGAAGATTCAAGCCGGGCCATCGCAGAGCTTAAGAAAATGGGAATCCATACCGTAATGCTTACCGGAGATAACGAGGTCACAGCTGCAGCCATAGCAGGGCAGGCCGGCGTTGATGAAGTGGTTGCTTCCGTAAAGCCCGACGGCAAGGAAGAAGTCATAAGACAGCTTAAGGAATACGGAAAAGTCACCATGGTTGGTGACGGAATAAATGATGCTCCGGCTCTTACCAGTGCAGATCTTGGAATAGCCATCGGCGCAGGCACGGATGTTGCAATAGATGCAGCGGATGTGGTACTAATGAAGAGTAGCATCAGAGACGTGGCAGCAGCCATAAGGATTTCAAGATGTACTCTGCGTAATATTCACGAGAATCTCTTCTGGGCATTCTTTTACAATGTCCTGGGAATCCCTCTTGCTGCAGGCTGCTATGTGGCGGCTTTCGGCTGGGAACTTAACCCCATTTTCGGAGCAGCAGCCATGGGATTATCCAGCTTCTGCGTAGTATCCAATGCACTGCGTCTTAACTGGATAAAGCCTTACGACAGCTGTAAGGATAAGGTTATTAAAAACGCCGTAACAGGCAATTTAATACATAAAGAAGATGCAAACAACGCATCAGATAACAAAGCAATCAGCAATACAACAAACAATACAGTAAACACAAGAAAGGAAACAAACACTATGAAGATCAAAGTAAACGGAATGATGTGCGCACACTGTGAGGCTCATGTAAAGAAGGCTCTTGAGGCTATCGACGGAATTCAGGAAGCAGTTGCTTCTCACGAGGAGAACCAGGTAACAATCACAAACTCCAAGGACATCGACGAGGCAGCCATCAAGGCAGCCGTTGAGGAAGCAGGCTACGAGTACGCAGGCGTGATCGCGTAACTCAATCTTGATTTTATATTTTTACTGTGGTAGCATATAGCAAAGCTGTGAAGAGAAGAGTAAGTTGTTAGGAGCTTTACAGAGAGTCGGCGTTTGGTGAGAGCCGGTGAGCAAGTAACTTCTGAACATGGTCTCGGAGCTGCGTACCGAGGTGTAATGCTTAGGCTACGACGGGTGCACCCGTTACAGTGATAGACTATCGCTTGGTCATGTCCGGGCCGTAGTTGATGAGGCTCATATCGCGAGATGTGGGTGAATTAGGGTGGTAACACGAAGCTTTAGCTCTCGTCCCTGAATTTAAATTCAGAGGTGAGAGCTTTTTTGATACCTTAAAACGTGTCGTGACATCAGCAACAAGCGGGAAATGAGCTCTCCTCTGAGGAAACTATTGTAATCTTTATAGTCGCCGAAAAGGAGGAAACAAACATGAACAAGAACATTCTAATCGGAGGAGCCTGGCCCTACGCCAATGGTTCGCTCCACATCGGACACATTGCAGGTCTTTTACCGGGAGATGTCCTGGCCAGGTACCACAGAGCCTGTGGGGACAAGGTGTACTTTGTATCGGGAAGTGACTGCCACGGAACCCCTGTGGCCATCCGTGCAAAATCAGAGGGCAAAACCCCAAGAGAGATCAGCAATCACTACCACGAGGAATTTGTGGACTGCTTTAAGCGCCTGGGCTTTAGCTACGACTGCTATACCAAGACTTCGGATGAGCACCACAAGAACTTCATCCGGGATTTCCACAAAAAGCTCTACGAAAGTGAATATGTCTATGAAAAAGAGACTCCGCAGGCCTTCTGCGAGTGCTGCAACACCTTCCTGGCAGACCGATTCGTAACCGGTATTTGCCCAAAATGCGGACAGCCCGCCAGGGGAGACCAATGCGATCTTTGTGGCACAGTCCTTGATCCGGAGAGCCTTAAGGAGCCTATCTGCGCTGTCTGTAAGAACCCGGTGACATTCCGGGCATCGACACATCTTTACATTGCAATATCGAAGCTTGAGAAGCAGCTCCGGGACCTAGTGGACAATGGAAAAGACTGGCGAAAGAACGCAATCTCTTTTACCAACCGCTACATCGACGAGGGCCTTCGTGACCGCGCCCTCACAAGGGATCTGGACTGGGGCATTCCTGTGCCAAAGAAAGGTTATGAGAACAAGACAATCTACATCTGGGCAGAAAACGTCCTGGGTTATCTGTCCGCCGCAAAGCGCGTGACAGATGAAAGGGGCGAGAACTTTGAGGAACTCTTTGGTGAGAACGCCCATCACTACTATGTTCACGGCAAGGATAACATTCCTTTCCACACCATCATTTTGCCGGCTTTGCTCATAGCTCACGGTAAGGGCTATCGCCTGCCGGACCAGATAGTCTCCAGCGAATATCAGACTTTGGAGGGCAGAAAGATTTCCACCAGCCAGAACTATGCCATCTGGGTAAAAGACCTGCTGGATAAGTACGACGCAGATTCCCTCCGCTACTACTTCCTGGCCAACGGCCCGGAGAAAAAAGACGCAGACTTCTCCTGGACTGAATATGTGAATAACCACAACGGAGAACTGCTGGGAGCTTACGGAAACTTCATCAACAGAAGCCTGACTTTCATCAACAAATATTTTGATGGCACAGTGCCGGAAGGAAAGCTCTCCGATGAATGGGGAGGGATACTGACAAGTCTTTACGCCGACACCGGAAAACGCATAGAGAAAGGGAACTTCAAGGATGCCATTGAGGGGGTATTCGACGTGGTTCGAAGAGCCAACAAGTTTTTTGATGAGAACGAGCCCTGGAAGACCAGGACTACTGACGATGCAGCCTGCAGAAATACACTGTACCAATGCGTTCAGATAATCACCAACCTGGCTGTTATTCTGGCACCATTTTTGCCATTTTCTTCAGAGAAGGTCTGCAAATGGCTTGGAACCTGCACAAAATGGAACTTTGTAGAAATCCCCGCCGGCTACAAACTCCCGGAAATCCAGATTCTGTTTGAACGTTTGGACAAATCCATTATTGATGAAGAGAGAGCGAAGCTGTAAAATCCTATATGACTGACTGTATGAAAAAATAGACCTTCAGGAAAAACTCAGGGCAAAACCGGTCTAGAAAAAAACATAGATAAGCAGGTTAAATATTTAAATGATTTACTGGATAATAGCAACTATATGTGCATTTTATGTGAAGGGACTCTGCGGCTTTGCCAACACCCTGGTCTTCACTTCTATCCTTAGCTTTGGAAACGCCAACATTAATATTTCGCCGGTAGAGCTGGTGCTGGGCTATCCCACTAACCTTATCATTACCTGGAAGGAGAGGAAGTCTGTTGACCTTAAAATATGCCTGCCCCTGTCGGCCATGGTGCTGGCAGGGAGCCTTGCCGGAATTCATCTTTTGAAAAACGCAGATGTTTCAGGGATAAAACTGTTCTTCGGCGCGCTGCTGATCCTTCTGGGAATCGAGATGCTGCTTCGGGAGCTTCAGAACAAGAAGGGCAGGGAGTCGAAGGTTCTTTTGACCATAATAGGAATAGCGTCCGGATTTCTGTGCGGACTGTACGGGGTGGGCGCTCTTCTGGGGGCCTACATCGGTAGAGTTACAGAGGACTCAAAGGCCTTCAAGGCAAACATCTGCTTCGTGTTCATAATTGAGAACACCTTCAGGATCATCCTCTATACCGCATATGGGATACTGACGCTGAGCGCGCTTAAGTCGGCGCTGACACTGGTGCCCTTTATGCTGGCAGGTCTTTTGGCCGGAATGATAAGTGCACGGTTTATTGATGATAAGCTGGTAAAAAAGATTGTGATCGTCATGCTGATCATCTCAGGAGCAGCACTGATAATGAAGGTTCTGGCCTAAAGACAAATCAATGATTGATGAACAGTGTTGATAGCTGTAAAATTTTATTGGGAAAGGTATGAGGAAAGACAATTAGGGGGAAGCATATGGAGCTTTACTACAACATGATTGTCAACATTGGCCTTCTTATACTGATCGCCAATGTTTTAGTCAGAATACCTGTAGTTACACAGATCATCTGCGAGGAGAACAAGCACACACTCACGGCTAAGTTTGTGCTGGGAGGGATCTTTGGCGGATTCTGTATCTTTTCAACCTGCACGGGAGCTCAGGTTCAGGGTGCGATTCCAAACACCCGAGTTCTGGGGGCTCTTGCAGGTGGACTTTTGTGCGGCCCCATAGTGGGCATTCTTGCCGGTCTCATAGGCGCTATTCACCGTTTCTTTTTTGATATTCACGGAGTTACAACCTTTGCCTGTGCGCTGTCTACATTCCTGGAGGGCGTTCTTGGAGCAGTTCTTTACCGGATTTTCCGCAAAAAAAATATCGACTTCCAGTGGCACTATCTGGTGGTGATCACAGCCGCAGCCGAGTGTATGCACATGGCAAATCTCCTTATTTTTGTGCGGCCTGTCAGCATCGCAGTTCCAATCGTACGAATTATTGCCATGCCAATGATCATCTTTAACTCCATCGGCATGGTGCTGTTTTTCTCGGTATTCAAAGATACATATACCAGACAGGATCTGGTGGCGGCTGATAAAATGAGGCTTGCTCTGAATATAGCAGATGCCTGCGTGGGAAATGTTCGTAAGCACTACGTTACAGATGAGGATTTCAGAGAGATGGAGAAGACCATCAGCGGCTTTTCAAGATGCAGAGATGTTTTCTTTCTGCCTGCAAACAGGAAAGATGAGCTTAAAAGCTGCGGCTACGAATTCTCCGAATCTTTCCTTAAATACATAGAAGAAAAATGCGTCACAGATCTGGTTCACAGGAAGGAAAAAAGAGCGCTGCCTTTTAAGACGACCCTTGTGGCTTCCGGGTCAAAGGTAACAATTGGAACTGAAACCTGGGGCTATCTGGTGCTGGTTTTTGACAGGCGCTATTCATCCCCTGAGGCTGCGGAGTGCCTGGTTTCGGCTCTGGCAAAGTTCTTTTCCACCAACTATGAAGCCCATCAGGTGGAGTACCAGAAGAAGATGAGGGAACGAGCTGAATTCCGCGTGTTGCAATCCCAGATAAATCCGCATTTTCTTTTTAACTGCTTAAATACCATTTCCTGCTTCTGCCGGGAAAAACCCGACTATGCCAGGGAGCTTTTACAGGCGCTGTCAGTGTATTTCAGACATAACCTGAATTCCAGTGATGCCTATATGATCGACATTGAAGAGGAGTTTAAGCAGGTGGATGCCTATCTGATGCTGGAGAAAGCCCGCTTTGAGGACCGACTCCGGATTGAAAAGAACATCGAAAGTGATATTCACGTGCAGGTTCCGACCCTGATCCTGCAACCTATCGTAGAAAATGCCATAAAGCATGGCGCCATTAAGAGAGAAATCGGACGGGTTGGAATCGAAGCAAAGATGGAGGGGGAGGAGCTATTTATCCGAATTTCGGACAACGGCCTGGGGATACCTGATCAGGTGCTTCGGGCTTTTAGCGACAAGACAACGAAAGGAAAGTACGGCCTTCTTAACGTGGATGGACGACTTCGCAGCATCTACGGCGAGAAGTACGGCCTTTTAATAGACACATCGGAAAACGGCACAACAGTAACCATGAGGATACCACCAAAGGCTTTGTTGGAGGGATGACATGATCAGAATACTTATTGCAGATGATGAGAGACCGGCCAGAAGCGAACTGCGTTTTATTCTGGAGAAGATTTTAAAAGAGCTGGGGCAGACGGAAGTGGAGATTTATGAGGCTTCAAACGGCGCTACAGTTTTGGAGCTTCTGGGAAAAAACGTCTTTGACGCCTGCTTTTTTGACATCGAAATGGGAGATGTTAAGGGCACGGAGCTGGCTGCCGGGATGCGGGAAAAGAACCTTCGCACCCCGGTGATCTTTGTGACGGCCTACGCCAGCTACGCAGTAAATGCTTTCGATGTAGACGCGGTGGACTATATCCTGAAGCCCTTCGATGAAGTGCGCATAAAGAAGTCCGTGGAGAAACTCCTTAGCCTGGAACTGATCATGGCTAAGAAGCCTGGGCCCTTTGCGCTGCCTGCCGGAGATCACATGGAGGTTGTCACTTCAGACAGCATCAGCTACATCGAGGCAATCCACAAGGGCTCAAAGGTTCACTGCCATCAGGACATCTACTACTCAAGCGATCCTCTTATAGAGTGGGAAAAGAAGCTTAGCCCTGCCAGCGAACAATTCCTCCGCATCCACAAGAGCTTTATCGTAAACCTTGATGCCTGCGAAGCCCTGGTTCCTGACTATAACAACGGCTACGCCTGCAAACTCAAGGGCTGCGATGACACCGTGATACCCATCAGCCGCAACATGATCCACGATGTCCGCGCCCGCTTCAGCATGTGAGCCCTCGCCGACCAGCAGTCGTTTCCATACCCACTTCAGCATGTAAGCCCCGCCGGTCAGTAGCCTTTTCTGCATCACTTCAGCATGAGGTGAGTTCTGGAGTACAGGGCTGCCGATCGCCCCGGCGCGACAGCCCAACGCCCCATGGGACCCGCTGCTCGCGCCAAGCGGGGCTCGGTATTAAATTGTTAATCAAGGGAAAAAGATTTTTATTCTCGACCAGCTCCATTCGGACCTGTGTATCCATCATTGAAATTAGGACCATTGAAATTGCAGAATCGGTCATTTTTCAAATATATAAGAAATCTTACATTTACCCATGCAAAAAAATGTTCATTTTTCGAATATATGGCTCTTTCAAGTATTTACCCATACAATTTTGAAGTTTTTTGGAAGAATCAGTACTGAATTTTTCAAATATATAAGAAATCTTTCATTTACCCATGAAAAGCCATGCAGTAAAGGCATGTAATAAAGTATGCTCAACCAATTATTTCAAATATATGACCATTTCTTAAACCTACTCATGAAAAAAATGATATGTTGGGACGAAACAATCCAAGATACTTGGCGTAAAATCCTTGAAGACGAGTTTCAGGAAGGGTCGGGGCGACTGGTAGCCACATTCTACCGGGGTACATATCAACAATAAAAAACGGATAGCAGATGAGAGAGTAGCACTAGCTAACATTTCAGTACCTGATTTTTGCATTTGAGTACCGATGCGTTGTTCGTAAAAACGCGTAAGAATATACTGATCATAGGGAAAGTTGTTTTTTCTAACAGGCAGGATTACGAAGTAATCGTGCCAAAACAATATTTGTATAGGAGGGGAATCATATGATCAGCTTTATTGTATGCTTTGCGGTATTGGTTGCGGGTTATTTTATCTATGGGGCTCTTGTTGACAGGGTATTCGGGCCGGATGACAGAGATACTCCGGCAGTTAGAATCAATGACGGCGTAGACTTTGTTGCAATGCCAAGATGGAAGCTGTTTTTGATTCAGCTCCTTAACATTGCAGGACTTGGACCTATCTATGGAGCTCTTGCAGGTGCACAGTGGGGAACTTCCGTATTTCTTTGGATTACTCTTGGAACCATTTTCGCAGGTGGTGTTCACGATTTTGCAGTTGGATTCATGAGTATGCGTCATGATGGCGCCAGCGTTTCCGAACTTACAGGAAAATATCTCGGAAACATCATGAAGACTATCATGAGAGTATTCTCAGTAGTACTTCTTGTAATGGTTGGTACTGTATTTGCAGTAGGCCCGGCAGGACTTATTTCACTTCTTTTCGGTAAGCAGGGAGCATCAGGACTTCTTACCAACACAACATTCTGGCTTGTACTTATTCTCATTTATTATTTCATCGCTACATTTGTTCCGATAGACAAGATCATTGGAAAGCTTTATCCGGTATTTGGAATTTGCCTTATTGTTATGGCAATCGGAGTTGGAATCGGTATTTTCACGCATGGTTATACTATTCCCGAGATTCAGTTTGCAAACCTTCATCCTTCAAATACACCTATCTGGCCTATGATGTTTGTATCTGTTGCCTGTGGCGCTATTTCAGGATTCCATGCAACACAGTCACCGCTTATGGCTCGTTGCTGTAAGTCGGAAAAAGAGAGTCACATGGTATTCTATGGTGCTATGGTATGTGAAGGCATCATCGCCCTTATCTGGGCAGCTGCAGGAAGTGCAGTATATGCAAAGACCGGCGGCCTTACAACAGGACTTACAGAGATGCTTGCAAGCGGACAGGCTGCATGCGTATATGATATCTGCACAAAGACCATGGGCGGCTTTGGTATCGTTCTTGCAATGCTTGGCGTTATCGCATGTCCTATAACATCAGGTGATACAGCATTCCGTTCAGCAAGACTTGTTCTTGCAGACTGGTTCAATATCGAGCAGAAACAGTATTCAAAGAGACTGTATCTGTGCGTTCCGCTTCTTCTTGCAGGCGCATTCATCAGCCAGCTTAACTATGGTATCGTTTGGAGATATTTCAGCTGGTCAAATCAGACCCTCGCTATGATAGCTCTTTGGACAGCATCCATGTACCTTTACAAAAACGGACGTGTATATCTGCTTACAGTCATTCCTGCAACATTCATGTCAGCAGTTTCCGTAACATATTTCTTCATCGCTCCTGAGTGTCTGCATCTGTCAGCATTTATCGCTTATCCTGTAGGCATCATTGCAGCAATTGCCTTCCTTGCACTTTTTATCTACACCACAAGAAAGACAGAGCCTACAACAGAGAAGGAAGATAATCACGGAAAGCATCTTCATTCCGCTTGAAAGGATGAAGGCCGAAAGGTCTGATCCATAACTGAAATAACTAAAAGACTCCGGCGCCACTGCGACAAGTAGTGGCGCCGTTTTTTATGTAATAGAAAATCTTCAATATGCCTTAACACATTGATTGTAAGCAGCTTTCCCCTTAGGTATAATCATATATTATGCACAGGAAACAGAGGCGTGTAGTACACCAAAGGAGTTAAGAGTAATGAATCAAAAAGAGAGAATGCTTGCAAATCTGCCTTACAAGGCATGGCTTGACGGACTTAGTGAGGACCGTCTGGAGAATAAAAAGAAGATCTATGAATACAACAACCTTCCTCCGGAGCGTTGGAATGAGAAGACAAAGCTCATTAAAGGAATCCTTGGAAAGACCGGTGAAGAAATAAACATCGAAGCGCCCTTCCACTGTGACTACGGCTATAACATTGAGGTGGGCGAGAACTTTTTTGCCAACTACAATCTGATCATCCTTGATGTGGCCAGAGTACGCATTGGTGACAATGCTCAGATAGCGCCTAATGTTGCCATCTATACCGCAGGACATCCGATCCATCCTGATTCAAGAAATTCAGGTTATGAATACGGGATCGATGTTACTATCGGTGACAATGTCTGGATTGGCGGAAATACCTGCATCATGCCTGGGGTTACCATCGGTAATAACGTTGTGATCGGAGGAGGCAGCGTTGTGACAAAGGATATCCCTGACAATATGATAGCTGTGGGTAATCCCTGCAGAGTCATCAGAGAGATAACCGAAGAAGACAGAGACTTTTATTTCCGCGACAGGAAATTTGACGTGGAGGATTATAAGTAAGATTTTTTTGTCATAAAATCAAAACATCTTAAAATTATGCGATAGTAATTCCCGGTCGGTTTGTGTTATCATGTGGGCGAAGGTATAAATTGGTTTTTTTTGATTTATATGGGGATGTTGGGGAATGAAAAAAATAAAGCTTACCATGCGCCAGGCCATTTTAGGGTTGGTCATTGGCTGTACCCTGTTTGCAATCGTTGCTCAAACTGTTGCCTTTGAAGTCATATCAAAACAGCAGATCCGTCGGGAGAGTCTTCTCAACAACGATGAGACCCTTGAGCGCATAGAGTCTGAGATCAATTCTTATATCCACAGTAATATTGTCAAAATGCAGGCCATCTACAACGAGGAGGAGATGATCTATGATCTGCGGCACTACGCAAGAAGCCGCAAAAAGCTTCTGGATTATTACTTCACCGCGTGGCATTTTGCCGAGAGAAGATTCGATTCCTCGGATCAGCTTTTGGCCATGTATATCTATGACAATAACGACAATCTTGTTAGTTCCTACAGAAAACAGCCCTACAATTTTCCACACAATCTTTATGATACAGAGCAGTATGTTAATGTGGCTCATTTAAAGAGCTACCTGGTTTCCGATGATTATTCGGTGATGCTTTCCGGTTATCGCAATGAGGAGGCGCAGCAGGATGTCATCAGATTTGTTTTAAAGCTCCACACATACGATGATGACAGATCCCAGTTTGGATATCTTATCTGCGATTTCAGCAACCAGAACATTTCTGACATCATGAGTAAGTTCATTTCCTCAAGAGATGTGTATGTCTGGCTTCAGCCCCAGGGGGATTCCCCAATTGCTCAGGTTGGAAATACCACAAAGGAAGAGAGTAAGATCTTTTCCGACCTGACAAAGGTGGTGGCCACATCCCTGGGTGAGTTTCCGGAGTTTGAGAACGAGTACGGCTCTTTTTACCTTAACAGCAAACGATCGTTAAAATACAATCTGCACATCATCATGCTGACACCTCAGTCCCTGATGATGCACACTCAGAGCGCCCTGGCGAGAATGCTGTTTATCATTGCGATCTTTATAATCCTGCTGACTCTTTTCGTGGGAACTCTGATCTCAAGGTACATCTACACCCCGGTGGAGGGGCTGAGCAACACCATCATCAAGATCAAGAACGGTGACACGGAACTTAGGGCCAAGACCGATGGATGGAATAAAGAGCTGAAGGTCATGGGAGATGAGTTTAACGAGATGCTGGATCAGATTCAGCAGATGGTCCAGGAGGAGTATGAGGCGAAGGTGCTGATGGAAAGGACTCAGTACAAGGTGCTTCAGGCCCAGATAAATCCTCACTTTTTGTACAACACCCTGGACACCATGAGCGGGATCGCCGCTTCCCAGAACTGCACTATGGTCAGCGGTCTGTGCCAGTCTCTTTCTGCTATCTTCAGATACAGCCTGGATATTTCCGACACCCAGTCCACGCTCCAGCAGGAGATGGCCCATGTGCGCAACTATCTCTACGTCATGGATGTGCGAAACGGAAGCACCGTAAAGTATACCTATCAGATCGATTCCGACACCCTGGCAGACAATATCCCCAGGATCACACTGCAGCCCATTGTGGAAAATGCTCTGCAGCACGGACTTAGAAACACCAGACGAAAAGATAAGGAGCTTAAGATTTCCGCCACTCACAAGGATGGAAAGCTCCTGATAACCATAGAGGACAACGGCGCCGGCATGGATGCAGAGGCAATGAACAGGCAGCTTGAAGAAGCGGACATCAGCAGGATCGAGATGGGCCGCTCCATCGGAGTTATGAACGTGAACGCCCGTGTTAAGAGCGTATACGGTGAAGGATACGGAATTCACTATGAAAGCAGCCCTGAGGCAGGAACTAAGGCTACAATCGTTCTGCCGGTGAACAGTGAAGTGGCGCCGTCTGAAGATGTAGGCGAAAAGCCACTGACTGCGTGAGGTTTTTAAACCAGGCTGAAATGGAGGTACCATATGAGCGCGAAATATAAAGTACTGTCAGCTGATGATGAGCTGTGGAGCAGGGAAAATATAAAGCGGATGCTTAGCTGGGAGGATTATTCCATCGATTTTCTTGAGCCCGCTTGCGATGGGGAAGAGGTGCTTGAGAGAATCCCTGAGGAAAAACCGGATATTGTCATTACGGACATCAACATGCCTTTCCTTAGCGGACTGGAGCTGCTTGACAGGATACACAACCAGTACCCGGATATCATAACCCTGGCTGTCAGCGGCTATGACGATTTTCAGAAGGTTAAGGGCGTTTTCATGGCCGGAGGAATCGACTATCTGCTTAAGCCCGTGGGAAAAGAGCAGCTGGTGGACTGCCTGAGTAAAGCCCTCAAGACCCTTGAGGAACGGGAAAACGAGAAGGCGGTAAAAGAGGACAGCAGGCTTAGGGAGAGCTATGTTTCTTCGTTTCTTGAAGACGATGAGTTTTCATCTCTTCTTAACGGCAAGCTCTTCAGACCGGGAAAAGAGTCCCATGTGCCCAGTACAAAGGTCTTTTCCGAGATGTCCACGATCCTTGTGAAGTTCCACGACGTTGAAATCCTAAAGCACAACTGCGGCGGAGATGTCCTTAGGATGTCCTACGACATGAAGGCAAAACTTCGTGAGCTGATAGGGGCTGAGAAGTCCATTGTCTTTAACTACACCGACAAGGTGAATGAGTTCATCATAGAGCTAAACGCCACACCTGCAAGGTTGAGGCTCATTGCAGACCGCATTTTATCTGAGTTTCCAATTGAAAAGCACGGCCCGGTGACTATCGTGATCCACGATAAAGCCAGTTCGCTGGACGACATTGCCACCATCTACAGGGAGATGATCGCAGAGCTGGTCACAAGGCCCTTTGGCTGCGTCCACAGCATCATAACCTGCAAAGGCGCTCAGAGGACATCAAAGGTCAGGGAGCGTTTCACTGACAGGCTGGAGAATCAGATAGTGAACTGCCTTGCAAACCATGATGTGAAGCAGGCTAGAAATCTGATCATGGAGGCGTCGGGGCTTAGAAAGTGCGACAGCGCCGGCTGGAGTCTTTTTGAAGTGACGCAGTTTACCACGAGAGCTTTAAATGCCATTGCCGACAAGGATAAGTTCGGCGACAGCAGGATCTTTGAGGAGGTTCAGGATGCCCTTAGCTACGGCCTTAAATCCCTTAGCAAGGAGACAATCCTGGACAATGTTGAACTGGCCCTGGACATTGCAGCCGGAGACAACGCTCCTGAGAACAACTCCATAAACCGCCAGGTAGAGAGCATTCACGACTACATCCTTGAGCACTATATGGAGCATATGTCTTTGTCTGAGCTTGCTGAGCAGTTCTTTGTGGAGCCCAGCTATCTTTCCAGGAAGTTCTCACAGAAGTACGGCGAGACCATCACTGCCTGCATCACCAGATGTCGTATGGATCAGGCAAAAGAGCTGATAAAGGATGAAGACAACAAGCTTGAGGTCATTTCCTTCAAGGTGGGATATGATGACTACAACTATTTCAGCCGCGTATTCAGGCGCTTCGAGGGCATGAGCCCCAGCGATTACCGAAGGAGCCTTAAGTAGTACGCAGGGCTTTGGGACTTTTTCATTAGTCCAAAATTGTGATACCAAGTTTTTCTAAATTGTGCTAATGATTCAAAATCCTAATTGATAAAATATGCTTCGTAGAGATGAAGCACTGCATTTTGAGTGTGCTTTCCCCTACGAAGCTTTTTTATTTGCATCTTATCAGGGAGGGGACTTTCGGTGTTTTTCCATAGTTTTATTCATAGAAATAAAAAGAGAATACTGGCAGAGTTCTTCTGCGTAACGCTGGCAGTTTTCATGCTGACCGGCTGCGGCTCTTTTAACCAGGCAAAAATCGATGTCACCGACGGCGTCACCAACATCATGGACTATGTGACCGTGGACTTTTCCGGCGAGAACGGTGAAGGAACAGCATTCGTAAGCGTAGACTTTGACGGCCTTGAGCTTGAGATGGTGGGCGGAAAAGAGAAGGTCAAGGAACTGGATGAGGTGGAAGATCTGGGGAAGCTTTCCAAATACATTAACGCAGTTTCCTCAATCTCTTTTAACATCGACAGAAACACAGGACTCTCCAATGGGGAGGAGGTCATTGTAAGTGTTTCCTACGATGGCAGCGCTGCGGAGGCAGCAGGGGTGGTCTTCGGAGACCAGAAGAGTAAAGCCTTTGCGGTGAAGGGACTTAAGTGATATGAAAGCGGCGCAGGATTGGCGCTAAATCTAAGCAAGGTAACATTTCCGGTTCGTGGATGGCTCGGACCGGCACAAATACACTAATTAAATATTTCCAAAGGAGGGTTACAAATCTATGAAAAAGAGTATCAAGAGGTTTGGGGCAATACTCATGGCAACCGTCATGGCTGCATCTTTAGTAACAGGTTGCGGCAGCAAAGCGGGCGCTGAAGTTGCAGGCGCTAAAAAGGGCGATGGCAACATCAAGATCGGCGTATCTATCTGGAGTTCTACAGACGTTCTCGGAAGCCAGTGTAAAAAGATCGTTGATAAGGCTGCAAAGGCTAACGGCGTAGAGGTTCAGTATGTTGATCAGGCACACGTTTCCGAGCAGGTTACAGCATCAGTTGAGCAGCTCTGCGCAGCAGGATGCCAGGGTATCATCATCTGTAACTCAGCAGATTCCGAGATGACATCAGCAATCAATACATGTACAGAGCATGGCGTTTATATCGCACAGTTCTTCCGTATCATCTCTCAGGAAAACAGCCCTGAGGTTTACAAGACAGCCTGCAACTCCAAGTACTATGTAGGCGCAGTTCACGAGGATGAGGTAACAAACGGATATACACTTGTTAACCTTCTTCTTGAAAACGGCGACAGAACAATCGGACTTGAGGCGTGGACTGTTGGTGACGCTACCTTCCAGCTCAGATGGAAAGGCTATCAGCAGGCAATCGATGAGTGGAATGCTTCTCACGCATCTGACCCTGCAACAATGACAGAACCTGTATACGCTAACACTTCTTCAGAAGAAGGCGCAGCAGCTGCAATGTCTCTTTACAATTCAAATCCCGGAATGGACGCCCTTATCGTAGCAGGTGGCGGTGGAGATCCACTTGTTGGTTCAATCGGTGCATATGCTAACGAAGGCCTCACAGGTAAGATAGACGTTGTATCAACAGACTTCCTTGATGACCTTGCAGATCAGCTTAAGAGCGGCGGAATGTTTGCTGAGTCAGGCGGACACTTCTGCGATCCTCTGTTTGCTTTCTATCTGGTTCTCAACGCAGTTAAAGGCAATTATGTAAAAGAAGAAGGAACCTTCGGTTACGAGATTCTTTTCCCATATCTGTATGTATCATCTCCTGATGACTATGCAAACTATGAGAAATACTTTGTAAACGACGATCCTTACACAGACGAAGAGCTGGCAACAATGGCAGGCTACAGCTTTGAAGAACTCAACAAGGCTGCTGCAAATCTTTCAATTGACGATGTTATAACACGTCACAGCAACTAATGAAGCAGACAAAAACGCTGATTAGAGCGCTTACCTTGCGAATTAGTACGCATAGCATATAAAAAAAGAAATTACGCTTTTTTGATTTTGGAGCTGGATACCGTTATCGCGCGTGAATTGGGCGATTTCGGTATCCACATCCGAATGAAATATAAAAGATAATAAACTCGCGTTATTAGAGGTGGAGTGTATGACTAAGTTCCAAAAATTCAAGCAGAGCCATTGGTACGGACTGGTGCTCCTTGCTTTGATAGCTTTTTTATTCTGGGCAATATTCAAGATCCTTGCCCCTCAGACATTTGGCGACTTTGACAAGTTGCAGACCTATTTAAAAACAGCCCTTTATTACGCGGTTGGCGGTTGCGGCCTTTACTTTATCTGCGTAATGGGACCATTTGATATGAGTGTCGGTGCAAACATCGTGCTTTCATCGGTGCTCGCAGTAAATATGAGTGAACGTTTCGGATATGCAGGACTCATCATAGCGCCCATGATAAGCGGCGTTCTGGTAGGCCTCTTAAACGGACTTGTATATATTAAACTTAGAATTTCATCACTTATCGTAACTGCAGGGTTATCCCTGGTTTATGAAGCCCTCTCAATATTTGCCACAAACGGAAAGGAGGCAATTCTTGCTCCTTCTTACAGAGCGTTTGGCGATTATCCCGGAAACCTTATTCTAGCTCTCTTCGCCTTCTTTCTTTGTGGCTTTATTTTGAAATATACCAAGATAGGAACATATACCTACGCCATAGGCTCCAACGAGGTTGTTGCGAAGAACATGGGCGTAAACGTAGACAAATACAAGGTTGTAGCCTTCGTGCTCTGCGGATTTTTCGTAGGAGTTGAGGCAATCCTCACGATTTCCTACGGAACAAGTATGACAAGTGCATCGAACCTTGCATCCATGAGCCGAAACTTCCCGCCTCTTATGGGAACCTTTTTTGGCCTGGCCTTTAAGAAGTACGGCCATCCTGTTATCGCCATTGTTGTAGGAGAATTCATCATTCAGCTGCTGTTCCAGGGCTTTGTTGCATTGGGCGCACCCACAACAGTTCAGAACATCGTCACAGGAATAGTGCTTCTTGCGATTGTAACGCTGACAATTAAGCCTGTTAAGGGCGCGGTTGTCAAGTAAGGAGGGCAAAAGAGGTATATGAGTGAAGTATTACTCCAGGCAAAACAGATAGACAAAAACTTTGGCGCCACACATGCTATTGATCATGTGACCCTCGATTTTTACAAGGGAGAGGTTCACGCGCTTATAGGCGAAAATGGTTCCGGAAAGTCCACCTTCACATCGTGTCTGACCGGAATTTATCACAAGGACAGCGGAACCTTTACTCTTTTGGGAAAAGAGATCCATGCCAAAAATCAGGTTGACGGAAACTACCAGGGAGTTGCCATAATCGTTCAGGAAATAGGCACTTTGTCGGGACTTACCGTGGCTGAGAACATCTTTTTGGGAAAAGAAAATGAGTTTACCAAAATGAATGTGAAAAACACAAAGGCCATGAACAGGAAAGCCCAGCAGCTCCTTGATTCCTACGGATTTAATTATATAAAGGCCACAGACATTATAGATAAATACAACTTCGAGGACAGAAAGCTCATCGAGATCGTAAAGGCGACTCACTTTAAGCCACAGATCCTTGTGGTGGATGAGACTACAACCGCCCTTGGTGAAAAGGGAAGAAAAGAGCTGTTTAAAGTCATGAGACAGACCAAAGAAGACGGGAGATGCGTGATCTTTATTTCCCATGATCTTGATGAGGTCATTGAGCAGTCTGACAATATCAGCGTCCTTCGCGATGGCGTCCTCATCGATACGGTAAAGAGCAGTGATGTAAACACTGATGACCTGAAAAAACTTATGGTAGGCCGTGAGATGAGCAACAACTACTACAGAAGTGACTATGGCGAAGAAGTGAGCGGCGAAGTTGTTCTTAAGGGCGAGCACCTTACGGTTCCCGGAGAAATAGAGGATTTTAACATAGAACTTCATAAGGGCGAGATCATCGGAATTGGGGGACTGTCCGAGTGTGGAATGCATGAAGTGGGAAAGGCACTGTTTGGAGCATCTTATGACAGAGAAGGAAAAGTCACCCTCTCTGACGGCACAGCCATCAACGATATCAAGACAGCGATCGACCACAGCATAGCCTATGCTTCCAAGGACAGAGACAATGAGTCGCTGGTCATAAATGATACGATACAGGACAACATTACACTGCCATCACTGGAGGATATCAAGAAAAATCATATTCTTCACGCAAAGGACGAGAAAGCCTTCGCGGAAAAGTTTGCAAAGCAGATGAGTACCAAGATGGAAGGCGTGCACCAGTTTATGTCAGCACTTTCCGGCGGAAACAAGCAGAAGGTGGTTCTTGCAAGATGGATTGGAAAGAACTCGGATATCATCATCCTCGACTCGCCAACCCGAGGAATCGACGTAAAGGTTAAGGCAGACATCTACCAGATGATGGACCGCATGAGAAAAAACGGAAAGTCAATCATCATGATCTCGGAAGAAATCTCAGAACTTTTGGGAATGGCTGACAGGATCATCATCATGAAAGACGGTCATCAGAGCGGCGAGTTCAAAAGATCTGCTGATCTGAAGGATACAGATCTTATCGCCAAGATGGTTTAAGCATGGAGGAGAAACAAAATGGAAAATGAAAAAACAGTTGCAGTGCCCTTTATGGAGCGGCCGATAGTCCGAAACATCATGCCCTTTGCGGGATTTATATTCATAGTGGTATTGTTTGCAATCCTTACCGGAGGGCAGCTCTTTACCGCAGGAAACTTAAAGCTTCTCTTGTCGCAGTCCTATGTGCTGCTG
>JAILMY010000160.1 GCA_024692165.1 Butyrivibrio sp. | reverse complement strand
ATCAATAACACCAAGGACAGCCGGCTTTAATACCGCAGATCTGACCCATATGTCCGATTCGGGAAAAGCAGTAACTATGCTTCTTATGCTTATCGGAGGGTCTCCGGGGTCAACAGCCGGTGGAATGAAAACCACAACAATCGCAGTTTTGTTTGCCAATACCATAGCGGTTTTCGGAAAGCGGAAGAATGCGAATTACTTCGGGAGAAGAATTGATGATTCCGTTGTAAAAAATGCTTCCACAATCCTGTTTATGTATGTGGCGCTGGCAACTCTGGCGCAGATAATAATAAGCATTGTGGAGGGACTTCCTACACAGCTTTGCATGTTTGAAACCTTTTCGGCAATCGGAACAGTCGGGCTTTCCCTGGGAATTACACCGCAGCTATCCCTCTTTTCCCGGATCATATTGATGATGCTAATGTTCTTCGGACGAGTGGGAGGACTTACCATCATATTTGCGGCATTTTCACATAAGGACATGAGCACACTAAAGTATCCAATGGAAAATATCACAGTAGGATAAAGGAGTAACATTATGAAATCAGTGTTGGTGATTGGACTTGGAAATTTTGGATTGATGATTGCAAAGCAGGTACATGAGCTTGGGCATCAGGTCATGGCGATAGATATAGATGAGGAAAGGGTCAACGGCGCGCTTCCCTATGTGACAAACGCACTTATCGGAGACAGCACCAACGAAAGTTTCCTTGCTTCCCTTGGTATCAACAATTTTGACGTATGTATTGAGACCATCGGCAATAACTTTCAGAGCTCTCTGGAGACCACTTCTTTGTTAAAAGAGCTGGGTGGAAAAAAAGTAGTATCGAGAGCCAACAGGGAGGCGCAGGCAAAATTCCTTCTAAGAAACGGGGCTGACGAGGTGGTCAATCCTGAGAAGCAGATTGCAAAGTGGACTGCGATCCGTTATACCTCTAACCACATTTTGGACTACATCAAGCTTGATGATAATTACGCAATTTTCGAGGTCAAGCTGCCAAAGGACTGGATAGGCAAGACCGTAAATCAGGTAAATATCAGACAGAAATTTGGCATTAACATCATGGCTTTAAAGAAAGATGGGGATATGAATCTTGCAATAGCACCTGACACGGTTTTTGAGAAAGACCTGACACTTCTTGTGCTTGGTGAGCATAAGGCAATCCAAAAGTGTTTTCATATTTGAAATGGGGCGATTGAGTGAAGGATATCATAATTCTTATAGCATTTATTCCGTTATTTGCATTTGGTTATCATATTATGAGCAAGCTTGATTTCTTTATCGCGGAAAATGAGGCAAAAAAATGCGGAGAAATAAAGCTTAGCGAGCCTTCTTCTGTTATAATTTCTGGTGAAGTACCACTTATGGAAATCGACAGGCGGATTGCTGATTTCCGGCAGAAACACCCTGATTTTGAGATAGTTCTGCGAGACTGCAGCAGAAATGAATAAATAAATGACCTGAGGAAAAACTATGAGCCCTAACGGTGTGACTTCAAGTGGAATAGCGGAGCATGTCCTGGTTTGTCTTTCTCCGTCACCTACCAACAGAAAAATCATTGATGAAGCTGCTAAGCTTGCGCAGGCTTTTCATGCCCAGTTCACGGCGCTTTATGTATCCAGATCCAGAGAAGAAATCCTGATAACAGAGGAACAGAAAAGATTACAGAATAATATAAGGCATGCGGAAGACCGCGGAGCTACCATAACAACGGTAATCGGTGACAATATTTCTTTTCAGATCGCCGAATTTGCGCGAATATCCGGAGTTACCAAAATCGTTATCGGAAGAAGCAATACGAAAAGATATCACTTCTGGGAGCGTCAGACGGTAACGGAACAGCTTATAACCATTGCTCCGGATATCGATATTTACATTATTCCGGATTCAAAGACCGGAATGAAGGAAAAACGAGGGAAGCGTCTTGCGGAGCAGATCGTCCCAACGGGAAAAGACCTTTTGGTAACGGTGGGAATACTGATCGCAATGACAAGCCTCGGCCTGTGCTTCAGCAGTCTTGGCTTTACGGAATCAAATATCATAACTGTCTATATTCTTGGCGTTCTGCTGAGCGCGATTTTAACAAGAAGTCATTTTTGTAGTCTGATCAGTTCCTTGTGCAGTGTGCTTCTTTTCAATTATTTTTTTACAGAGCCGAGATTTACTTTTCATGCCTACGAGCCCGGTTATTCGGTAACCTTTGTCATAATGCTGATAGCTGCGCTGCTCACCGGTTCTTTGGCCTACAGGTTAAAAGACAATGCGCGGGAGTCGGCGCGCTCAGCCTTCAGAACGAAAGTCCTGTTTGACACAAACCAGCTTCTTCAGAAAAGCAGAACCTTTGACGATGTACTTCAGGTTATGGCCAACCAGGTGATCCTGCTCCTTGATAAGGATGTTGTCATCTATCCGGTTGAAGACGGAAAGCTGGGCGCAGGGTACGTTTATGCAAAGGATTCAGAGGGAGATAATACTCTTTGCATTGACAACTCGGAAGCCGAGGTGGTGCAGTGGGTGCTTGAGAATAAAAAAAGAGCCGGAGCTACAACAAAGGTTTTCCCTCGCTCAAAGTGTCTTTATCTGGCTATCCGCATCAATGGAACAGTCTATGGGATCATGGGAATTCTTGTGGAAAAGAAAACTCTGAGTTCTTTTGAATATAGTATTCTCATGTCGATTCTTGGTGAAGGCGCTCTGGCTCTTGAAAACCTTGGCAATCAGAAGGCAAAGGATGAGGCAACACTTGTTGCCCAGAAGGAAAAACTAAGAGCGAACCTGCTTCGCACCATATCCCATGACCTCAGGACTCCCCTGACATCTATATCCGGGAATGCCAGCAATCTGTGCAACCATTACAAAATGCTCGATGATGACACAAGGGGCCAGATGTTCTCAGATATCCTTGATGATTCTGAGTGGCTGATACAGCTTGTGGAAAATCTTTTATCTGTCACAAGAATCGAGAACGGAGAAATGCAGCTCAACAAGGCTGTGGAGGATTTTGATGATGTGGTTGATGAGGCGCTTAAGCATATTGACCGCAATAAGTCGGAGCATGAGATAATAGTCAGCCCACCCGGGGAACTCATTATCGCAAATATGGATGCCAAGCTGATCACGCAGGTTATAATCAATATAATAAATAATGCGATCAAATATACGCCGGCAGGTTCTGTCATTAAAATAGAGTATGGTAATGCCGGTAAGATGATATTTGTGCGTATTTCAGATAATGGTCCGGGCATGGACGAAAAAACAAAAGAGCATGCCTTCGACATGTTTTACACCGGGCAGAATAAAATTGCTGACAGTAAACGAAGCATGGGAATCGGTCTTGCGCTGTGCAGATCAGTTGTCGAAGCCCATGGCGGAAGCATTGAAATCACGGATAATGATCCTTCGGGATGTATTTTTACACTCTATTTGGAAAAAGGAGATGTACTGATCAATGAATAAATGTCAGGTACTTATAGTGGAGGATGATCCTCCTATCAGAAATCTTATAGCTACTACACTAAAGACACATGATTATAAATATCTTCTGGCAAAAAACGGTGAAGAGGCTATCCTTCAGGCGTCCACCTACAGCCCGGATGTTGTTTTTCTGGATTTGGGACTTCCGGATATCGATGGCGTTGAGATCATCAAGAAGATACGGGAATGGTCAAATATGCCTATCATCATTATCAGTGCAAGAAGTGAGGATGAAGACAAGATAGAGGCTCTGGATTCAGGAGCTGATGACTATCTTACAAAGCCCTTTTCTGTGGAGGAACTGCTGGCAAGACTTCGCGTGATGCAGCGAAGAATCTCGCTTTTACAGTCTGATGATGAAATGGGCGAAAAATCAGTTTATACTAATGGAAAGTTGAGAATAGAATATGCCGCCGGTTGCGCATATAATGGAGATGAGGAACTAAAGCTAACTCCGATAGAATATAAACTTTTGTGTCTTCTTGCCCAGAACACGGGGAAAGTACTCACCCATAAATACATCACCCAGAAAATATGGGGCAGCGTCTGGGACAGCAATGTTGCATCTCTTCGTGTATTTATGGCTACCCTGAGAAAAAAGCTGGAGGATGAGAACGTTTCATATATTCAGACACATATCGGAATCGGCTACAGGATGCTCAAGGTATGACGGGGACAACATAACATATAATTAAGGCACAGGAAAACGGAGGAGCAGTATGATTACAAGGGATGAGGCATTTGAACTTTTGCAGAAGTACAATAAGGATCCATTTCACATACAGCATTCATTGACAGTTGAGGCTGTCATGAAGTGGTATGCAAATGAGCTTGGCTATTCTGATGAAGCAGAATACTGGGGAATTGTAGGTCTTTTGCATGATATAGACTTTGAACTTTATCCGGAGGAGCACTGTCTGAAGGCTCCTGAACTCTTAAGAGAAGGTGGAGTCAGCGATGACATTATTCACTCTGTATGCTCCCATGGTTATGGAATTACAGTACCATGCGGAAAAACGATAGATGTTGAGCCGGTTAAAGAGATGGAGAAAGTTCTTTTTGCAGCAGATGAGCTTACAGGTCTTATATGGGCAGCAGCTCTTATGAGACCATCAAAGAGCACAAAGGACATGGAGCTTAAGTCTCTTAAGAAAAAGTACAAGAGCAAAGGCTTTGCCGCAGGCTGCTCACGAGAAGTCATTGAGCGAGGAGCGCAGCAGCTCGGATGGGATCTTGACAAGCTTCTTACTATGACCCTTCAGGCTATGGCTGCAAGTGAAGACCTGATAAATAAAGAATTCGGTGATTATAAGATGACCGGTTGATTCTGATATAATCGTAGCATAGACAGTTGTTTGTTTCTGTAGGGCGTTTATATGAAATCTATATTGATCAAGGACACAACAAAGGAAGAGCGTGAGCAGATAGTTAAAGCGTCACTGGATTGCGGTGGCGGGTGTGAAAACTGCTCATCATGCTGGCTTGGAGGTGGCAGTCCCTGGGACATCTACCAGGACTACATTGATGGCAAAAAGGAAATCCGCGAGATAAACCAGGAATATATGGAGAAATATCGCCAGGACAGGCAGATTCACTGAGGTATAGTTATGGGAAATGCGCCGGAGATTGCAGATTCGACAATTGAAGAACGTAGAGCATACATAAAAGAGAGGTTTCCCTGCATAGCAGATTGCGACATGTGCGGCCTTTGCAAAGTCTTTCATGGAAAAGACGCTGAGACTGCATATGCGGATTACATTCAGGGCAACAGGACGTTTTTAGAAGTTTCAGAAGATTACAAGAGAGGATGAGAAAAAAATACTTACACAAAAATATTTTTTCTGATATAATCCTTCACTGCTGAAACGAATATATTAATTGAAGATTTCGAGGTATTATTGGAAACGCACATCCTGCGATGCCGGGTGATAACGAACAACACGGAGGTCTTCCCTATTTAAGAAAGAGAGGAACCCCTATGTTACCACAGAGCAAATTACAGGATGTGTTTTTTACTGCCTTCATGGCATTCGTCATGGTCTATGCCATGATCTGCTACAACATCTCACTTAATGTCGGCGGCCTTCAGAACTTTGTTTTTCTGGCTGCATTTCAAGAAATGATCATCATGTGGCCAATTGCTGTAGCGCTTGAACTTCTTTTTGTTGGAAAACTGGCTCAGAAGCTGGCTTTCAGATTTGTTACTCCCGGTAAGGATCCTATGATCATGATGATTCTGGGAATCTCTGCAATCTCAGTATGCCTCATGTGTCCGATTATGAGCTTTGCTGCCACAATTCTTTTTAAGAATGCAGGCAGCGAGTTTATAGCTGTATGGCTCCAGACTACTGCATTCAATTTCCCCATGGCTCTTTGCTGGCAGATCTTTTTCGCCGGTCCGCTTGTAAGGAACGTTTTCGGACTCATCATGAAGGCTCTTGGAAAGGGAAAAATGAAAGAGTCCGCTGCAGCATAAACATTCATTTTGATATAAACATTATGATAAATTCTGCCGATAAATAAGATAGCAAATGGAATGCGTGTCTTTTCAATGGATTGAATCCAGGGAAGAGGCACGTTTTTTGTTATCATTTAGGAGGCTGGTTTTATGAGTATTGCAGCATTGGCACTTGATCGTTATACGGACAATACATATCCTGTTTTTGGCAAAGAGAATCACGCAGGTGTAGAAGAGACTTCTAAGAGCTTTGGTTCTCATCTGAGTGAGGCCAGTGAGCAGAAATGTCCTTATAGCATCAGGGCTAAGGACGGAATAATAAGCTATAACGGCGTTAATTTCGTGTGCGATTATCAGCAGAACGCCATTACCCTCGGCAATATGTATGAGAAAGAGAAGGTCCTCAAGATCTATCTTCCCAGTGGCGGAGCTCTCCATGTGAACGTGGACAATATCGATCAGCTGTCCAAGGCTGCCGGTATGTTCACCCCGGAAGATCTCAATGCGATCATGAGAGCCATTCATGAATACAACCACTGCACAAGGAAGCGTTATGAGATCGAAGAGGAGAAGTCCAAGCCAATAGATGAAACAGCTCAGGAAAACGAGACTCCGGACGCAGAAAACAAGCGTGCGGCAGCTGGAAAAGAGCGTACGGTCGCGGAACAAGAGCGCGTGGTTGCGGAGCAAGAACCTGATATCAAGGGAAATCCCCTGATAGAGCAGTTAAGCTCCTATAAAACAGAGCTTTACCATAAGCTTCTTAACAATGAAACCGAAGTAAAGATACGGATAGGGAGCCAGGAGTTTACCGAGAAGGAATGGGATAAGCTCATTGAACGTATAGATAAGGATCTGGATGACATTCAGGAAGCTCTGAAAGAAAAAGAGGAAAAGCAGGCTGAAGAAGCAAAGCAGGCTGAGGAAGTAAAGAAGGCCGAAGAAGCAAAGCGGGCGGAAGAAGATGACATCAGTATTGGTGGCGAGTACACTTACTGACTATATTTCGCAAAAACAGTGGAATGCGCTCTTACCAGCCACAAACATTGATGTGGAATAGCAATAGCGTCTTTAATATAATGGAATTAACAAGTAAACAAATACTTATAGTAAACAAATACCTATAGTAGGCAAATACTTAGAGCTAGAGCGTGGTTTTGAAAGCGGGAAGGAGGTTCCACATGAATGATAATAACAGGATACTTACTTGGCTGGTGCTTGCAATCCTTGTAATCTACGTTGTTTCGCCAGCAGATTTTTTGCCGGGACCCGTGGATGATATAATAGCAATTGCCTTATATTTGATGACTAACAGAAAAAATCTGAGAATCAGCAAGAAAGACGATGAGGTTGATGTGATCGATGTCGACGATCAGGATAATTAGATAAAGATAATTAGATCAAGATAATTAGATCAGGATAATTAGAGCGAGAAAATTAAGGATAGTGGTCATGAGTACAGCTGAGAAAGTGTTATATCTGCTCGAATCGAATAGGGATAAGTATACTTCGGGAGAAGAAATGGCTTCCCGGTGTGGTGTTTCCAGAAATGCTGTATGGAAGGCAATTCGAGAGCTGAAAAGTCGCGGATATTACATTGATGCTGTCAGCAATAAAGGCTACAAGCTGTCTGAAATAAACAATATTATATCTGCTGAGGGTATAAGGTCATATCTGACAGAGCCTGAAAATTCATGCTTTGATATTTCGGTTTATGAAAGCCTGGAGTCAACAAATAACGAGGCGAAGATACTGGCCATGAAGGGAGCTGCTCATGGAACCGTGATAGTAGCAACGAGGCAGTCCGGAGGAAGAGGGCGAAAGGACCATTCTTTCTTTTCTCCTGAAGGAGGATTGTATCTTAGCATAGTACTAAGGCCCGAGAATCTGCCATATACTGACAGCAACAGACTTACTGATCTGGTCGGGAAGGCTGTTTCCGGATCTATTCAGGAACTGACCGGGATCACATCATATGTGGAAGGCATCAACGACTTATACGTTGACGGTAAAAAGATATGTGGAATCCTATTAGAGTCAGGCAGTGAGTTTGACAGTGGTACACTTCAGTGGGTCGTGGCAGGAATTGGGATAAATTTTGATTCGGATATCGACAGTTTTCCCGAGGAAATTCGTGACAGGGCAGCAAGTCTTTTTGCCCCGGGGAAAGCCACTATTACCAAGAATGAGCTCATTGCACATATAATACAGAAAATAATCAAGTGAAAATAATAAAGATAACGATGGAGATTGTCACCCAAATTCACTACAAGGGTTGACAATCGCCTTTTGCTATGCTAACTTCATCTTTGTGTTAAAAAAACAAGACATAAAGGAGAATTGACATCATGGCAAAAACAAAGGCAATTGAATCAAAGGGCAGATCAAGCGTATTAGATCTTGTTTATATTTCAATAGGGGCAGCGCTGATAGCGATTTGTTCCTGGATAAGTATCCCTACAGCGGTGCCTTTTACACTGCAGACCTTTGCTGTATTTTTCGTACTTAACCTTCTCGGAGGAGAGAGGGGAACTATAGCAACACTTATCTATGTACTTCTTGGAGCCGTTGGAGTTCCGGTATTTGCCGGATTTTCAGGTGGAATAGGAGTGCTCCTTGGCAATACCGGCGGATATATTTTCGGATTTATCCTCATGGGAATCATTTATATTTTTATGACTAAGATACTGGGTAACAAGAATGTAGTGAAGATCGCGGCTCTTGTCATTGGCCTTGCAGTCTGCTATGCCTTTGGAACAGCATGGTTCATGTATGTTTACATGAAAAACACGGGGGATGTAGGACTGCTCACAGTGCTGGCCTGGTGCGTTTTTCCCTTTATCATTCCTGATATCATTAAGCTGGTACTTGCATTTGTGATCTCAAAGAGAATTGAGCCTGTCATTACTTCTGGTCAGGAGTACAGGTAAAACAATAGAAAAACAAAGGCGCTATCGAGTGAAACCCACAGGGCTAAAAACCTTAGCCCTTGATAGTTTCCTTCAGAATATCAATGTAGTGATGCGTAAGAGGTGAGGGGCGCATGGAGGTCGGGAGTATATATCCGATTTCCATGTGATCGTCCACATCCAGGGGCTTTGCGATAATGTTGGGACCATTTAGTTCCTCACTTATCACGCCGCTGCATATGGTATATCCGTTGAGTCCAATCAGCATATTGAAGAGCGTTGCGCGGTCGCAGACCACAAGATCCTTATCACTATCCAATGTGCTTAAGATTTCTTCGGAATAGTAAAAAGAATTATGGTTTCCCTGCTCGTAAGACAGGCGGGGATAGGGTTTTAGATCCTCCGGTCTGATTTTTCTTTTTTTGGCCAGGGGATTTTTATTACCTATAAATACGTGTGGCTTAGCAATAAACAGGCGCTCAAAGGATAGATTGTTATCCTTGAGGGCTTTTTTTATCACAGTCTCATTAAAGGCGTTAAGATACAGTACACCAATCTCGCTTCTAAGATGGGAGACGTCATCAATGATCTCGTAAGTCTGAGTTTCTCTCATGTGAAATTCATATTTTTCCCCACCATACTCCTTAAGAAGTTTAACGAAAGCTTCCACAACAAAAGAATAATGCTGTGAGGATACACAAAAACGCTGCTTGCCGGTGCCCTTGCCTGTGTAGTGCTCGTTCATAAGATAAGTCTGATCCAGGATCTGTCTGGCAAAGCTGAGAAATTCATCACCCTCTGTCGTGATCTCAATACCCTTATTGGATCTTGAAAAGATAGTGATGCCATATTCTTTTTCAAGTTCATGGATTGAAGCAGTAAGGCTGGGCTGTGCGATGAAAAGTCTTTTTGCTGCTTCTGTGATATTGCCGGTATCTGCCACGGTTACTACGTATTGAAGCTGTTTAAGTGTCATTTTACTAGCCCCCTGTAATAATAGATTTGTAAATGATTATATCATCTGTCATAGATTTTAACTATGGACAAATCAGGAAAAAGAATATTTTACGCCCATGAAAGACCTCCATATAATCAACATTATTACAGACCGGGTCGGGAAAACTAAAGCATACGGAGGAGTGATCTATGAGCAAAGTAACAACACCATACAGATATGACTTTGTGGGAAGCTTCTTAAGACCTCAGGCACTTAAGGACGCAAAGGCTGCATATCAGCAGGGAAAGATAACTAAGGAAGAGTTTGATAAAATTGTCGATGAACAGATAACCAAAGTAGTTGCTAAGCAGAAAGAACTTGGATTTCATGTGATAACAGACGGAGAATTCAGAAGAACATTCTGGCATCTTGATTTTATGTGGGGACTTGAGGGGGTTGAGCATAAAGCAACAGGAAACGGAGTTCAGTTTAACGACGAGCTTGCCATACTTGATGACACTTATCTTGTGGGAAGGATAAAGGCAAAGAAGCATCCTTTCGTGGAGTACTTTAAATTCCTTAAGCAGTTTGAGGATGAAAACACTGTCGCAAAGTATACGATTCCTGCTCCTGCGCAGACCTTCCAGCAGATGATCATTCCTGCGAACTATGAGACAACGAGAAAGTTTTATCCGACAAATGAAGAACTTATCGAGGACATCGGTAAGGCTTACAGGGACGTGATAAAGCAGTTCTACGACGCCGGATGCCGCAATCTGCAGCTTGACGACTGCACCTGGGGAGCCATAGTCGGTGACGCGGCAAAGCAGAGATATAAGTCTCTGGGAATTGACCTTGAAGAAGTGAAAGCACAGCTCCTTGCCGTCAACAACCTTGCTCTTGAGGGAAAGCCTGATGACATGGTGATTACTTCACATATCTGCAGAGGAAACTATCATTCAACATATTTTACAAGTGGCGCATACGACACAGTGGCGGATTATGTTTTTGCCAAGGAAAATGTGAATGCTCTTTTCCTTGAGTACGATGATGAGCGCTCAGGCGGATTTTTACCCCTTGAAAAAGTATCACCGGATAAAAAAGTTGTGCTTGGCCTTATCACCACAAAGTCGCCAAAGCTCGAGGATAAGGAAACAGTTATCGCCAGAATCCATGAGGCAGCGAAGTATATTCCTCTTGAAAGGCTGTGCCTGAGCCCTCAGTGCGGATTTGCATCCTGCGAGATCGGCAACAAGCTCACTGAGGATGAACAGTGGGAAAAACTTAAGCTGGTAAAAGAAATAGCTGAAGAAGTGTGGAATTGACAGCTTTTTTCGCATATAGCGCCGAACCTTATTTTTGCATATAATGATTGATGATTATTAATATCTAAAGTAAAGTAACGAAAGGAATTTTGACATGCGTAAGGCGCGAAATGAAAAAGAAAATGCGATCAGGGAAAAAATGATCGCGGAGCTGTATTCAAATCAGTATAACCAGTTCATTGGTTTTGAAATATTGGAGCTTAGCCCCACCTACAGCAAGTCCAGAGTAAAGTGCGATGAGAGACTCCATAATACCTATGGAAGCATACATGGAGGAGCTCTTCTGTCATTTGTGGATGCAATGGCAGGAGCAACAGGAAGCATGAGTGGTTACTATGTGACCACTGTGTCAGCTAACCTGAATTTCCTGCTTCCGGCAGTTGATACGGAGTATATCTACTGCGAATGTATGAAACTCAAGACCGGTAAGCATATCCTGGTCTTTGACATCAGAGTTACCGATGATGACGGCAATCTTTTAGATAGCGGAGAATTTTCATTCTTCGCCAGCAAGGTGCCTGTTCTGGACAGCAATCTTAAATTCGGGACCAAAAAATGAGCTTTTTTTAACCAGATTAGCACTCTCTATTGACGAGTGCTAATTTCGGTGTTATACCTTAAGTAGAACAAAGGAACAGAGAAGACCGTTAGGACTTTAAGTTTCCAATGATCTGAACCCTCCGTTCTAATGCTCATATTCAAAAAATTGTGTATGTGCAAAGGAGGTAGCATTATGTTAACACCTAGTATTTTCGAAGAGAAATTTATGGATGATCTGTTTGGATTCCCGATGAGAGAGTTCGATGACATGGAGAAGAAGCTCTATGGCAGAAGAGCAGGCAGGATGATGAAGACCGATGTCAGGGAGAAAGATGACAACTACGAAGTAGTTATTGATCTGCCGGGCTTCAAGAAGGAAGAGATCACTGTAGAACTCAATGATGGTTATCTTACCATCAACGCTGCGAAGGGCCTTGATAAGGATGAGAATGACAAGAAGGGCAAACTCATCAGACAGGAGAGATACGCAGGATCAATGACCAGAAGCTTCTACATTGGTGAGAATGTCAAGACAGAGGATATTGAGGCAACCTACAGACACGGCGTATTGCAGCTGATCATTCCTAAAAAGGCAATGGATAAGATTCCTGAAAAGAATCTCATAGCCATTGAAGGCTAACAACATAGTAGTCACGCTTTTCCCTCCGCTGCTCTATTCGAGTGGCGGAGGGCTTTTTTTATGTTGGGGAAAAGGGTATAGTAAAGAAGACGATTAATGAAAAGATTTTGACAGAAAGCCGTATAAAATATAAAATATCATGGCAAGATTTAATATTTTTTTCGAGGTAAGTCATGGAATATAAAAAAGAACCCAAGATGCGCCCTAAATTCCCAAAGCGCGCAGTTGTAACCGCAGGAATGCCCTACGGGAATAAGGAACTTCATTTCGGTCATATCGGAGGAGTATTTGTACATGCAGATACCTTTGCAAGATTCCTTCGTGACAGGATCGGTGAAGAGAATGTAATTTTTGTATCAGGTACCGACTGCTACGGATCACCTATTCTTGAGGGATACCGTAAGGCAAAAGAGGCCGGAACCATCGATGGTACAATCGAAGATTACGTTAAGAAGAATCACGATTCACAGAAGGAGACTCTCGAGAAGTACGAGATCAGCCTCAATCTTTTCGGTGCGTCAGCTCTGGGAAGAGCGGCTGAGATCCACAAAGAGGTTTCAGCAGAGATCTTCGAGGGACTTTATGAAAAGGGCAAGCTTGAGAAGCTCAGCACTCCTCAGTTCTTTGACCCTAAGTTTAAGTGCCTGTTGAACGGTCGTCAGGTTATCGGTAAGTGCCCTATCCAGGGTTGCCAGTCTGAGAAGGCTTATGCAGACGAGTGTGATCTTGGTCACCAGTACATGCCTACTGAGCTTATTGATCCTCACAGCACACTTTCAGGCCTCACACCTGAGCTTGTGGACGTTACCAACTGGTATTACAAGCTTGAGGACTGCATTCCAATGATGCAGGCATATGTGGATGACCTTCGCAAGAACTCCAATGCCCGTAAGTACATGCTTACCACTATTGAGGAGTTTTTGAAGCCTCCGTATATCTATGTTCAGAAGAAATTTGTTGAGGATCTTGATGCTCTGAGAGCCAAGTTCCCAAGTCATGATGTTTTAGATGATAACAAGAATTCCTACACCTTTGTCTTCAAGAATCTTGATGACAGAGATGCTGCCAGAAAGGTTCTCGACGGTATGGAGATCAATTATCGTACCGGTAAGACACTGGTTCCTTTCAGACTTTCAGGCAACATCGAGTGGGGCGTTCCTTTCCCGGAGAAAGAGGACCTGAAGGGTCTTACATTCTGGGTATGGCCTGAGTCTTTATGGGCTCCTATCTCCTTCACAAGAGCATATCTTGAGAGCAAGGGCTTTGATAATGAGGAGTGGAAGAAGTACTGGAACAGCGATGATGCTACAGTTTATCAGTTCATCGGCCAGGACAACATTTCTTTCTACGGAATTGCACAGCAGGCTATGTGGGAGACACTGGGACTTAAGAAGACCTTCCTTGTTCCCAACAACCACATTCTGTTCATGAACAAGAAAGCGTCAAGTTCAGGATCCATCAAGCCTCCTATGGCAAAAGACCTGCTGGACTTCTATACAGCAGAGCAGATGCGTATGCATTTCCTCAGCCTTGGTCTTGCCAACAAGAGCGTAAGCTTTGATCCACAGGCTTATCTTCCTGAGGAGGAGCGCAACGGAGCTGATCCTGTACTTAAGGACGGCAACCTGCTTACTAACGTATTTAACAAGATCATCAGAACCTGCTTCTACACAATCCAGAAGGATTTCGACGGCAAGCTTCCTGTTCGTGAGGTTTCCGAGAAGATCAGGGAAGAGGCCAAGGAAGCAATCCTTACCTACGAGCAGAACATGTATGATCATCAGTTCCACAAGATAACATACGTGCTGGATACACTTATCCGCAACATGAACAAGTACCTTGTAAACAACCTTCGTACAGCTGATGCCAATGGCGACATGGAGCTCAAGGCTCAGGTTATCGCAGATTCTTTCTACGGAATCAGAGTTGCTACAGCTCTCGTACATCCTATCGCACCATCAGGATGCGAGAAGGTTCGTGAGTACCTGAATGTTGACGAGAGAATTTACAACTGGGATTACATCTTCTCAAGCCTCACAGATCTCATGGAGGATCCTGAGAACCACCAGTTCAAATTCCTTGAGCCAAGGGTTGACTTCTTCAAGATGCATGAGACCCAGCTGGCTGCTAAGGAGCAGTAAAACATAAGAGATACTGAATAAAAGAATAAATGAAGAGAAGGATTTGTTCATGAATCCTTCTCTTTTTTGTGATTTTTGTATATTTATCCGAGTGCTGTTGACCGATACTGGGCTATTTTATACAATATAGTGGTAACTATTGGGGAATATTTATTCAGGAGGTATTAATGAAAAATTATTTTGATCTGAGCGGAAAGGTTGCGCTGGTTACAGGAGCTTCTTCCGGTCTGGGGGTACAGTTTGCAAAGGCACTTGCTGAGCAGGGTGCTGACATCGCTATCTGCGCAAGAAGAGTAGAGAAGCTTGAGACAGTTAAGAGCGAGATCGAGGCTCTTGGTGTTAAGTGCTTTACACATAAGTGCGATGTCCTTAACGTAGATGAAATCCGTGGTATGGTCAAGGCTGTAGAAGAGCACTATGGCAAGATCGATATTCTCGTTAACAACGCAGGCGTCGGCGACGCTACAGGCGCTGCAGACCTGACTGACGAGACATGGCGCAATGTACTTGGAACCAACCTTGATGCTGTATTCTATGTAGCAAGAGAAGTTGGTAACGTTATGCTCAAGAACGGATATGGTAAGATCATTAACATCGGTTCACTTCATTCAGAGGTTGTTATGCCTATGAACACATGGCCTGTACCTGCTTATGCAGCTGCCAAGGGTGGTGTTAAGATGCTCACCAAGGCGCTTGCTGTTGAATGGGCAAGAAAAGGCATTACTGTAAATGCTATAGGACCTGCTTACTTTGGAAGTGAGATGACCAATGATATTCTTGAATCAGGCGGCTTTGATAGTGTAGCTCAGGCTTATTGTCCTATGGGAAGGGCAGGTAAGGAAGGCGAGCTCAACGGAGCACTTCTTTACTTTGCATCTGATGCATCTTCTTACACAACCGGCCAGATACTCTTTGTTGATGGTGGTTGGACAGCAATGTAATAACCTGTTACTACAGGGGGGTGTTGCTCTAAATCATTTGAGATTAGGGCGACAGCCCCCTTTTTTTGAAAAAATAAAAAAATATAAACTCACCTGCAACATAATATTAGCCCGGATTGTATATAGAGTAGAACACAAAAAACACGGAGGATGAAAAAATGCGTCTACTCATCAAAACTTACCCTGACTGTCCTAAGGCATCAGCTGTAAATGCAGTATCAAATGTTGTTTGGGGAGTACTCTTCTTATTCCTGTTTTATTTCGATGTAATTCCACAGACCGGAGCACCATAGGAAAGGATGAGAAAAAGCATTTGCAGGCCCATAAGGCAGGAAGTGCAGTAAATACAGTGCTCCTTGCCATGGCGGTTGGTCTTTCTCTTTTTTCCCTGCCTGTAAAGGCTGATGGAACCGGAGATGGAGCTGCTCCGGCCACTGATTACAACGATTATGTTCAAAGCATTTATAGCAGCAGTAACGGTCTGCCCTGCGGCGAAGCAAATGCCATTGCCCAGACCAATGACGGTGTTCTCTGGATTGGAACCTATGCCGGACTGTATCGTTACAACGGCCGCGAATTTCGCTGGGTGGATAACTATGAATCCGTAAAAAACGTAAACTGCCTCTATGTGGATGAAGAGGGACGTCTGTGGATAGGCACCAACGACAACGGACTTTCCATCGTGATCCGTGAAGAGGTTGTAAATGTCCTTGATCAGTCCAGTGGTCTTCCTTCAGATTCAGTGCGAAGCATCGTCCGTTCCTCTGACGGTTACTACTATGTGGGAACCACTTCAAGAATGTAGGTTCTGGTCATGAATAATGGTCTTAAGGTGTCTCAAACATTTCCGGAGATCCACTACGCTGACAGTATCACGGCCGATGAAAACGGAAGCTTTGGAAACAGGGCAAGGATCGTTACGGGTCTTTCAGACGGAACTATCCTTGCTGCCGGAGATACCGGTATCAGCTATATCAAGGATCATAAGGTTGTAAATACCATTAGGCATGAGGATGGCCTGACAAATGCCACGATCCTGACTATAAATGAGAGAAAAGACGGCACGATACTTGCCGGTACAGACGGTGACGGTATTGCAGTTCTAAGCGACGGCATGGTCACAAATGTGCTGACCCGTGAGGACGGCCTAAGCAGTGAAGTAATCCTTCGTATGGTAAATGACCCTAAGACAGATGGCCTGTTTATTGTAACAAGTAACAGCCTCTGCTATATGGATGACAACGGAAACATCCGTGTATTGGATAAATTCACGTACTTCAACAACTATGATATATGGGTAAAAGACGCGGATACTCTTTTCGTCATGTCCAGTGCCGGAATCTACGTTGTAGAGCGAGATGAGCTGGTAGAGGGCGGCGAGATCGGATGGCATTCCGCAGCCAATAAACCGCTCCGGTGACATCACCGTAGGTCAGGGCATAACTCGTGTGGAGTTGTCTTCTGAGATTTTGAACTATACAATTCAGGAGCCAAATGTAGGCTATTTCCTTGAGGGCTACGATACTCAGTGGGCGATTGTTTCCCAAAATGCACTTGGAAATATCTTTTACCTGAACCTGCCTTCAGGCACCTATACCTTCCACCTGGCTATTCTGGACAGCGCGGGAGAGCGGGTTTTGGAGGAACGTAAATTTGAACTGGTAAAAGAGGGTGAGTTCTACGAGCAGTCATTTTTCCAGGCATATTTGTTATTGGTTCTGTCACTTTTGCTTATCTGGTGCACATGGCTGGTGGTACAAAGACAGCTGAACGCGTCGCAGGAGAAACTGAACATGGCTAATGAAACGGTCATGGCCATCGCGAAATCAGTCGATGCCAAGGATGTCCGCACCCATCAGCATTCCATGCGAGTTGCGGAATATTCTGTAATGATCGCGGATGAGATGAACTGCTTCAAATGGTGGCAGAGGACCAAAGCTCTGGCGAATCTCAAGAAGGCTGCCCAGATGCATGATATCGGTAAGATTGGTGTTCCGGACAGCGTTCTTAATAAGGTTGGGCGACTGGACAATGAAGAATATGCAAAGATGAAATCCCACGTAGTGAGCGGTTCTGACATCTTAAAGGACTTTACCCTGGTTGACCATGTTGTTGACGGAACCAGATATCACCATGAGCGATATGATGGTCGTGGCTATCCTGAAGGACTGAAGGGAGAAGAGATTCCGCTCTTTGGCAGGATCATTGCCGTGGCAGATGCTTTTGATGCCATGACTTCAAACCGTGTGTACAGAAATCACATGGATACGGACTATGTTATGAATGAGATGAAGCGCGGAAGGGGCACTCAGTTTGATCCGAATGCGCTGGATGCATTCCTGCGACTGGTGGATAAGGGCGTTATTGATCTGGATAAGATATACGCTGAGAAGAAAGCCGAAGTGATGGAGGTAGATCAGAAGACCAAGGAGGAGCTGGAGCGCAGAGAAAGCGTTCCGGCCAACTACCATACCTTCAAGGGCGAGGCTTATCAGGGAAGGTATGTCAGCGGAATTGCTGCCGGCATGAAGATAAAGGAAATGATCAAAGAGGAGATTATTACTCCGGATCAGGCCATTGTAGGATTTGTGGCAGCCTATCCCACTTCCGAGGTCATTTCGGGGTATACAGCTTTTCTTCTGGGAGTAAGGGCTATTGTTCCACAGGCTGTGATGGAAGTAAGCTACACCAACACCTGGAGCAGCTATGCCCATGAGAAGAGTGCGGCAAAAGAGCTGATCGCCGACGGATGTGTTGTGATCTCCCAGCATACGGATACCATTGGTCCTGCCATAGCCTGTGAGGAAGCATCGGAGTTTAGCCCCGTTTATTTCGTGGGCTATAACCAAAGCATGTCTGAGGTGGCACCGGGAACTTCCCTGGTTACTTCCAGGATCTGTTGGGACCCATATGTGCTTGCGGCTGTGGAGGCGGTCTGGAACGACAAGAGCATAGAGAGTGTTGTCACCGGGCGTATTCATGGCTCGGATGTATCTGCCGGATTTGAAAAGGGATGGGTAGAGATGGATAATCTTAATTTCCAGGTCGCAGCAAAGGGAACCCAGGAAGCCATGAATAAGGTCATAGACCAGTTCAAGCGCGGCAACGGCGACTTTGTTTTCAAGGGAAATTATTTGGGAGTTAATCCCGATGATCCTTCCGACACCTTTAACTTAAAGAACGGCTATAAAGAAAATGAGAACACATCTTATCCATTTTTCCACTACGTGCTGCAGGATGTAATCACAGTTAAAGAATAAATTTCGTGAATGCCGGGAACCGGCGCGCCAACTGGCGCCCCGGTTCCTTTTTGAATATAATAGGAATCATGGAGCAATCACAGAATTAGCGATCGTCGGAAAGCCGGTTGTTTGGGCGGTTTTTTGTTTTCACTTTTTTGAAAGTGAGTGATCTGCTTAGCCAAATAGCGTAATCTGTAGGCACTCATTGAGAACCACTAATTAACATTGTTTAATTTGATGGTTGACATGAACTTGTTTTGCGATTACTGTAGTTGTCGTATTTGATTATTGCTGTTAATTGATTTGATGAAATAAAACTGAGAATTACGTCTTGAATTCTGTTTTATTCAAAACTAC
>JAILMY010000211.1 GCA_024692165.1 Butyrivibrio sp. | reverse complement strand
CGTCCAGGAGCGTTGCCTCTATTATCGAAGTGCTGATCGATCTTATCGTAGGCTTTATTGATGCAATCTACGTTCTTAATTCCAAGGAGCGCTTTATAACCAGAGGCAAAAAGATGGTCTATGCGATTTTTAAGGAAGACTATGCCAACGAAGTTATAAGTGGATTCCGCTTTGTGGATTATACCTTTGAGGGCTTCATAGGTGGCAAGCTTTTGGATTCTTTTATCATTGGAATTATCTGCTATGTGGGCTGCATTATACTGTCTATTCCTTATCCGGTGTTGATTTCGGTTATTGTAGGTGTCACAAACATAATTCCTTTCTTCGGTCCATACATTGGAGGAATTATGGGAGGTCTTATCCTGGTGCTGATCAATCCTATCAAAGCCCTGGTGTTCCTTATTTTTGTTGTAGTTCTTCAGCAGATCGACGGAAATATACTGGGACCTACAATTCTTGGAAATTCAACAGGACTTTCAAGCTTCTGGGTTATCTTTTCCATCGCCTTGTTTGGCGGATTGTGGGGAGTTATCGGATGGCTTGTGGGAGTGCCTATTTTCGCTGTGTTCTATGCACTGGTTTCCAGAATTACTAATGTGCTTCTTGCAAGAAGGGGACTGAGTACTTCGACCATCAGATATGAGGACCTGGCATATATCGAAGAAGGAGAGTACAAGCTCCTTAGTGATCCTGCCAACGACAAACACAATGCAAAAAGAGACAAATCCACGCTTAAGAAAATGTTCAAGATCAGCAGAATAAAAAAGAATAAGAAATAAATTTATCTTGACGCGGTTATTCAAAGGTTTATAATGATATTTATTAGTGCGTCAACGTGCTAAAGCGTATTGGAATGAATACGCGAAAATTACTTGAGCGAAGCGAAAGGAATGGAGTTATGAGTAAAAAGAATCTTGACTGGTCAAATATCGGATTCAGCTATATGGTAGCTGACAAGAGATATGTTTCAAATTTTAAGGATGGAAAATGGGATGATGGTGTCATTACATCAGACAACATGATTCAGCTTAGTGAGGATGCCGGTGTTCTTCATTATGCACAGGAGTGTTTCGAGGGACTTAAGGCATATGAAACAGAGGATGGAAAGATAGTCACTTTCAGACCTGACCTCAATGCCAAGAGAATGGTTGATTCAGCTAAGCGTCTTGAGATGCCTCCTTTCCCTGAGGATAGATTTATCAAGGCAGTAGAAGAGGTTGTAGCTGCTAATACTGACTGGGTTCCACCATACGGAAGCGGCGCTACACTTTATATCAGACCTGTAATGTTCGCCACAGGAAATGTTATCGGAGTTAAACCGGCTGATGAGTATCAGTTCAGAATCTTCGTAACACCTGTAGGACCATACTTCAAGGGCGGCGCAAAGCCAATCGTTGTAAAGATCAGTGATTTCGACAGAGCAGCACCTCACGGAACAGGTAATATCAAGGCCGGTCTTAACTATGCCATGAGCCTTCATGCAATCGTTACTGCTCATGAAGAGGGCTTTGCTGAGAACGTATATCTTGATGCAGAGAGCAGAACATACATCGAGGAGACAGGTGGAGCTAACATCATCTTTGTAACAAAGGATGGCGGCCTGGTAGTTCCAAAGTCACACACAGACTCAATTCTTCCTTCTATTACAAGAAGATCAATTGTTCAGGTTGCAAGAGATATTCTTCATCTGAACGTAGAGGAGAGACCTGTTAAGCTTTCAGAGGTTCCTGAGTTTGTTGAGATGGGTCTTTGCGGAACAGCTGCTGTTATCAGTCCTGTTGGCAAGATCAACGACCATGGCAAGGAAATCTGCTTCGCAAGTGGCATGGAGGAGATGGGTCCTGTTATCAAGAAGCTCTATGACACTCTCACAGGAATCCAGATGGGTACCGTTGAAGCGCCCGAGGGCTGGATCCACGTGATCAAATAATTTGTTTTGAGCAAAATAAAGCGCTGGCGTAGCGATGCTACTCCAGCGCTTTTTAGTATCAGATAATCTTTTTCACCTTGAAGAATACCAGACTGCCCAC
>JAILMY010000154.1 GCA_024692165.1 Butyrivibrio sp. | reverse complement strand
CACCTGTGACCTTTTGTCTATAACAAGGACATTCTTGCCCTTAACAGCCATTTCATGTGCAAACACAGCACCAAAAAGACCTGCTCCAACCACCAGATAATCGTATTTCATGATACTTCTCCTATCTCAATTTATGATTATATCTGCTACATTATAACAGAAAAAAAATAGCTATGCGACTTATGTCACATAGCTACTTAAATTTTTAATATAAGGCACTTACCTATCTCTGCTTCTTCACTTTGGAAATTAGTCAGCCTGGTACTTATCAAGCTGTGAGAAGTCACCCATCATATCAAGGATCTTCTTACGTCCAGCCTTGTTGAGTTTCACATACTGCTGCATTACACGGTTCTCAACAATCTTTTTGCCAAGGTCAGTTCCCTGCTCAAGAGTAGAGAAATCAACAGGGTTCAGGTTCAAGCGATCACACATTTTGATAACTGTGCCGTAAGCCATTCCCTCGATTCCCCTATCAAGTGCTGTTACAAGTGTGCTATATGGAATAGACATGTCGATTGCGAACTGTCTGACACTCTTATACTGCTGTAAGATTTCTTTTTTAAGAATCTCTGCCTTTGTCATATCGTTTACCTCCTTACTTCTTTTTTCTATCCTTTTGCAACATCAAGTCTACCACATAGACGTTTTTTCGTCATTCACTTTTTAAGGGAATTTTCCGATAAAAATTTAGCGGGTTTAACAATACTTTTTTGGCATTTTAACGAAATTGCAATCGGTAACAAGAATTTGCGAAAGTGTTCACACTTTTTTCACAATTCATTGCTAAAATAAAAGACTATATATCGTTTTTGACGTTATTACGCACATTGTGAATTGTGCGCAATTCGTATTTATTTATACGAAAAAACAAACAGTGCTCAAACACTGTTTGTTTCTGCATTTACGACGATTTCAGTAACGCCGATAGCGCCTAAGCTCGCTATCTACCGTTAACCTCTTCAACTCTATTGGTTAAAAATGCCATAACTTCATTGTAGGTATCTTTCGGAATACTATAAACTTTATGTACATTTCCCACGCAGAAAAGGTCTACAGCGCCCATCTTTTTCCTGACTTCCACCACATCTTTATATTGGACGACTTCCTTTTTGAAATCCTTCTCACTGCCAAATTCACATCGCTCGGCATAGACTTTAAGGATGCCCTCTTTGAGGCCTGAAGTTACATTTATCTCATACTCAGGCTCGTCCTCACCAAGCATGATGTCAAAGCCCTTTTGGCCGTCACTGGTAACCATTACAGGAGGTGTTATCCTGGCGTCACCAAATACAGAATCATATTGCTTTTCATCCACCTCTGAAACATTGGTCTCTATAAGACCGCTCAAGGAATTATAGTAAACCTTGATGGAATAGTTCGCACCAAGCAACAGCTGAATAGTCTTATTTCTGATCTTATGCCTGAATTTAAGAGTATGGAATCCGGCTCTGGCTGTAAAGTAGATCTTGCTTCCCGGATCAACCTCATAATATATGGCATCGTCCACAAAGAGCATCATGGTTCCGCCGCTTAAATTCCTCTGGCCGGTGCATACCACCTCGATCAAAAACTCCTTGCCATCTTCGTAGAGCTTGCCACCACAGTAGGGGCAGAAGTTGATCTTTGTATTTACATTATCCGGAAGTGCTTTTTTACAATTCGGACAGTTCATCTGCAATTCTCCTTGCATCGTGATTAAAATTCATGAGTTCGTACTGCGGTTCTCCCGGGTCACCTATCCACAGGCCACCTGGTACCATGCATCTGCCTATCTGTCCCCGGCTCACAAACTCATGCTCAGCAATTACTACGTCAAAAGAGTTCTCAGGCCAGGGAAGTCTTGCGGTGTTAAGCTCGCCATAAATTGCATCATCCGCAATTCTTTTTGCTATAGCTGCCGCAAAAGAGCTGTTACAAACTCCCACCACGTAAATATTCTTATCGATACTCTTTAAATACCCCGCATTGGCACCAAAGCCGCAGGTAAAATCAATAACCCTTAAGGGTCTGATTCTTTCTTTAGAAAGCTCCAAAACCTGCCTGCATGCCTCTTCCCAGGGGAGGGAATAATCCCAAATATCAAAGCCCCATTTTTCCTTGAACCGTTCCCTTCCTGTTTCCATGGCATCACTATGGCCCTCAAAGCCACCGCCTCCATTGTGATAAACGAAACTGTTCAGGCATACATACTGCTCAAAACCCGCCATGGCAAGCCTTATGCCAAGGTCATCATCTTCAAAATATCCGGGAGAAAAAACCTCGTCGAATACCTTTCCCTCTTCTGTAACCGCTGACAGCGCTTCTCTTGATAACAGCAGGGCAAAGCCAGTAAGTCTGAAGGCCTTTCTGTATGGCGTTTTTAAAAGGGTTGTCCTTTTGGATGCATACTCTGAAAAGATTCTGATGGCTTCCTCGAAAGGCATGAGCTTATGCCATTTCTCCCGGGAGCTTTCAAGCTTTTCCCAGATATCCTCCGGAAGCAGTTCTTTGAACTCTCCTTCATTTATTTCCTGAAGAGAAGCACTGTTGGACAAAGGCCCTGTTGCTCCTGCATTTCTGTTGTCATAAAGCCCCATCCTGAGCCAGAACAGAGCGCCTTTAGTCAGAGCCGCGTCGTTATTCAGGAAAAAGACGTCATTGTTTTCATTACATAGGGTATACCCAAGGTTACAGCCCTTGGGAAATCCCAGATTTTCATCACATTCCACCAGCTTAAACCGGTAGTCTGCGCTGTTTTTCTTTTCCCGCAAGAACTCCACAACCCCCGCCTCGGCGGAATTGTTGTCCACTACCACAATCTCATAGGACTGTGCCGGCAGCGTATCCTCTATGGATGCAATGCATTTTTTCAGCATTTCGAGATCATTGTAGGACAAGATCATGATGCTGGTATTTCGGACTCTGAGCCCCGGCTGAGATTTTACCTCGTTAAAAGAGCTCTCTATCACCGCCAGATCATCATCATTTTTGCAGTAATGGAGAGCCATTTCAAGGCACAGATAGGCCCAGTTCACGTTTATGTTCCTGTAAAAAAGGCCAAGCATATAGTAAAGTTCGTAGTTTGTCGGATCAAAGGAAAGGCCCTTGGAGATGGCATCAAGCTCAGCACTGCTGTCAACCAGTCCCTCCCAGATAGTAGCTTCAAGAACGCATAGCTGTGCTGCCTCAGGACCGGTTTTCTGATCAAGGTGCAGATACTCTTCCTGAAGTTCAAAGAGAGCGTTGCCATATTCGCCTTTTGCTAAGCATTCCGACAGTTTCTCGTACAATTGAGGACTCCAATGCTGCTGTAGTATTAAAATCTAAAACCACTAATATGATTATACCATATATTTTGTAACGATTATCTGTAATACTTCAATGAGTCTGCAAAAGAGATTTTTGGGCTCCATCCCGTATCTTTAACAAGCTTTTCTATGGATGGTCTAAGGGAGATATAAGGACTTGGATCATCTCCAAAAAAGACAAGCTTAGGATTTGCCTGCATTTCCCTGATGGTCTCATTTACGTATTCTTTAAGGATTCTTGGTTTATTGCCGGCGATATTATATACTTCTCCGCTGCAGCCCTTCCCTGCCAAAGCTATCATGGCATCAGCCGCATCCAACGCGTCCAGATAGTCCCAGTACTGGGTGCAGGAGCTGAGGCTCATGGAATTTCCACTTCGAAGGCTACGCACCAGGCTTGGAAGCATTCTACTGTCCGGCTCGTATTTTCCTATAAGGGAAAAGAGCCTTACCCAGAGAAAATCCATTCCCAGTTCCAAGGATTTTTCTTTAAGAAGGCTGTAGGCCCTGGCTTTGTATTTTCCGTAGTCCGTTATGGGATTGCAGGGGATGTCCTCTGTAATCTCTATGCCATGGGGTACAACTCCGTATTCTGACTGAGAGCCTATACCGATAAAGCGGATGTTTGAGGATATCTCTCCTGCGGCAGCCATAGCCCTTAAAGCCCCCTCCACAAAAAGCTGCTGCTTCTCAGCCCCGGGTTTCATACCGCCCCAGGCCAGGTGAAAGAAAAAGTCCGGGCTGTCACCGGGATCAATGAAGTCCGGCAACCTGTCATATTCCTCCATCTCAAGAAAGATCCTCTTGATTCCCGGAATATCCTTAAGCCTGTCGTTGTGAGTACAGTTTTTGGCAAAACCCGGGTCTGCGATAGTCCCTGAATCCTCAGCCGACGGCATTCTTCGCCCCACGGCGTAAACCTTATATTTGTTTTTAACCAGCTGCTCCACCAGGTTTGCCCCGGCGAAGCCGAAGGCCCCGGTCACAACTACGCTTCTCATGTTACCGCCTCATGGATAACTTTGCTCATATATTCGATCTTCTCATCAGTCATCCCCGGATATACCCCGACCCAGAAGGAATTATTCATAACAAAGTCCGTATTCTCAAGGCTCCCCACCACTCTGTAAATATTGTCATTATTCCTCAGCTCATCAAAGCATGGGTGCCGGATTATATTGCCACTAAAAAGAAGCCTTGTCTGAATGCCTTTCTCCTCAAGGGTAGCGGTTATCCTGTTCCTTGTGATCTGCAATCCTTTGGAATCTGTCGCTCCCTCTTTTACGGATATCAAAAATCCAAACCATGAAGGTTTGCTGCAGGGCGCAGGCTCAGGCAGGATAAAAATATCCGCAAGGTCAGATAGCTTATCTTTTAACCTGTTCCAGTTATCTCTTCTCTTTTCTGTAAAGCCCCTGAGCTTTTCCAGCTGGGCGCAGCCAACTGCTGCCTGCATATCCGTGGCCTTAAGATTATAGCCAAGGTGACTGTACACATACTTGTGATCATATCCTTCCGGCAATAGGCCAAAGCTCTTATCGAAACGATGTCCGCAGAAATTATCGGTTCCTGGCGGACAAACACAATCCCTTCCCCAGTCGCGATAGCTCTTTATCAGCCTGTTCAGAAGTGCGTTATTGGTATAAACGCAGCCGCCCTCTCCCATAGTGATATGGTGCGGCGGATAAAAGCTGGATGTGCCAATATCACCCCAGGTTCCGGTATAACACGTCTTACCGTCTATTGTATATTCAGAGCCCAGACTGTCACAGTTATCCTCCACGAGCCATAGGTTGTGGCGGTCGCAGAAGCGCTTTATGCTTTTGATATCGAAGGGATTTCCCAGAGTATGGGCGATCATGACTGCCTTGGTTTTTTCACTCAAGGCCTCTTCAAGTCTGTTTACATCTATGTTGTACTGTGGAATAGTCACATCCACAAAGACAGGCACTGCACCATATTGCATGATGGGCGCAATGGTGGTAGGGAATCCGCAGGCAACGGTTATGACTTCGTCGCCTCTTTTGATCTGTCGTTCTCCCAGTTCCGGTGCCGTTAGTGCCATGAAGGCCAGAAGATTGGCGGAAGATCCGCTGTTTACCAGACTTGCATATTTTACATTAAGGAGCTTTGCAAACTTCTCCTCGAACTCATCGGAAAAACGGCCCGCCGTAAGCCAAAAATCCAGGGAACAATCCACCAGGTTAACGACTTCCTTTTCATCAAAGACTCTTCCTGCGTAGGGAATCCTGTCCCCCTCTGAAAAAGTGCCGTCATTTTTTAAAAAGTCATTGTAGTATTTCACAACCAGAGTCCGGATTTCTTCTCTGGCGGTCTCCATATCCTCTTTATCCTTATTCATCAAGCATCCTTCCTTAAGCAAAAATCAGGAGATCAGGATCATGAGAAATACTCAAGAATCTGCTTCTCCATGGCTTCCATGCCCCTGCCCTCAAAGTAGCTAAGGGTCCACTGGGCTGTCTTTTCAATAGCCATGTCGATATCCCATTTTGGCGCCCAAGAAAGTCTGGTCTTTATCTTAGAGCAGTCCAGCTTCAGATAATTTGCCTCGTGAGGACCTCCATCAGGCTTTTCTTCAATGATCAGTCTGTTGCATACTCCGGTCTTGCCCTCTTTTTCCAGGGTCTCGTTCCACTTATCCGCAAAAAGATCCGCAATTTTCCTGGCAGTTACCGCATCCCCTTCATTAGGGCCCACGTTGTAGAATCCGGCAAAAGAGCTGTCCTCGTACTGCTTCATTCCCAGCAGAAGATATGCCGAAAGAGCCTCCAGTACATGCTGGAAAGGCCTCGTGGACTGAGGATTGCGAAGCACGATCTTTTCTCCGCTTCTAACGGCACGAACACAGTCGGGAACTATCCTGTCTGTGGCAAAATCACCGCCGCCTATTACGTTTCCGGCTCTTGCGGTGGACACTGCTATATTGCTGTCTCTAAAGAACGAATTGATATAGGCATGAGTCACCAGCTCAGAGCAGGACTTGCTGTTGGAGTAGGGATCATATCCGTCCAGCTTCTCATCCTCTCTGTAGCCCCACTCCCACTCGTTGTTCTGATAAACCTTGTCGGTGGTCACATTCAAAAAAGACTTCACGCTGCCGCCAAGCCTCACACATTCGCAAATATTAACCGTACCCATGACGTTGGTCTCATAGGTATATCTTGGATTTTTATAGCTGTCCCTGACAATTGGCTGAGCTGCCAGATGAAAGACGATATCAGGCTGCGCCTCATCAAAAAAAGCTTTGAGTTTATCAAAGTCCCTGATATCACCGATACAGGAGTGAATCTTATCATTCACCCCGGATATGTCATAAAGATTTTCACAATTTACAGGGGGCACATAATCTGCTCCTGTGATATCCTCGTTGACACCCGGTGCCAGCGAATATCCATAAACTTCAGCACCAGCCATTACCAGAATCTTGGAAAGCCAGCTCCCCTTGAATCCCGTATGGCCGGTGACAAATACTTTTTTACCCTTATAAAAATCAAATATTTTCTTCATTGCACTCCGCAGCTTCTTTCTCGTAGTCCGCTGCCTGCTCCTCATTCCCCAGTTCTCTGTAGCATCTGGCTATGGCAAGTCTCGGAAGATCCATGCTCTTGCGAAGGTCCAGGATGCTGCTACACTCATATGCAGCATTATAATACCAGATAATAGCCTCGTCCAAGTCCTTTTTATTGTAATAAAAGTCCCCAAGCTCGTAGCACATCTCGCTGGACATCTCACTTATGGCGTCTTTCAAGGAGTATTTCAGCAGTGTCTCTGCGTCTTTTTCGATGACGGCAATGTGAGCCAGTACGCAGCTGGCCTCCTTGATCTCGTCCAGACTTCTTCTGGTATCAAGTGCTGCCTCTTTAAAATAGTCCTTGGCCTTCAAAAAGTCATCGTCTCCCCCTGCCATGAACAGCTCTCTGGCGTACATGCCATGGAGCCTTCTGGAGAGCCTTCTTCCGTCGCTTATAGCTTTTCTGAAGGCTGCAAGATCTCTTGCGGCGTGATTTTCCGTGGGTTTGTGAATAATCTCCACGTCACAGTCGCAGACCACAGGCTCCAGGGAAACCTGCTCGTGTATGGGATCTATCCAGATAAATTCCCTCTGCCTCTTAAAGAGCTTGGGCCTTAATTCTCTGTCAAAATTATAGACGGTTCTGTACTGAAGCTGGTTGCAGTAATACATCTGAACCACATCCACATTGAGCTCGCCGATGTCTTCTTTGAGCTTTAAAAATCTCTGGCGGTTATCTTCATCCAGCTCCTCATCCGCATCAGCCGCATAGATATAGTCGCCCTTTGCCAGGGAAAAAGAGTAATTTCTGGCGTCGCTGAAGTCTCCTGTCCAGTCAAAATGGTATACGGCAGCACCCTTCTCTTTTGCAATCTCCACTGTTCTGTCAGTGGATCCGGTGTCCACAATGATCATCTCGTCAACAATTCCCTTAAGACTATCAAGGCACTTGCCAAGGCAGCTTTCTTCATTCTTTACTATCATGCAAAGGCTTATTGTTACCATGAGTTTACCTCCAGATTTAGGGCTGAGCGAAAATTCCTGAAAACATATTACCTCATGATTAATGTTAACGTTTTATCATACATTTTTCAAGTTATAACTGGTGTGATAGAATGTATGACAGGGTCTGTTCCCGGACTGGATTGTTCCGGATCGGATCCTCAAAATACAGTACCAGGAATCAGAAGCCCAAACATGAAAAAAGCATTTAGAAAACCTAAATTTGTTATAACCGCGGCCCTGACTGCGCTGTGCATTACTGCCACAGGCTGCAGCCTTGGAGAAACCAAAAAGCCTGCTGCCCCCTATGACGGCCAGAATTTTCTGCAGGAGCTGGATTTAACGCAGGCAGGTCAGGATCCTAAGGAGTACGCGGCAAGTCTTGAGGTTATAAAGAACTTCGACACCAAGCTCAGCGTTCCGACCTATATTACAAAGGTGAACGACACCTACTTCATCGTTGACTGCTATCACAACAGGATCATCTACTCAGACAGCCTTGATGTGCCCCTCACCGAATGGTATATCATGTCAGGAGATGCCACCCAGCCCCACACCCTTGCCAGTGACGGCACGGTTTACCTGGTGGATGACACTGAGAATAACAGAGTTCTTGTTTTTGAAAAGATCGATTCTAAGTTTGTTAATACCCAGACACTGAACGGTGTAGGCTCAAGGCCCCACTATTCCTTATATGATCCGGACACCGATACCTTCTATGTGTGGAGTTCCAAGACAGGTGAACTATTCTGCCTTCGTCACACTCCTGATAGCACAAAGATGTATCTTACAGACATCCGCAAGATTCCTGTACTGGACGGGATCTACGTAAGATCTTTTTCCATAATAGACGGAGATATTTATTTCGTTTCGGGAATTTCCGACGCAGGAGATAAGGGAAAGATCTACTGCTGCAACCTGGATACTTTAGAGATAAAGAAAACTATAGATGTACCCGACGAGCTGGCAGGAATGGTTCAGATAACAAAGATACAGGATTATTACTATATTTCCACATCCACGGACCTTACAGGCAGCCAGGACCACGCCACCCTTATCCGCACCAAAAAGCTTGAAAACCTCATGGCCTCGGATTACGAGGACATTTATTCAAAATACTTTATCGGAGGAGGTACCCCCTACTACATTACAAACGCAGACGATACCTACTTCCTGACAGAGCACAGGCTCATGGATCATCAGATCTGGAGCTTTAAAGTCACTCAAAATGAAATAACAGACGTTAAGACCGTTTACTGATGCTCTTCATGCGATTTAAATCCGTGGCAGTGATTTCATTTGAACTGTATCTGGCCTTTTCATAAAGCTCATAAGCAGCTGCATCTCTTTCAAGAGAAATTCTCTCTATTTCAGAAGGAGTGTTGCTGCTTTTTATGTCCGCAAAATTCCGACCCTTCTCCACGTATTTCACAAATAAAAGCCTTATTCTGCCCCTTTTTGATATTCTATCCATAAATGAAACACTGTTCTCATTCCGGCGCCCAAAAGCTCCCTCATTTTCATTTTTAAGGGGGCTTAAAAACTCTTTTTTATCACGGCCAAGTCTCTCCCTGATCCCTATTCCGGAGCCGTTAAAAAGCTTATAAAACTGCTGAATAAGTTTGACAAATAAATAGATGGCAAGAACTGTTACCGCTGCTGCCGCTATCCAGAACAGCGCATCCCAGATTTTGTGCCAGATGGAATCATCCACATAGTCTTCCGGAAGAAGCATTCCAAAGCCGCCGTTATGGGTCTCAGGACTTAGGATCTCGGTTTCCTCCACCGCTTCATAGCTCACATGGGAAAAAAGCCAGCGAAGAAAGCTGACAATTACGCTCTTTATTGCTGCCAGCAGTTCTTTTCCATAATCAAGGACAGTGCAAAGAAGCATCATTACCACTGCCACAGCCAGAGAAATCCTCATCATGGTGCTGTTATTCTTCCTGATCTGGTCGTAGGGCACAAAGTCCCCGTCGTGGTATGTTACCAGAGCGCCCATGACCTGCTTTGCATTGTAATAGAGCACCGCAAGAATACCCCAAATAAGCTCTCCCACTATGATCACTGATTCCGCTTCCCTGACCCTGGTTATCCTGCAGAAGAAAAGCAGGGCAACGAAAAGAAGGGCCTCTGCTATCTCCGGATTAAATCTGCCCTTTCCATCAACCCTGGTGTAGATTCCAAGGATTGTAACCACCAGCATGAAAATGCTCCAAAGGACAATAAACACCTTATAGATCTGCACACCGCCAATCTCCAGTGCTCTGATTGCTTCTGAGCTTGTATACACATAGGCTACAGCCTTTGCCACACCGACAATACCCAGAACGTGGCATGCAAGAAACAGTATCAGATTTTTGACAAAAACCTGAATTATCTCTGAATACAGGACAAAGGCCGAAAGAAGCAGGCATGCCAAAGCAAGGCTCCAGCCTGCCGGAGCCCCAAAGCCCATGCTAAGTACCGCCGACACCACGAACATTATCAGCATATTATTCAGAATTCTTATTATCTCTACTCTTTTATTCATGAATCATCCTTACGAATGTGATTCTGTTATCCATAGTCCCGGCTTCATCCATACTTCTGGTAAGAGGGCATATCCACATAAGCTTTCCTTTTTTGTCCGTCAGCTCTTTTGCCGCGTTTATGGCATCATCCCTGCGGCTGGTGGAAATATAGAGGTATGTCAGCTGCTGGCTTCGATTCCTTGAAAGCTCGGAAAAAACCAGGTCCGACATGCTGACTGCTCCTCCCGAAGTAAGTTCTATCCTGGCCAGGGCTCTTGCGAAGTTTCTAATGTGATCCTGTGAAGCACCGGCCTCAAGGGAAATGGTCTCTCCCGTCACCTTATCTTTTCCATTGGTCAAAAGAGATACAGGCACATTCTCATTTATGAAGGCCTTGGCGAAGGTGAAGGCATACCGGATGCAGTCCTCCAAAAGCTCTGTTTCAAAGAGGATTCCCGGCTCGTCAATGTTCAGCACGATCATGACTTCAGGACTGGAGGTATAATCGTGAAGATTTACCTTAAGTCCTCCTGTTTTGGCACTGGCTTTCCAGTTGATATCTCCCATGGAATCCGTAGGGGCATAGTCCCTTATGCCTCTAAAAGTGAAATTGTCCTCAAAGAGAAATCTCTTGGATACCACCTCTCCCATCATCTGCTGAAAGGGAAGGTCTATCTTTTGTCCCGGCATCTCTTTGGGGTATACATACATTTCGGTATTCTGATCCCTGGTAGCATAGTGAATATCAGGGCTGAAAAGATCTGATGCCACCAGGCTGGTACGTAGAATATTGTAATAGCCTCTTTTATCGCATCTGAGCGAAAGCTGTCTTGTGACTCTCTCGTAAAACCTTAAGCTGAACACATCCAGTACATTCACCCTGTCCGTGACAGAGCAGTTACTTGAATCCGTAAAATCAAGGCCTGTGTCCGTCTGAAAGTTCACCTGAAGAATGTGCAGCGGAATGAAGTTCCGGTTGGTGATCACCTCCTGTAAAAGAGTCTCATCCCCCTCCGTCACTGCCACGTCCGTAAAATCCAGTTTGACCGAAAGGCCCTTCTCCCAGTACTTATTAAAGAGCCACCGCTCAGCCAGATATAGCAGAAAGAGAACTATCGGTATTAAGAATATTGGCATGGTCTGCTCACTTTCCTAGTAGTTCGTATTTTGCCATCAGTTCTTTTCAGAAAATGCGGTCTCACTTGGAACCGGCACCTCATTAAGAATGCTCTCTATGATCTGCCTGGAATTCGTGTTCTTGCCGTATCCTCCGGACATGATGAGTCTGTGGGCAAGCACAGGTACAGCCAGTTTTTTGATATCTTCCGGAACAACATAGTTCCTGCCCATGGCATAGGCAAGAACCTTTGCACAGTACAAAAGAGCAAGACTTCCTCTTGGGCTTACCCCGGAGGATACGTCGTTTCTGCTTCTGGTAGCCATGATGATATCGGCTATATACTCCTGAAGCTGTGGATGCACCTCAACCTGTGATGCTTCCTTCCTCATGGTCTCAATATCTGAAGGAGTAACTAAAGGCTCAAGGCTCTGTAATTTGTCCTGCTTATCTCCGCTTATGAATCTCCTCAAGATCTCAATTTCCTGAGTCTTGTCCGGAAGACCCATGGAGAGCTTCATCATAAATCTGTCCAGCTGCGCCTCCGGCAGCGGGAATGTTCCGCTGGTCTCGATGGGGTTCTGGGTTGCGATTACAAAAAACGGTTCCTCCAGCTTCCTGGTAACACCATCCACCGTGACCTGTCGCTCCTCCATACACTCCAAAAGTCCGGCCTGGGTCCTTGGTGTTGCTCTGTTGATCTCATCTGCCAGAAGGATGTTGCAGAAAACCGGTCCTCTGTTGAATACAAATTCACCCTTATCTGCATGATAAACGCTGAGACCTGTTATGTCAGAAGGCAAAAGATCCGGTGTAAACTGAATTCTGTTGTAGTTGGCGTCAATAGATCTTGCCAAAGCCTTGGCCAGCATGGTCTTTCCTGTTCCAGGAACATCCTCAAGAAGCACGTGACCTCCTGCCACCATGGCCACAACAGCAAAAAGTACCGTATCATCCTTGCCTACGATTATTTTTCCTATATTATCTCTGATATCCTCTATCTTACTCATATTGCCCGTCCTTTACCCAAAATAGCATTTTGCATCTTATCAGATAATTATAACCACGTTTATAGAAAATTTATACTTCCTATATTTCGTTTTTATTAGTACAATGTTTAGTGAGGGGTAATTTAATATGAAATTATTTTCTAACGCCAGAACGATAATTGATCTTTACAAAGATTATCGTACAATGAACAAGGACGATCTGGAGGATTTTTATGCGTCCAAATGTGACTATTACCAGAACTATGTTGGTATTAGTCTTTTTGTTGGTGTCATAATTTCTATCACATACATTTTTTCAGATTATCTGCTTAACGGAGATTTCGTCAGAACGCTGCTTCCACGATTTTCCATATTAATCCCGGCATTACTGTTTTTCGTTGCTACCCGCATTGTCAAAACAAGAGTTGCCATCGTATTTATGGACTATTTCCTGGCCCACAGCATGGTCATCGCCACTATCTGGGCTATTTATCACCTTGATATCAAAACCCATGCCAGTGAAGGCTTCGTCATAATGAACCTGATATTCCTGACGGTGGGCTTTTCAGCAAGAAACAGAGAAGTAATTTTCTCTACTATTCTCTTCTGGCTGGAGATCATCATTTCCAATTCCTTCAATCACTACGAAAATCTGGATGTTATCATGGTCCTTGAGATCCCCTGCGGAATTGCCGTTATCGGCTCCCACGCTTTGTTAATGCTGATCTATCTCGATCACTATCGGATGCAGCAAAAGCTTGAACTGGCCATGATCACAGATCCTCTGACCCAGGTTTATAACAGACATCTTCTGGAAAAGATCATTACCCAGAATGCCCTAAAGGATGTGGCCGGACCTGTAGCCATTGCCATGATGGACATCGATTACTTCAAGCAGGTAAACGATGAGTACGGCCACTACACCGGTGATCTTACCCTTCTATACATCGGTCAGAAACTGTCAAAGGGTACCCATGTAAATGACTATGTAATCCGCTATGGCGGCGAAGAATTTGTAATAATCCTGAAAAACTGCGACGTAAACAACGCCTGTGCAAGAATGGAACAGTTCAGACAGGAGATTGAATCTGCTACAGATACACCGGTTCCTATCACTGTTTCCGTGGGTGTCTCAAGGTACAACGGAGACTTCTCCAAGTCCATTCAGAATGTGGACAATGCACTTTACAAGGCCAAGAACACCGGCCGCAACAAAGTAGTGGTGGTGTGATTCCCCGGAAGGTTATTGACAAGAGTTTACTCCAAAAGGCGGAGTCATCAGAATATATAGGCTCACTGCTCCTCGCAATGATTCGCCTATATATTTCTGATGACACCGCCTTTTTCACCTAAATCCTCATCTCTACATAATTCCATCTCATAATCCCTAATTATTTCGCGCCAAGGGCACATGCGAGAAATGTTTTTCCTGAACCGGTATATCCCTGGAAACAATGCCGTGGTTGGCATGAATGTACTGGCTTGTCTTGATTGGCTGCAAGTATAGCCTTAAGATGATGGTAGACAAAATGGATTACAGAAAAGAGATATTATAGAAATGTAGATTATCATTCGCTTAGTTTTTTACTCATTTTATCAAGAATATTTCCATCTGAATTAATATAATTGAATTACGATATCGTAGTAGAAAGGATATGGAGCATGGAGAATATTCAACTTCTTGTAGAAGCTTTGGAATATATTGAAGATAATCTCACTGAATCTATCAAAACAGAGGCCATTGCTGATTATCTGCATTGCTCTAAGTCCTCTATAGAGAAGCTTTTCAGATACATTAACAATATCAGTATTAGGGATTACATAATCCGAAGGCGAATAAGCAAGGCTTCAAGAGAGA
>JAILMY010000203.1 GCA_024692165.1 Butyrivibrio sp. | reverse complement strand
ATGAATGCAAAAGTTAATGGAAAGATGAGGCTGAGAATTGGAGGAAGGTCCGTTGGACGTAATAACATTTGAATTAGATGAGTACTCGGCATAAGGGCAGAAGCAGGTAATATCGATGAAGCTTCTGCCCTATTTGTATGTCTATATCTGATCATTTGTGGTATTATATTGCTCAGAAAAAGGTTTGATGGTGGGAATATACAGATGGCAAGATTAGAAGAACAGGATTTTGATGAAAAGAGGCTGGCTCGCAGACAGAGAAGGAAAAGGAGCCAGCTTATTGCGTATATAATACTGGCAGCTACGTGTCTTGTGGTATTTGGCGGATGCGCAGTGCTTATCTACTTCTTAAACGGAGTGATCAAAACCGGCGGAAAGGCCCAGGAGCCTGTTGCAGTAGAAGAGCAGGCAGAGGAAGAAGTAAGTCAGGTGATAGAGACTCCGGAAGTGGTCCAGGAACCTGAAGAATATACAGAGGAAGATATGCTTGGTGACATAGTTGGAAGCGTCATTGAGGAGCAGTCCCTTGAGGACAAGGTAGCCGGGCTGTTTATCATAACTCCGGAGCAGCTTACAGGTGTAGATACAGCGGTCAAGGCCGGATCTGGCACCCAGGAAGCCCTCAGCAGCTACGCAGTGGGCGGAATAGTTTATTCATCCAAGAATATCAAGACTACTGATCAGATCAAGGAGATGCTTGATGATACAGTATCCATGAGCAAGTATCCGATCTTCACACTTCTTTCTGATCAGGGCAATATGTCAGATTCAGTAAAAGATACTTTGGCCCTTCGCCCGGATATCGACATTACAGACGGCGAAACAGCATACCAGGCCGGGACACAGGTTGGATCAGAACTGTTTAAATATGGATTTAACAGCACCGTTGCACCTCTTGTAGATATGACTGAGGAGGGGCAATTCAGCCAGGATATTGATCTTGCCAAGGACGCCGCAGCAGGATTTGCCAAGGGACTTACTGAATCAGGAATTCTTTCCTGTAGCTACATGTTCCCGCTAAAAGGCGATACCCTGTCAGGAATGGGAAGCAGTGACAAGAACAAGGACGACCTGGTTTTAAATGAGTACGAGGTCTTTAAGAACGTGATTGACTCCGGATATGCTGGGGCGATCATGGTGTCTAACGTTTCACTTCCCAATGTGACAAGTGACAATACTCCTGCATCTTTATCAGATATCATCATCACAGAGGAGCTTCGCGGAACTCTTGGCTATGATGGAATAGTTATAACAGCTCCATTAAACGAAGGTGCCATAACAGAGTATTACACTTCAGGAGAGGCTGCTGTGGCTGCCATCAAGGCAGGTGCAGATATGATCTATATACCTGAGGACTTTACAGAAGCCTACAACGCTGTTCTTGAGGCTGTTTCAAGCGGCTCCATAAGTCAGGACAGATTGAATGAATCTTTGAAGCGTATATATACTGTGAAATATGCAGACAGAGTAAATGAGATATCATCAGGAAACTAAATATCCAATAAAAAAGCTGTTCCCTTGAACAGCTTTTTTATATGCCAAAATATTTAGTCCCTTGGTCTCATGTAGAAGTTACCAGTTATCTCTTCGGTCCTTACAGAATTGATAAAGGCGCCAGGATCAAGTCCTTTTATCTTTGGGATCAGCTTTCTGGTGTCTGAGGCGCTGACAATTGAGTAGACGATCTTTTTATTCTTGTGGGCAAAAGAGCCTTCTCCGTCAATAAGAGTTGCGCCATGTCCGCAGGTATCATATATCAGCGAACATACCTGATCAGGAACATCGGTGATTATGAAAAGAGTCTTTTGCTGATAAGTTCTGTAAAGAGTATGGAGGGCAGTGGTTGTAACAAACTGGAATATCATTGAATAAAGAGCTTTGTCCCAGCCAAACAAAAGTCCTGCAATCGTGAGGATAACTGTGTTTCCTGCAAGGATATATGGAAATGCATCGATACCTTTTTTCTGGGATAAGAAGATTGAGATGAAATCTGTTCCTCCGCTGGTGGCATCAACGTTTAGACACATGGTTATGGCAATGGCATTTAACAGTCCGCCAAATACTGCCGCCAAAAGTTCATCGTTTGTAAAAGCATAAGAAGGCAGAAGGTCGACAAACAGACCATTGGCGATGACCATTATCATGGAGAACAGCGTAAACCTCTTACCTATGAATCTGAATCCGATGTAGACTGGTACAGCGTTTAAGATCACATTGATGGGAGTAAAGGGAATTGTAATAGAAAAGAACTTCTGGGCAATTCTCTGGATTATGATGGTAAGACCTGTGGCACCGCCTGGGTACAGGCCTCCGGCATTTACAAAGGAATTAATGTTGACCGCCATCACAAAAGCAGCAAGGATCACTACTGCAAAGCGTACAACATCCTTTTTCAGAGCTTCCTTCAGATTGTATTTGCTCTTAGCGCTTGATTCCATATAAGTTCTCCAAAATGACATTCACTTAGCTTAAGTATACATCATTAAGCCTTGGGTTCAAGGTTTTATCTCATATATGGTCTTTGATATATCAACCTTCATGTACAGGTCAGCGTACTGGGAAGGAGATAGGTCTTCGATGTAGTTTTGCGCAAAATTCTTTTTGACCCCGTTCTTTTTAAGGATATCAGCAGCCTTGTTGTAGGCGATGGCAGCCTCGTATTCTGTTCTGTAATTGCCAATCACGTAGTTGCTCTTTATATGTATGACTGATTTGTACCTGATAAAGCCTCTGAAATTGTACTGACGAACTCCCATGTATCTGTTAAGAACGATGATGTTTTCATAACGAAGGTCATTGTGATCATCGTTTGCAAAGATATAGTCCCTGCCTTCATCTGCATAGCTCTTTATGCCATAGCGGGAAAGTATGGAGATCTGGCTTCCGTAGTCCGCCACAAACAGGTGATTTCCTCTTTGCATTATCTTGTGGGATGAGTAGTAGAAAAGGTCATCTATATCAAACTTGAGTATCTTTGCAGGTGAAAGATAGTACAGGAAATACTTCTTTTCAAGGTAAATGGGATTTGAGATATACATCCCCTTGTCTCTGAAGTTTATAAGGCTTACAAACTTTTCAAAGGGCAGAGCCATGTCACTGGTATAAGATGAAACTGTAATGCTATCGTCATCAAGGAGCCTGGCTGCGTCCTTATAAACTTTGGAGGCATAATTAGCGTCAGAAAAGCTTCCAAGAGCGATGTGCTTGCCACAATATGTGATAGATGCACGAAAAGATGGCGTTCC
>JAILMY010000168.1 GCA_024692165.1 Butyrivibrio sp. | reverse complement strand
GGGAATTAAAAGAGGTGATGATGTCATCATCTATGGAATGGGAACCTATGGGCAGAGACTTTATGATTTTATCGCGAGGACTGGACTCTGTAAGGTTGTTATGTGCGCGGATAGAAACTATGAGGCACTTAAGAGGCAGGGGATTGATGTTGTGGCTCCTGACGAGATAGCTGGTAGTGAATGCAATAAGATTATTGTGGCAAATTCGTTTTATGCAGTTAGAAATGCCATTGCTAAGGAGCTTACAGAACGATATCAGGATAAAGAGATTATTACTATGGATATTGATGTTGTTTTCGGTGAAGATACCTTAAGGCGGGCCGGACTTAAATAAATGCCAAACATTGATTCAATTTTGCAACAGCATATAGCTGATAAGATCATGATCTATGGCCTTGGCACTGAGACAGAGCGGTTTCTTGGTGAATGGGGCGATAGGCTTGATATTTGTGGCCTTCTTGACGGTTTCAGAGAAGATGGGGAGATGTTTGGATATCCGGTTTTGCCTCACAAAGCGGCTGTCGATCGTGGGGTTAGACTGATTATTGTTGTGGCAAGGCCCGGATCATGTAAGGCAATTGCCAAGCGCATTGGCGGAATGTGCAGGGAGAATGGGATCGCTCTCTATGATGTCAGGGGAAAAGATCTTCTGTATTCGGCCGCTATTTCTTTTGATCTATCTGATGTGAATGGGCAGAGCAAGGCTACTCTGATGGAGGAAATTTCACAGGCGGAGATTGTGAGCTTCGACCTGTTTGATACCCTTGTGACCAGAAAAGTATATAGCTACACTGATGTGTTTGAACTGGTGGATGCGGAGCTAAGGCGTAGAGACGTGGTGGTTCCTGATCTTCCAAAGCTGCGTCTTATGGCAGAAAAGCAGCTGTCAAAGGAAGTTGCACCGACATTAACTGAGATTTATGAGGAAGTGTTGAATGGGGCTGGGGTAAGTGCTGTTACTGCCTCAGAATTGGCCGCTTTGGAATATAATACTGATCTGGCGACAATGATGGCGCGAGATGAGGTTCGAAGTGTTTTTAATGATGCTGTTGCCTCCGGGAAAAGAGTTATTATCACCACTGACAGCTATTATAGCCAGGTTCAGATTAGAGGAATCCTTGATAAATTCGGAATAGAGGGCTATGAGAAGCTGCTGGTTTCATGTGAGTGTGGAACATCGAAGACGCAGAAGCTGTTTGGAGAAGTAGCAAAGCTTACACCGGACTGTGACAAGACAGTCCACATAGGCGATGACGTTGCAGCAGACATTGAGGCGGCTGGCAAGTATGGGATTAAGTCGTTTCGTGTGTTTTCCGGAATGGATCTTTTTGATGCCCTTGGTGGAATGGGGGCTGAAGCCTCTATAGAGAGCCTGTCAGACAGGGTAAAGACGGGTTTGTTCATTGCCAGGCTTTTCAACAGTCCATTTTGGTTTGATAGCGATGACCGGAAAGTAGCCGTGGGAGATGCTCATGATGTTGGCTATCTTTTTTGCGGACCCATGATTGCAGATTTCATCCTGTGGATGAAGGAGAGGGTACATTCTGAGGAGTTCAGGCAGATTCTTTTTGGCGCAAGGGACGGATATCTGGTAAAAAAGCTTTATGAGAAAGTCGATGCGAAGACCAGGTCGGAGTATTTTTTGACATCCAGAACTGCGGCGATCAGGGCGGGAATGGAATCTGAAGAAGATATTGAATATGTAAGCAGTATGAAGTTTTCCGGATCTGCCAAGGATGCGCTAAAGGTCAGGTTCGGTGTGGACGATAGCAGTTTGGTACTGGAGAAGGCGAGGAATCAGAGGGCGAATTATAAGAGATACATTGACGGCTTTTCTTTTTCCGGTGACAAGTTTGCAATGTTTGATTTTGTGGCCAAGGGAACGACGCAGCTCTTTTTGGGAAAACTCTTTGATCAGCATCTGAAAGGCTTCTATTTTCTGCAGCTGGAACCGGAGTTTATGGCGGACAGAGGGCTTGATATTGAGCCGTTTTATACTGAAGAAGAGAAAAATTCCAGCGCCATATACGATAATTACTACATTTTGGAGACTATGCTCACAGCGCCATATCCACAGCTTCTGGAGTTTGATCAGGACGGAACGCCTGTGTATGCGAAGGAGACCAGGAGCAAAGAGGATATTGCCTGCTTTGAGAGGATGCAGGCAGGAATCGAGGCGTTTTTTGGCGAATTTACAGAGCTTTTGCCGGAGCCAGAATGGCGTTGTAATAAGCCGCTGGATGAGGCTTTCTTAACCATGATAAATAAAATCCGCATTTCTGATGAGGATTTTAATAAGCTTAAGGTTGAGGATCCGTTCTTTGGAAGAATGACTGATGTGAAGGACGTGATTGGCTGATGGATGTAGAAAATGGCTCTACACCGTAATTACAGCAGCAACTATGTAATAATATTAATGTCAATTCGTTCTAATATTTCCGGCAGTGCTCGCACAGAATTAACTTTATACCTTTCCCTTAATGTGTCGATAAGTTCCTTCTTACCGGCACTTGTCATTTCTATTGTGCTGCAATAAATACAAAGGGCAGAGTCGGCAACTTGTTTGCTCATAGGACTCATTTGAATAAGCAGGCTGTCTACGAGGAGAGAAATACTTGAAAAAATGTCTGTGCCATATGAAGTAAAGGATATCTGCTGTAATGAGTAGAATTGCTCAATTTTGGAGTAATCTAAATCTGCAGTGTAGAGATCCTGAAGATAACTATTTGCTGTTTCCACCAAAGCTCGAGTGACATCCTGCAAGTTGATAAGGAAACCTTCATCGTCATATCTATGAGCAGAAATACTAATCGGAAGAGTGGTTACACCACGGGTTATGAAAATATTAATAGTGTAAATATCTGATGCGATTACATGTGAACTGATGCTCTCCGGAAAAACATAAACTTTTTCATCAGATCTGCTCAGAGGGTTGCGCTTTGCAATACCATTCTTGTTATTCTCATGAAAAGATACTATGAGTTCCTCGCCCTTCGTTGCATCAACCTTGATATATACAGAAATTCTATAGAATTCGTCAAGCACGCATATAGCATTCTCGAACTTCTCCTGTGATGTCACTTCAGTTATCATAAAGGGTTGGATATGTTCCAGATACTTCCTGATATATTGTAGTTTATCAATTCCCAAAAAATCCAAATACTTAAAAAGATGGAGATTAAGCCCTGAAGCATGCTCAGACTCATCAAGCCGTATTCTGTCAAGTCTTGCCAGGCGCCTAAGTCTCTTACAAAGAGTTTTTTTACTGGATAGCTCTTTTACAATGGGCTCTGAATCAGTATATGAAACGATATTTGTAGTATCGATGTCATCATTTCGACTAAGCTTCATGAGATATGAAAGAATTCGTTTTTTTAAGTCAGAATCGCTGTTGCGATAAATTTCCAGAATGAGCTTCTCATCGTCATTAATCGAAAACTCCACAAATGGTGTTATTGCTGCACTGTCGGTTGGAAGTGCATCTTCTCCAAATAACTCAAGAGGAGAGATATCAAGAGCTTTGCATATTGCTGAGATTTTACCTGCTGAAGGATTGAATCCTTTTCTCTTCCAATCACAGATGGTGCTCTCTGCAATACCGGTCATCTTGGAAAACTCTTTCTGTGAAATCCCTCTTTCTTTTAAAATAGAAAACACTTTAGTGCTGATCTGCATAAGACCTCCACAAAATTCGATTAAACGAATTCGACTAATCGAATTATATACCCGGCAGAAGGATGCAGTCAATAGCATATTGAAAAATATCGCTGTAGAGATATAATTAAAGTATCTCTACAGCGATATTATATTTGAGACATATTGTTCGGAGGAAGTATGACTATTTACCATGGCTCAGAAAATGTGATAACGAAGCCAATATTTGGCGGTGGCAATTCCCAAAATGATTATGGGAGAGGTTTTTATTGCACTGAAGATAAAGAACTGTCCAAAGAGTGGGCTTGTAAGAGAGATACTGATGGCTTTTCCAACTGTTATGAATTAAATACTAATGGATTGGAAATATGTAACCTTAATGAGGATTATAATATTCTGAATTGGTTAGCTCTTTTGACAAAATATAGGGGATATTGGCAGAGGAAGAGCATTGCTGAGGAAGCCAAGAATTTTTTGCAGGAGAATTATCTGATCGATATATCTGAATTTGATGTTATCGTGGGTTACAGAGCTGATGATTCATATTTTTCGTTTGTGCAAGACTTTATCATGGGGACCATATCACTGCAGAAACTGAGTATGGCAATGAAACTGGGCGACCTCAATGATCAGATAGTGTTAAAGAGTCAGAGAGCCTTTGAACAGCTGGAGTTTGTGGGGTATGAGAAGGTAGAGGCGGTCAAATACTACCACGAGATGGTGGGGAGGGATAAAAAAGCCAGAAAGGCTTATCTGGAGCTGAGGCCAGCAACGAGTATACTTGATGAGGTTTATATTCTGGATATCATGAGAGGAGGCGTTTCCGATGACAAATTGCGCATATGATGAGATATACCTGCCCTTGGCGCAGCGTGTTATGGGCGATATGTATGATTTTGCGGTGAATACAGTTGGCATGACGCTTCCTGCATTTCATGAGATGTTTATCATGAGCGGAATGAGTTATCAGATAGAGATTGGAAATCCAACTTATGTAGCTGGGAAAAATGGGTGTGAAGTTGCCAGGGAAGTTATTTATGCCTGCTCGGATATTGAGGTGGGTCTGGAAGATGTTATGTATCTGGACAAGTCCAAGGAATACTGGATAGGATGGGCGCTTGCGTATTATCAGTGGATATCCGGTAAGAGTTTTGAAGATATAGATGAGTGTATCAAGATAGATAAACTATATGGTATGTACGATACACTTCATGAGGCTGATATTTCTTTATTCGTAGAGATAATGGATGATAAATTCAAGGAAAACAAAGAGGAAACTACGCTAAAGCGCCTCAGGATGTATGCCGGATTGTCTCAGAGAGCACTAGCTGATAAGGCTGGAGTGTCGCTAAGGCAGATTCAGCTTTTTGAACAGGGACAGAGGGATATCAACAAGACGCAAAGTGCAACATTATATCAGCTTTCATATGCGTTAGGGTGCTCGATGGAGAGGTTGTTGAACAGATGAGTACTTATCACTCATCTGTTTTTCCAATAGATAGAAGCGACAGAATATCAGTGAAAGCCTTGTAATACTTATAGTGAGACTGATTCCACTGAACTCTGTTGCCGACAGTTGAGATTATGAGTATGCATTCTCTTTTTTCCCTGTCATAGAATCTTATGATGATCAGGGATAAAACTTCTCTTTTTGTGAGGAAATCTTTGAGGTTACGAGCGTATGGAGGCAGCATTCCCAGATGATTTATTACAAAGAAATCTCCCAGGGAGAAATACTTGTCCTTGTCATCGCTGTTAAGAGTGCTCAATACGTAATCTATGGCGGTCTTGTCATTGATAACCCTGCTTCCTGCGGAATATCTGTGCACAAAAGGAGAACCGACGTAGAGATTCACATTGTCTAATGAGAAGACCTCGGCTAATTCGTTGATATATTCTTCGACAGTGCTGTCTTTATCATGGAGAGCCATGTCCAAAAGTTTCACGATAACATCTCCATAAGAGCTGTCTCTGTCGGTTATCTTTTTGGAAGTCTGATGCTTTAGCTTTATGTCCTCCAAAGTTCCATGTTTACTTCGGGTGTAGATGATATAGCGATTTCTGCCCTTTTCCTTGGCAAGATACAGGCAGTGATCGGCTAGAAGGAACAGATCGTCGAAATTGTCGGCGTCCCGGGAAAAAACTGCAGCACCGATAGACACTGAAAGGGGATTATCCCGGTCAAGACCCTTATCGGGGAATGTTGCACTTACCTTGTTCTTGATGCCCTTTGTTATTGGTCTAAGCTGGTCTTCAGACTGGATATCATAGAGCACAGCAAAAAACTCATCGCCGCCAAATCGGCCTGCGATGCCACTTTTACCGACTTCTCCTGCGATAATATCGGCAACTTTCTTTATGACATCGTCACCAAACTGATGACCGTAGTTGTCATTTATACTCTTGAAATAATCTACATCGATGATGATCAGGGCAGTTCCCTCAAGGCGTCTGTCATCAATTCGCTCTCTGGCAATCTTGATAATATCTGTTTTGTCCACCAGACCGGTAAGTGAATCATGCCTTATGTAGCTGCTCCTGGCTGCTTCCTGAGTCCGTCGAAGCTGAATGTGACCCACTACACCCTCATTATCCTTATCGTAAAAGACAAAGGTCTCTTCAAGCACGGTGTGGGTTACGGAGGTATCGTCATTTAAAATATTGCCGGATATCTTGGCTGCACCTCTGCCGATTCCGGATTTTACCTGAGATATAAAGCTTCTTATTGATTGTCTGTCCTCGTCTTCGGTTCTTTCAAGCAAAAGATTTTCAAACTCTGAAAGAGAATACTCGCCGGGTTCAATATCTGTAAGTTCAGTATTATAGATATTTACCAGATTTTTCTTGGAATCATATTCGAAAAAGACATCCTCATAAAGGCCAAGCTGAGCATTGGCGGCATTTAAGGCGCGCATCAAAGAAGAATGGCTATTCAGCAGGTCTTTTGCATTTACAACGGTGAGCTGGATCAGCTTTTCATTGTACCTTTGAGCTCTGACATAGCAATAATACATACTATGCGAGCCGACAATCTTGCTGGGATACCATTTACCGTCGCAGTTATTCACGTTATTCGTATAGATATCTATGTCCTCGGGAGCGATGAGCTCGTTCATGGGTTTGGTCACATAGTTATCAAGCGCATCATAAACGCCGGCATCTGCGGAAATGATTTTCTGATCGCTCTTTGAAATTATAATTTCATAAAAACTGACGTCTTTCACTGATATTTCCTCATAAAAAACTTAAGCATCGTTATAGCTTTATCATGATCTTTACATATTCTTCGGATTTGCGGCGCATTATGTCGAGGCCTGTCTCTAAGGCTTCCACCGGGAAGCGATGGGTGATGAGATTTGCAGGGGAAAAGAGTGGCGCAGATGATGAGCCGGACACTTTTTTCCAGGTGGTCAGGCGGGAGAGAACATACTGCCAGTCGTCTCCTTTGCCATAGTAGGAGGAATTCCAGGTTCCAAGGATGGTCAGCTGGTTTCGAAGAATCTGCCAGTACGTGTCCTTGGCAAGTTCCATATCGGAGGCGGGGTTGCCCACGAGCATTACAGTGCCAAGAGGTGCAGTGCATTTCACAGCCTGCTCGTAGCTCTCACTTCTTCCAATGCACTCAAAGTAAATGTCGGCTCCGCGACCTGCCGTTTTTTCTTTTATGAAGCTTATGGGATCGGCGTAGCGGACATCGCAGTACTGATTCTCAAGGTAGCCCATTTCCAGGAGCTTTATTTTTTGGATGTCTTTGTTGCCAATACATAGGACATCGAAGAATCCTGCGTCCTTTAGGAAAAGAGCTGTAAGAAGGCCAATGGTTCCAAGGCCGCAGACCACGATTGATGGTGGCTGCATGTATTGCATAGCCTTAGATGCGCGAGAGCGTGTGTTAACGCTGATGGCTTTAGGTCCCAGGGCACGTCGTATGGCATGAACAGCCACAGACATGGGTTCTAACATGGCGGCTTCTTCATCGGTGACCTTAGCAGGAAGAGGCAAAAGATTCCATGCAGGAACGCATACATATTCAGCAAAGCCACCGTCGCGGCGTGAGCCGAGGTAGCTGTAGTTTTCGCACATTTCATAGTGGGACGTGAGACATTGAGGGCATTTTCCGCAGGGAATCAGAGGGAAGACGCCAACTCTTTTGCCAATCAGGGATAGATCGCTGTCGCAGGCCTCTACTGTGCCGGAAAATTCGTGACCCGGAATAAGGGGCATGTTATGAGCGCCCGTCTTAAAAACCCGAGGGATATCAGAACCGCAGATACCGCAGGAACTGACTTTAATAAGAGCCTCTCCCGGTTTTGGGGTGGGGTTATCAATTTCTGCATATTTGATATTTCCGATTCCAAATAAAATCTGGGCCTTCATCTCAGCCTCCGACTATCAGCGCATATCTTTGATCATGATTTTGGAGAAATAAAACGCAATATCGATAATATAATTCTATTCTATTTGTTCGAATAATCCAATTAAATGATGATAAAATCTTAATCCTTAATTCTGTTTAAAATCTGTCTTAAACTTTTCTAAAGTCTAAGGTTTTCCAATATTTAGCTGATATAATGTATGTAGAGATAGTGGCTTTTTGTAAGCTTTTTTACAGGCTTTGGCCGGGAGGCACAGGGATGTTAGTAAGAAGATACCTATGGATGGGTATGATTTCCTTAATTCTTACGCTCCTTCTTTTATCAGATTCCCTTATGGTGCGGGCTATGGAGTTTGGCACGCTGACAGGGGACGGAACAAATGAGAACGCGGAGCAGTACATAGTGGATGATGATGAGATCTGGGCTTTGATCGATAGAGATGAGCTGAGGTCTTTGGTTGATGTAGATTTACTAAAGTATGAGATGGATTTAGATGCTTTAAGGAGCCAGATCGATGAAGAGCCGCTCCTGGAGCAGATCAGTAATGTTAGTCTTCTTGGAAGTTTAAACTCTGAAGAGATTTTGGGTGAGTACAATGCTCTGAAGGAGTCCGGAGAGCTGGACGAGGTTATCCGAGATGTAATTGAGTCAGAGGGATTTAACGAGGAATATATTAGGAATCATCCGGTGGATGTGCCCAATGTAACTGTTCCGATCGTTAATGGCGAGAGTCCACTTGATTATATTGCAGATCCCATGGGACTGCTTTATCTGACAGATGCTGCGAAGTATGGCGGCGGAAGTGTACAAGAGGGAGCGACATTGCTCTTTAAGAATACTGATGGGGCGTATCTTTTCTCAGATACCAGCGACATGCTGGAAATTGTTAATCGTGGCAATGTTCCATTGCAGGTGACCATCAGCGCAAGGATTGAAAATGATGGTTATGTCAGAATGGTTGATTCCATATCCATGCTTGAAGGTATAGAGCCAAGTATGTTCATGGCGCTTATTGGAGAAGATGGAATTCTGTCCGTTTTGAATGAGACCGGCAGTTCCGAGATTTCACTTGTTCTGGATGCGGTACCTGACGGGACTTATAAATTCACATTTAATGAAGAAACCGGAAGATATGATTCTGAAATGACTGAAAATGCGGATGAGAGCCAGTTTGACAGATTTGTATTTGGCGTTACAGGCGAGTGCAACACTGATGCTGATTGGATTGGCGTAGATGATCTTCCGAGGATTACAGTGACCTGGAAAACCGAGCCAATCCTTACAGATTGGGACAAGATAAACGAAGAGCTGGAGGAAGCTGACAGGGTTAAATTTGAGGCCTACAAGAAGGTTAAGCTTGAGGAGCTTCGCGAAGCAGAGCTTGACAGGCTGATACAGATCCAGATTGATGATATGATATATGAAGAGCTGGATAGGATGATCGACGAGGAAGTTGAGAGACTTGCCCTGATCAGATTTGAGGAGTTAAAAGAGCTGGCTATCAGAGGAGAGCTTGATCTCGGAAGCGGAGAGCCCAGAGATTCCGACGGAATGCTTATTATGGATGAAGAGGACAACGCTGAAAGCAGTGATGAGGACCGCGAGGATGCGGTCGAAGGCAGTGACGGAGCTGGCGGATCGGATGTTGGCAGTGACGATGCAATTGACGATGCCGGAGCTTTCGGAAATGGCGGGGCTGACGGTGATGCCGATGAAATCGGAGAGGATTCAGGAGCCGGGATGAATTCTAGTGCCAAAGCCAGCGGAGGAAATCGCGCTGTTCTTGGAGCAACGAGAGAGCGGATCGAATTCATAGAGTCGGATGGCGGTGATAACGCGTATGATTCTGGCGAGGTCGCCGGGGATGATGAGGTAATTGAAACCTTTGATTCCGAGGATGGCGGAGTACAGGAACAGCCTGAAGATTCCGAATCCGACGCCGCTGAATCAGGGAATGATAGCGAGTCCGTAATCTTTTTCTAACAACAAAGTGTATTGTGGGGCAGGGGTAAAATGAATATTGCGATAATTCTTGCAGGCGGAGTTGGAAGCCGCGTAAAATCTGATATACCGAAACAGTTTGTGGAGCTGTCGGGGAAGATGATGATAGTTCACAGCATGGAACCCTTTGGGGAGACGACGCTGGTGAACAACATTCAGATTGTGGCAGATGAGGCCTGGAGAGAGCAGATTGAGGACGCAATTGCTGATGAGCCGGGAATCTCTGAGAAGGTTCTCGGTTTTTCTGATCCCGGTGAAAACAGGCAGCTGTCTATTTTCAATGCTCTTAAGGATATAGAAAAAATGGGTCTTGGAGACATGGTGGACGGAGTCATCATCCACGATGCGGCAAGACCCTTTGTGATGCGTGAAACTATCGAGGAGTGTCTCCTTGCGCTGGATGAGCACGATGGAGCCATGCCGGTTCTGCCTATGAACGACACGGTGTACTTTAGTCGCACAGGGGAGAGAGTGGATGAGCTCCTTAACCGCAACACCATTTTTGCCGGGCAGGCGCCGGAAGCCTTTCGTTATCACAAGTACTTAAAGGCGAATGAAGATCTTTTCCCTGAAAAGCTGCTTCTGATAAAGGGTTCCACAGAGCCGGCCATTATGGCGGGGCTTGATGTGGCTATGATTCCAGGTGATCAGAGAAACTTTAAAGTGACCACAGATCTGGACCTGGAGCGGGCAAAAGAAATCGCGGCTGCCGATCAATAATTGGCAGGCCGCGTCAGGCATCCATCACCACTTGATCCAAGGGGCTTTGCCGGTTTCGATGAGCATTGTGAGTTCGTCACGCTCCCTGGCTGTATCCATGCACTTCCAGAAGCCGTTGAATTCGTAGGCCGCCAGCTGGCCATCTTTTACCAGGTCGTGCATAGGCTCTTTTTCAAAGAAGGTGTCGTCACCTTCGATATAATCAAAGACGCCGGGTTCGAGAACCATGTATCCGCCGTTGATTCTGGCGCCGTCCGCGCCGGCCTTTTCCCTGAAGTCAGTGACAATGGAATTATCGTTTCTGTCGATATCAAAGACGCCAAAGCGCTGCCCAGCAAGGATTGCAGTAACTGTGGCGATTTTGCCATGCTCCTTGTGGAAACGAAGGAGATCTCTGATGTCCAGATCGCAGACCCCGTCGCCGTAGGTTAAAAAGAAGGTCTCGTCACCCACGTGCTCTTTGATGCGTTTGATTCTGCCGCCGGTCATGGTGCTGTAGCCTGTATCCACCACGGTAACCTTCCAGGGCTCGGCCTTCTGGGAAAGGAAGTTGACGGTATTGTGATTGACGAAATCGAAGGTGACATCGCAGTTGTGGAGATAGTAGTTGGCGAAGTATTCCTTGATGATTTCCTGCTTGTAGCCCGCGCAGATGATGAAGTCGTTGAAGCCGTAGTAGGAGTACTCCTTCATGATGTGCCATAAAATGGGCTTTTCACCTATCTCGATCATGGGCTTTGGGCGCAGGTGGCTTTCTTCGCTTATTCTGGTGCCGAAACCTCCGGCAAGTATTACAACTTTCATCTATGGGGTCCTTTCTATAGTCGAATTTCCTGGCATGTCTGCCATGGCTATCCTTTTATCGCGCGTGTATTGTGCTGTCAGAATAATTGTAGATTGTTTTAAAGAGAAAGCCAAGTTATAAAGTTTTACTTTATTGTCGCACAAAACTTGGGTTATAATGATGTTGTATGCGAATAGATTGTTTGGAGCGATAATGTTAGTTTCTGAATATATAGCAGGTTTTCTGGAAAAAAAGGGTGTGACCGACTGCTTTACGATTGTGGGCGGCGGTGCCATGTACCTGAATGATTCCCTTGGACATAGAGATAAACTGAAGTGTACTTATTTTCATCACGAGCAGGCAGCAGCCATGGCGGCAGAGAGCTACGCAAGGCTCGAAGGCAGGGTGGCAGCAGTGTGCACCACATCGGGCCCCGGCGGAACCAACGCTATCACAGGAGTTTTGGGAGGTTGGCTTGATTCACTACCTATGTTCGTGATAAGTGGTCAGGTGAAGTACGAGACCACCACAGATTTTTTTGACGTTAAGTGCCATGGAGCCTACCAGCTCCGCAGCCTGGGGGACCAGGAATATGATATAACCGCAGTGGCTTCGCACTTTTGCAAGTACGCTGTTATGGTAAAAAAAGCTGAGGACATCCGCTTCATCATGGAGAAAGCCTGGAGTCTTATGAAGACCGGAAGGCCCGGCCCCGTGTGGGTGGATGTGCCCGTGGATGTGCAGGCCATGGAGGTGGAGCCTGAGAGCCTTAGAGGGTTCGAGGGATGTGAGTCGGCGGAGCTGCTGGGAGATGAGGTTCAATCGGATGATGAAAAGAGTGTCATCTGCAGTGAAGTTGATAAAACAAATTCTGATTCAGTTCAGATAGATAGCGTATTAACAGTCTCTGACGATACAATCAGGCGTGTGCTGACGGAGATTGAAAAGGCGCAGCGCCCTGTGATATATGCCGGGGGCGGAGTGCGGATTTCCGGGGGCTACAGCTCTTTTGCCCAGATGGTAAAAAAGCTGGGAGTTCCGGTGTGCACATATTGGAATTCCATTGACCTTATGGAGGACGAGGATCCTCTTTACTGCGGCCGAGGAGGCAACATGGGTGACAGAGCCGGGAACTTCGCGGTTCAGAACTCTGACCTGTGTCTTGTGCTTGGCAGCAGGCTTTCCATCAGACAGGTGGGCTACAACTACCAGACCTGGGCTCGCGGAGCCAAGGTCATCATGGTGGACATAGACAGGGCCGAGATGGAGAAGCATACAATCCACGTTGACATGAAGATTCATGGGGATGTGAAGGAATTTTGTGAGAAGATGAACCGGGCGCTGGATGCAAGGATGCAGGGACGAGGAGCGGAAGCCGAGACTGCGACTGCGAATGCGTCAGGATATTTCGCCACTGACATTGAGCCTTGGCGGCAGCAGTGCCTCGACTGGAAACATAAGTACCCGGTGGTTTCTGATAAGCAGCTGAATACCGGCGAAGGAAAGCCCAATGTTTACGGCTTTTTCAAGACTCTTTCAGAGATGCTTCCGGAGGGAAGCCTTACTGCGGCGGGCAATGGTGCATGCTGCGTGGCTGGGCATCAGAGTTGGGTGATAAAAAGCGGAACAAGGTTTATCGTAAACAATGCCGTGGCAAGCATGGGATACGGACTGCCGGCTGCAATCGGACTTTGCCTGGCATCAGGAAAACGAGAAACCATTTGCCTTGAAGGCGATGGCAGCATCATGATGAATTTGCAGGAGCTTCAGACCATCATCACAAATCGACTGCCCATCAAGATTTTTCTTATTAATAATGAGGGATACCATTCCCTTCGAATAACCCAGAATAATATTTTTCCGGAGAGGTTCAAGGTGGGAATAGGCCCTGAGAGCGGCGATCTTTCTTTTCCCAGATTTGAAGCTGTTGCGCAGGCCTTTGGGTATCGGTACTTCGCCATTAGACAGGGAAAAGAGCTTTCGGAGAAAATCCGGGAAGTGCTGGATTATAGCGGAGCGTGCTTCTGTGAAGTTTTCACTGACACAGACCAGGTGTGGGAGCCCAAGAATTCTGCCAGGAGAGAGGCGGATGGAAGGCTTACGAGTAGGCCTTTGGAGGATTTAGCACCTTTTTTATCCAGAGAAGAATTGACAGATAATATGTATATTTAGTATATTTTTATACAAATTTTATGAATAATACAAAAAATTTACCTCATATGATGATTTTTATGATTGAAATTTTCTTATCATATGAATATGAAAGGAAGTAGAATTATGGCAAAGATGGATAACGATCAGGGGCAAATTCCATATCATGGCCGTAAAAAGGGATCCTTCATAGTGAAGGTAGATTATTGCGAGAACGAGACCTGGCAGGGTCGCGTGACATGGGCTGAGGAGAACAAGTCCGAGCACTTCAGGAGTGCCCTGGAGCTGATCAAGCTTATCGACGGCGCCATGCACGGGAAATTGTCGTTACATCAGGACGACGACAAAGAAAATGCAGGAACTGCCTGAATTTGCGATTTCGCAATAAAACATGCCGGGAGAGGAAAAGAAGTATCCATGAGCGATAATAAGCAGATGCTTTATGCCAGAAACTTAATAAGCGTGTGTGTTGATGGCGTTGAAAATGGCGATTATCAGGGCTGGATTTGGCATCAGTACAGCGACGAGCCTTTGGAATTTGAGGGATTTTTGCAGATGCTCAGTATTATGGAGGGGCTGCTGGATGAGTGGGATTTCCCGCAGAAGGCCCTCGCCACCAGGTCTTTTTTCAAACAGGAGAAGCCTGTTTACAAGAAGCATGTGAATCCTGACGAGCTGGTTATAGATCAGGTCCAGAAGGAGAACGGTGTTCGAAACGTTCAGAACAAAAGAGGCAAAAGAGCTACATTCATCGTTCAGGTTTCCTTCAGGCAGCGGGCCACATGGCAGGGACACGTGATCCACGCGGAATCCGATGAGAAGAAGGATTATCAGAGTGCCATGGAACTACTTCGAATCATGGACGAGTATTTAAGAGAAAAGTGATTTCAGTCAGGATACCATATATGGTATCCTGTTTTTTCGGTATTTAAATTTTGAATGGAGTTTTTTGATGAAAGCTTTACCTAAGATAGTAAAAAGAATTATCGGCGTGCTTTTTGCGCTTCTTGTGATACTGCTGGTGCTCGCCGTAGCGTTTAAAATCTATTCGGTAGATTTTTATAGGTCTGATGATACCGTGGCCACAGAGTTTCAGGAAAAAGCCGGCGGAAATGTGGTTATATATCAGGACGATGACGGCGAGGTATTTTTGCCTAAGAATCAGGACTACAAGGCAGTTATAGTTTTTTACCCGGGGGGAAAGGTTGAATATACGGCCTATAGCGGTCTTATGTATGAACTAGCTGACAGGGGATTCATATGTCTTTTGCCGAGAATGCCGGAAAATCTCGCATTTCTGAGGGTTAACGCTTTTGATGTGCTGACGAAGGATTATAAAGATCAGGTGGATACAGTGGAGCATCTGGACTGGTATCTGGCAGGCCACTCCCTTGGCGGTGTTGCGGCAACAAAGTATTTGGAGAGCACGGAGGAAGATTTCGCGGGACTGATACTTTGTGCATCCTATGTGACTGTGGATATGTCTGATACAGATTACAGGCTTTTGTCCATTTATGGATCTGAGGACAAGGTTCTGAACATGGAGAATTACGAAGGCAGCAAGGCTTTGTGGCCGGCAGATGCAAAGGAGTACGTGATTCAGGGCGGTATTCATTCTTATTTTGGAAACTACGGAATCCAGGATGGAGACGGAGTGCCTTCCATCACCAATGAGCAGCAGATTGTGGAGACTGCAGATGTGATTTCCACCTTTCTGGCGGAATAAGGTGCTGCGAGGGGCAATAGCTGCTACGACCGGGTGCAAGACTTTGAATAGTAAGATTTTGTTCAATGAATCGGATTTTTTATAGAGTTTAGATATGCTATCATGTAAGTAAAATTACGTGGTAGCATTTTTTGTTTTTGCCTCGAGATTAGTTGAAATAATGGAGATGAATTGATGAAATTTAATGTAGTTGAAGTTTTTAACAGAAGTGTGACTATCGAGCTGGAGTCCGATGCGATTTTTGAGCAGGAGCAGAGCTTTTTTGTGTATATTAACGGGGAGAAGGTGCTGGAGAGCAGACAGAACGTGGTGTCTGTGACAGGTCTTTTGCCTGATACGAAGTATGTGATCGGAGTTAAGGCCGGTGGTGCCGGTGCCAGAGATGAGCAGGAATTTACCACAAAGCATGAGTCAGTGCTTCTTGACGTTAAGGCTTTTGGCGCGAAGGGAGACGGCGTGACCTTAGATACAGCTGCAATTCAGGCTGCAATCTGCGCTTGTCCTAAGGATGGAACCGTATATCTGCCGGAGGGTAAATATTATTCGACAGCTCTTTTCCTCAAAAGTGACATGACACTGTGGCTGGATGAGGGCGCGGTGCTGTTGGGAGATACTGACAGGACTCACTATCCGATTCTGCCGGGCATGATCAGGACTACCGATGAGAAGGGCGAGTACAATCTTGGAACCTGGGAGGGCAATCCGCTGACCAGTTTTGCTTCTTTGATCACGGCGATCGATGCGGAGAATCTGGATATCATCGGTCCCGGAACCATCGACGGAAATGCCCAGAACAGTGACTGGTGGGTGAATCCGAAGGTTAAGCGCATTGCCTGGAGGCCAAACGCCATGTTCCTGGTTAGATGCAAGAATGTCAGAGTGCAGAAGGTGACAGTGCAGAATTCACCTTGCTGGACAGTGCATCCGTATTACTGCGACAACTGCGCATTCCTTAATCTCTTTATCCACAATCCGTCAGATTCACCTAATACAGACGGTCTGGATCCCGAGAGCTGCAAGGATGTGCTTGTGCTTGGAACCATTATTTCCGTGGGCGACGACTGCATGGCCATTAAGAGCGGCAAGTACTACATGAGCATGGAGCACCACAAGGCTACCGAGAATATGATCATCCGCAACTGCAAGTTTGAGCGTGGTCACGGCAGTGTGACTGTGGGAAGCGAGGCTGCAGGCGGTGTTGTGAATGTGAGAGTTTCACAGTGCATTTTTGACGGCACTGACAGGGGACTGAGGATCAAGACCAGAAGAGGCCGCGGCGAGAGGTCTGTGCTGGACGACATTCTGTTTGAGAATATCAAGATGAACGGGGTGCACATGCCCTTTACTGTAAATATGTTCTATTTCTGCGATCCGGATGGACACAGCGATTACGTGCAGAACCAGAATCCTGCGCCGGTGGACGATATGACTCCTGTGATCGGTTCCATCACAGGCCGCAACATCAGCTGCAAGGGCGTAAGTGCCTGCATGCTTTGTGCTTTCGGCCTGCCGGAGAGACCTATCGAGAAGCTGACCTTCGAGAACATCGACGTGGAGTTTTTGCCTGAGGGCGAGCGGGTACCGGAGCGCCCTGTAATGATGGACAATTTCGATGAGATGAGCGGACGCAGCGTTTTTGCGAGGAATGTGGAGAAGCTGGTGCTTTCCGATGTCAAGATCAAGGGCAGTGCCGACTCTGAGCCGGAGCTCATTGATGTTGAGGAAAAGGCACTCAGCGGCGTTGAGTACCTCTAATGGACCTGGGGGACGGAGTTATAGGACCATGAAGAATAAATTGAAGCGGCTAAATTTCATCCTGGCTATATTGCTTGTGCTTGTGCTTGGCGCAGGCTGCGGCAGGCAGAAAGTTGTGGAACTGCCGACGGCTGCGGCGGCGACCGAAAGTACGGTTGCAGCATCTGTCGAAACGTCGATTGCGGTGGCGACGACTGAAAGTACAGCAGAGGCATCGGTGGAAGCGCCTGTAACGGTGGCGACCGAAAGTACGTCGGAGACGACGGCATCGGAAAGCAGCGATGGCGCCGCGCAGCAGGATTTGTCGAGTGCCGGCGATATAGATTCGCAGAGCGACAGTCAACAGACAGATGGCGCCGCGCAGCAGACTGAGAGCGTCTCCACCTCACTGGATGAGGACGGCGTCTACACTTCCAAGGATGACCTGGCGGCATATATTCATGAATTTGGCAGGCTCCCTCAGAACTTCATAACCAAGAAGGAAGCGAAAGCCCTTGGCTGGCCTGGCGGATCCCTTGAGGAATACGCACCGGGAAAGTGCATTGGGGGAGATCGTTTCGGGAATTATGAAGGTCTTTTACCTGAGGAAAATGGGCGAAAATACTACGAATGCGACGTGGATACCCTGGGGAAAAAGAGCCGGGGCGCGAAGCGCATCATTTATTCGAACGATGGACTGATCTTTTATACAAAGGACCATTACGAATCCTTTGAGCAGTTGTACTGATTAGCAGCTATTGAGACAGAAGGGATGATTTAGATATTAACCATGAGTGGTTTGATCTGAGTATGCGATCATAAGATGGAGCAACATTATGGAGAAGGTTTTTTACATTGACCTGTTTGAAGTATATAGCAAAGAAGATCTGCAGGATCTTTTGGCAAAAGAGTTGCCGCTTCCGGAGTATTACGGCAAAAACCTGGACGCGCTTAATGACGTGCTGGGAGAGATGGGCAGCGGCTGGAATATAATTTTTTATAATTCGAAGTTCGCCAGATTCCGCCTTGGAAAATACTTTGATGCTTTAGAGAGGCTGTGCAGTGAAGCCTGCGAGGACGTTGAGGAACTGCAGATTCGTTTTTACCCGTAATAGTGCTATTTGCCCAATATTAACTGATTAATTTGCAATGTAGTAGCTGACTGCTTGGACAGGAGGATAGCATGAGATATCCCGAGTTTTTGAAGGAAAATGGAACCATTGGATTTGTGGCCCCTGCTTTTGGATGCGCGACAGAGCCTTATATTACCAGGTTTGAGGCCGCTTTGAAAAAGCTGGAAGCAATGGGACATAAACTGGAGCTTGGCCCGAACTGCCGCGAGGCGAAGGGAATCGGCATCAGCAATACGCCGGAAAAGTGCGGTCAGGAGCTGAATTCTTTTTATGCCGGCAGTTCAAATGACGTGCTGATGACCTGTGGCGGCGGAGAGATGATGTGCGAAGTCGTGCCCTACATGGATTTTGAGCTGGTAAAAAAGTCTGCGCCCAAGTGGTTCATGGGTTATTCTGACAATACCAACTTTATTTTTACTTCGGCGACCATCGCGGATACGGCTGGGATCTACGCGCCCTGCGCCGGTGACTTTGGCATGGAGCCCTGGCATCCGGCGGTTCAGGATGCATATGATCTTTTAACCGGGAAAAAGCTGAAGTTCGAAAACTATGATAAGTGGGAGCTGGATGGAGACGAGAATGCGGCGCCTAACGATCCTTATTATGTGACGGAGCCTACAGTCATGAAGGCCTTTGAGTGCAAGGACGGCGTGGCAAAAGAGGTGACGTCAGGCTCGCAGGATGATAACGGGGGTAAGTCTTCAAATAGCGGCGATCCTATCGAATTCCAGGGACGTATCATCGGTGGATGCCTGGACTGTCTGGTGCATCTGGTTGGAACTCCTTATGACAAGGTAAAAGAGTTTAATGAGAAATATAAGGATGACGGAATCATCTGGTTTTTGGAAGCCTGTGATCTGAATGTCTTTGATATCAGGCGCTGCCTGTGGCAGATGAAGACCGCCGGGTGGTTTAAGTATCTGAAGGGCGTTCTTGTTGGAAGGCCGGGATGCTTTGGACAGGATTTCATGGGGCTTAACCAGTACAACGCAGTGACGGATCTTTTCGCGGAATACAACGTGCCGATCCTCATGGATCTTGATATTGGCCATCACCCGCCAATGATACCGATCATGGTTGGGTCCATAGCCAAGGTAAAGTTTGAAGGAAACCACTTCGAGATAGGGTTCGAAATGAAATAGGGGCTCAAATAGTTTCACAGTGTTTCATTAAGGCTTCCGGTGCGGTAGCCCTTGATATCCAGGGCAATATAGGAGAAGCCGATCTCTTTAAAGCGGTCGTAGACTTCAAGGCGGGTAGAATCCTCCATGAAGCGCGTAAAATCCTCAGGCAGGAGCTCAATCCGGGCGATGCTGCCGCGCAGAGCGCTGCCAGGAGTAGCGCCGCCATCAGCGCCTCCGACGTCTCCACCGTGCACGCGGACACGGAACTGGGAAAAACCAAGGGACAGGAGTATGTCTTCGCCCTTGTCGATCATGGAGAGCTTCTTTGTTGTTATGATTTCGCCGTAGGGAACGCGGCTGGCAAGGCAGGCAAAGGAAGGCTTCTTCCAGGTGGGAAGCCCAAGATGCTTTGAGACCTCGCGGATTTCGGCTTTGGTAAAGCCGCAGTCGCGGAGGGGGCTCTTGATGCCAAGCTCTGCGATGGCTCTGTGACCTGGGCGGTAGTCGCCGTTGTCATCCAGGTTTGAGCCTTCGACAACTACGAAAGAGTCAGGTCCTGTTGAGGCGCCGCTATCATCAGTGCCACTATCATCAGAATTGAAATGTTCACCGGCTATCTTCAGAATATTTTCAAAGATATGACGCTTGCAGTAGTAGCATCTATCCGGTGGATTCTCGGAAAAATGCGGGATTTCAGCCAGGGAAACGCCGCAGATAACATGCTTGATGGCGTGTTCGCGGCAGAAAGCACCTGCTTCGTCCTTCTCGCGCTGGGCAACGAAGTCCGAAGACATTGTCACAGCAATGAGATCAGTATCTGCGTCGGAGTCGGCAGAGATATTGCCACTTGCCATACAATCAGAGGTTGCACTAGTTCCGAGAGCCTCTTTAGCTGCGTACAGCAGAAATGTTGAGTCAACACCGCTGGAAAATGCCACTGCGACTTTGCCGTAGCTTCTTAGCAGGTTCTTTAAATCTTCATATTTCTTTTCCAATAATTCTGTCATTGCGAGCGCCTTTCCCCATTGCTATAATGTTAGTTGGTGCTACGCATAATTATACACCATTTCAAGATGTATTATCTTGTTAGACAACCGGATAATCACATGAAATCAAAAGAAGGCGGTAACAGATTCAAATGAAAGAAAAATCAATTCTTAGCAATAAACTGTTTCTGTACATGACTGAGTTCTTCGCAGGAATGTCAGTTATGGCAGTGGAGCTGGGAGCCAGCAGACTTCTTGCTCCTTATTTTAGTTCATCACAGATCGTATGGACCATCATCATCGGAACAATTATGATCGCCATGGCCCTTGGAAATATTTATGGCGGAAGGGCAGCGGACAAGGATCCGAACCCTGGTAAGCTATATACAAGAATTCTTATAGCAGCCATCTGGATCGCACTGATCCCGGTTGTTGGCAAGTATATAATTCTCGGTATTTCAGCCATCGTGATATTCGCGGTGAACACTAACTTCCTGGTAATCGCAGCCTTCGCGGCATGCATGGTAGTATTTGTTTTTCCTTTGTTCCTCCTGGGAACAGTAACCCCCAGCCTTGCCAAGTACACCACAGATTCCCTGGACGATAACGGCAAGATCATCGGAACCCTGGGTGCTTTTAACACAGTGGGCAGCATAATCGGAACTTTCCTGCCAACCTTCGTGACTATTCCCGCAGTGGGAACAGCCATAACTTTCCTTATTTTCGCAGGTATCCTTATCGCCCTTTCAATACTTTTTTTTGTAACAACCGGAAGCGAGCCTAAATCTGAAGACAACAATTCGACTTCCGGGAGAAGCGGTAACTTTGATACAAAAAGCAAAAACACTCGCAAGATTGCAATAAGCCTTGTTATTTTCATTCTGTGCTGCATTTTTGGCCACAATTCGAGCTTTGCTTTCTGGGAAAAAGACCTGACCTTCGAAGGTGAGTCGGTTTACAACTATCTTCAGGTAAAAGAAAATCAAAGCAGCGTAATACTTTCAACAAACGTTCTCTTTGGCGTCCAGTCGATTTTGGTTAAGGACGGCGCCCTGACAGGCATGTACTACGACTATGCACTGGCAGCGCCCTATATGGCCGGTATCAAGGAAAAAGAGAAAGCGGGGGAGAGCATAGATGTGCTGATCCTGGGCATGGGCTCCGGAACCTATGCTACACAGCTTAGCCGCTATTTTGATAACGTGAATATCGAGGGAGTGGAGATTGATGACAAGATAACAGATCTGGCCCACAAGTACTTCGAACTGCCTCAGACAACTAAGGTAACCACCTACGACGGCAGAGCTTACCTCAAAGCCATAGATAACAGGTATGATGTTATTATGGTGGATGCCTATCAGGATATTACTATCCCGTTCCAGATGTCTTCCGTGGAGTTCTTTTCCATGGTAAAAGAGCATTTGAAGGAAGATGGTGTGATGGTGGTAAACATGAACATGTATAGCGAGGAACTGGATTCGTCCAATCCAACCATCAACACTTATCTGGCTGATACTATTTCCTCTGTATTCGAAAATGTAGCAATCGTTGATGTTGTCGGTTCAACCAACAAAGAGCTTTTTGCGTCCAACAACACGCACTATTTAGACAATCTTACAGTTAACGCCGCACTTGAGGAGAACGAGACTTTAAAGGCCATGATGGATAAAGTCGCAGCTACAGCTCTTTTCTATGACGCAGGTAATAACGTCATGACAGACGACAAGGCCCCGGTGGAACTACTTGGAATGAAGCAGATCGACCTTATCATCAAGGACGAGGTTTCGTATTACAAGAAAATCTACGAAAGCCAGGGAATTTCGGGACTTATTAATTCCTTCTGATAAAATACTTAAATTTGAATTAAATTTTACGTTTTTAAGATTATATATCAAGCGCCAATGCTATAATTAATTAGCACAGCGCTTGATTTTTTTGCAATTATACTCAGGAGGCAGGTCAAAAAATGGGTGATATGGAAGAGAAGAAAGTAAAAGGAGCAAAAGCGGGCCCGCAAAAAAAGAAAAAGGCTAAGAAAATCAGTACCAAGCTTCTTACCTACATAGTTCCGCTGGTCACAGCAACAGTAATTATTTTGATCGTAGTTTCATTCAGACTTGCAAGCACTCGTATGACAGAGATGGCTACAGAGACGCTGGAGTCCTCTATATCGAACCAGGCAGACAATATTGACGCCTGGCTCAGTGAAAATCTGACATACTTTAAAACTGTCAAATATCTGATTGAAAGAGATGAACCTACAGATGAAAACCTTCAGCTTGTGCTGGACACTTACTATGGGTTTAATAAGAATTCGCCGGAGGGCTTTTACATCGGGACATCGGATGGAAAGCTCTATAAAGCTACGGAATCTTCTATTGATGTCAATGATGTAAAGAATAGCACATGGTACCAGCAGGGTATGAGCCGTGTTGATATTGCCTATGGCACAGCTTATCAGAATGCTCAGGGGATAACAGTAGTCAGTGCAACAGGAATTCTTAACGATGGTGATCCGGGTATCAAGGTATTTGGCGCAGATGTGCCGCTTAATCAGATCAGTATCATCGTAAACTCCGGTGTAAAAATGAAGGATGCAAGCTCCTTCCTGGTGGACACCAATGACAACACTATCCTGGCTCACAGAACAGCTTCACTGGTTTCTACAAAGCTTTCAGATTCCAGTTCTGATGCGCTTCTTAGCGGTGCAGCAAAGTCCATAAATGATAATGATTTTACAACAAAGACCATAGGTGACTACATGGTTGCCTTTTCCGAGGTCAGTGGTACCGACTGGGTTCTTGTATCATATATACCAACTGCTATCATTTTGATGTCATTAATGCAGATGAGCAATCTCCTTATTATTATCGGTATTATTGCGGTTCTTTTGGTAGTAGCTGCTATTCTTTATGTGGTAAGAAGAGTTGTCGCTCCTTTGGGACATATTTCGGAGAATATCACGGCTATGTCTGAAGGCGACTTCACAATTGAAGTTGATTCCAGCAGTGATGACGAAATCGGACTTATGGGAAGCAAGGTTTCTGACTTTGTGGCTTCCATGAGAAATATGCTAAAGAGTATCAGTGAAGAGTCTGAAAAGCTTCAGGAAGAATCCTATAACTCCGACAGAGTTTCAAAGACTATGTATGATGCTTCGCAGTCTCAGGCTGAGGCAATGCAGCAGCTCAATGAAACTGTAGACCAGCTGGCGAAAGCAGTTAATGATATCGCTCAGAATGCGACAGTTCTTGCAGGAGTTGTTGCCGACACAAGAGAGAACTCTGAAAAAGCAAATCAGAGCATGAAGGATACAGTTGAGATCTCCAAGAAGGGACGTGAAGACATGGAGAAGCTCTCAACGGCCATGGATGGAATCGAGCAGGCGAACGAGGAGCTTGTTGAGTCCATCAACAAGGTTGGCTCAGCTTCCGAGGAGATTACAAATATAGTAAGTATGATCGGAGAGATTGCTGAAGAGACTAACCTTCTTTCCCTAAATGCTTCCATTGAGGCTGCCAGAGCCGGTGAAGCAGGCAAAGGCTTTGCGGTTGTTGCAACGCAGATTGCAAAACTGGCCCAGACATCTGCTGAAAGTGCGCAGAACATCAGTAATCTTATCGAGGAAGTGCACAGGCTTATTGGAAATGCGGTTGGTCAGGCAGATGCCAGCGCCAGGAGCATCAAGGAAAACAGCGAGCTTATTAACGTAGCGGTTGGTACTTTTGATCAGATCTATACAAATATTCAGGATTCCAATCAGCTTATCGAGGCTATGATAGAGGATGTAGGCAAGGTTGATGATGTAGCTACTAACGTTGCAGCTATTTCCGAAGAGCAGGCAGCAAGTGCCGATGAAATTCTTGCAACTTCTGAAAATATGGTTGATATGGCTAACAACATCACAAGAAGCAGTCAGGATGTGGCTGACAATTCCCATGAGCTTGCCAGCACCAGTGCGACGCTTACTGACCATGTTCAGCAGTTCAAGATTTAAGGAGGGCATGACAATGAAGATCAGTGTTAAAAAAGTATTTGCATGTCTTTTAATGAGTATACTTGTGATGAGTACCGTAGCAGGCTGCGGTGGTGCATCTTCAGGTTCAGGAGGTTCCGGCGGAACGAAGATTCTTTTTATCATGACTGATGTAAATGATACATTCCGCGCAACACTGTCAGATGCAGTCTTAGCTGCCGGTAAAGCCCAAGGCGTAACACTTGATATGGTAGAGACCGGTGACAGCGTTCAGGATCAGCTTACACTTATTACCGAAGCCAAGAGTAAAGGATATTCTGCAATAATCCTAAGATCTGCGGATGCCAATACAGCGCCACAGATGAACGTGGCTTCAAATGACCTGCCGATCATTTATCTGAATGCTGAGCCAATAAATGACCATCTTACTGCAGATAAATATATATTCGTAGGATCCGATGAATATCAGGCCGGACAGTACCAGGCAGAATATGTGATCAAGAAACTGAATAACCCAAAATCGCTTAATGTCATTATTTTCCAGGGAGAAGCCGGACATTCTGCAACAATAGGCAGAAGCAAATCCGTTAAAAAAACTCTCAAGGCAGCGGGATGTAATGCAAATTATGTTTTCGTTGATTCCGCTAACTGGTCTGATGCGGAGGCAAAAGAAAAGCTTGGCATTTTTATGAAGACAGGACAGAGTGTAGATGCGATCTTCTGCAACAATGACACAATGGCCCTTGGAACTATTGAGGGCATGAAAGAGTACGGACTTGACTATACAAAGATTCCTGTGTGCGGAGTTGATGCAACCGCTGATGGCTGTGCTTCAATTCAGGCAGGAGAGATGTCCTTTACCGTTCTTCAGGACGCAAAAGGTCAGGCTGCATCGGCAGTTACAGCAGCAGTAACGCTTGGAGGCGGAGGAAGCCTTAAGGATATTGAAGGTGCCACATCAGACCTCAAATATGTTTATGTGCCCTTCGTTCCGGTGGATGCTTCAAATGTAAGTCAGTTTAAATAAAAAATTACAAGAGCCGTCCCGACTCAGGGGCGGCTCTTTAGCCGTGTTTGTGATATACTGTTTTCTCGGATATAATAATAACGTAAACAGCTTTCAGAGCTTTACGAATCGAGGAGAATTATGGAAAAGAGAGAAAATCCAATAGAGTACATCGTTGAGCACGTGTCTGAACTGGATCTTTTGGGACGTGTGAGGGTGTTTTTCAGATGGTTGTTTCTTGGCTGTATCACAGGTGCTGTGGTCGGCGTGATCGGAACAGCCTTTTATTATGCGATTGTATGGGTGACGGGATTTAGAAAATCACATGATCTTATAATACTGGCACTTCCTCTGGCAGGTCTTTTGATAGTGTTCCTGTACAGACTCTGCAAGGATTATGAGGACAAGGGCACCAACCTTGTTATCAAGTCAATTCAGGAGGGAGAAAATCTTCCTGTGACGAAAGCTCCGCTTATCTTTATTTCCACCACATTGACTCATCTTTTCGGTGGATCCACAGGACGAGAGAGTGCTGCACTTCAGATGGGCGGCAGCATTGGCTACAATCTGGGCAAGCTCTTTAAGTTAAAAGAGGGAAATATCAAGATCATCACCATGTGCGGCATGAGTGCTGCGTTTTCAGCTCTGTTCGGAACTCCCATGACTGCGGCTTTTATGGCGATGGAGATCGAAAATGTGGGGATCATGTACTATTCAGCGCTGGTACCCTGCGTAATCTCAGCTCTGGTGGCCCAGGGAGTGGGTAAGCTACTTGGTGTTACGGCGGAGGTTTTCCCTGTCAGCGTAGTTCCTGCGTTTACGCCTTATCATGCTGTGTTCACGGGAATCCTGGCGATCCTTTGCGCAGTGGTCAGCGTGGTTTTCTGCTCAGTGCTGAAGTTTTCAGGAAAGACATACAAGAAGTTTTTCCCTAATCCATATCTGAGAGTGTTTGTAGGTGGATGCATCGTGGTGGCGCTGACATTCCTTTCAGGAGTTCGCTACTACAACGGCGCCGGCATGGACGTTATCGAGATGGCCATTGAAGGAAATGCGCCGTATCCGGCTTTTTTACTAAAGATAATCTTTACGGCCCTGACTCTTGGCGCAGGCTACAAGGGAGGTGAGATCGTTCCGGCTTTATACATTGGAGCAACCTTCGGATGCCTGTATTCGCAGCTTTTCGGATTTGACCCGGCGCTGTGCGCGGCTATCGGCATGGGTGCGCTGTTCTGCGGAGTTACCAACTGCCCGATCTCTTCGCTGTTTATCTGCTTTGAGCTGTTTGGATTTAAGGGGATGCCGTATTATCTTTTGGCAATTGCCCTGAGCTATACATTCTCCGGCTATCACAGCCTCTATAGTAGCCAGAAGATAGCATATTCCAAGTTCCACAACAAGTACGTGAACCGTGAAACGCTGTAAGAGCGGGAGCTTCGCGATTTACACAAATATGTGAATCGGTAATTACATGAACAATAAAGGACTCCAACGATCTATAGTCGCAGGAGTCCTTAATTTTCATATTCAGTTAGTTTGCGAAGTCAGATCGCCTCAACGGAACGAAATTCATCGAACTGCGGATCTTCCACAAATCCCTTAATGAGATTTAAGGGAGTCAGTCCGATTGCTTCGTGATGGATCTGCTGTCTGATCACCATTTTCTCATAGGAAGAAAGCTGGCAAAACTCCGGATGGCATGCCTCATACTTTTCATTTAGCTGATCAAACAAATTATACTCCGGATCACCCCAAGCAAATACCTCGGCTGTCTTCAAGTTTGGTTTGAACGGAGAATACTGCAATTGGCTGTTTTCCACCATTGCTGCTCCTTTCTCGTTACTGATAACTCGCAAATCGCTCGCCAGGTAACAGATATTAATCAAAATGAAGTTACATTAAATCCGAAGGCACGATAGCCCCTCCACAACATAATAACATAAATTTAAACGAAATTTAATAAAAAGTAATAAAAAATTTACATATTCTTTTTCCCCCTATAATTGAATACTTTGGGGCCTTTTAGTAATATGAGGCTAGGATGAAATTAATGTGTACAATTATGTGCACCGCCGGAAATACCTGATTTAAAGTGTTTCCTGACCCCGAAAGGAATCAAGACTATGGGAATGTCTATAGGCGGACTCGGAGGCGCATATGGAATGAGTTATGTACAGCCCATGAACTATACGCTGAAGAATGAATCGGATATTTCTGAGGACTTCGCAAAGAAAGGCGCTGCGGGACTTGTGACGAACGTCTCTCCTGTTGGTTATCCAAACGCTCAGGCGATTGCAGGAGATGACGAGGAAAAAGAGAACCCGCTGGCCATATCCATTGGATCAGTAATGAAGTCCCAGGAAGCAAACAAGATGTATAATGAAGTTGCTCAGAAGTTCCAGGGCATGACAGTTGGCTACAGCCAGAACATGGCAGCCCAGTCCTACGGAACAGAGGGCAGCGCACTGGATCTTTTCGCTTGATCTTGTGCAATAGCGACTTACGATGATATGGTCGCAGGTGCATGATGTGGCAATTTAGGTAGGGTAAAAATAAAGAAAGCAACCTCCGTGGCAAGACGGGGGTTGTTTTTGTGATTGGGGAATCCCAGGGATGCGCTGTGACGCTGGGGTATGGCGGTTTGGCTTTACTTTGTGGAGTGATTATTGTATAGTGGTCACTGGGTTTTAAAGAGTTCTTTTTTCAAAGTTCTTTTTGAAATGGCTGTTTTTTCCGAGGCGGCTATAATTTATCCATTTTAAACAATTCTTATATGTGCAAATTTGGTGATGGCGAAGGTACAAGCTATAAATGCGCGGTACAAAGGCGAATTTATAGGTGTTTTCCGGGGGTCAGTCTGGTTTGAGGCTATAATTCTGCGTACAACAGGCTGGAATTATATGTGTTTTACTCGGAATCTGGGAAAAAAGGCATATAAAATCCAGGGTGGTCCTAAGGAATTATAGCTTGGAAGTCCGGGAATCCTGAAAATGCACATATAAGAGCGCCATTACGAAAGAGAATTATAGCTTCGTGCTATCACAGGGAAAAAATTAGGAGGACAAATAACACAGGTATGGCAGAGTCACAGTACAATTGGCGAGAAATGCCCGAAATAATGCTGAAAAGAAAGGAAAAGCTGGAGGAGCTAATAGCGAAAAAGAGTAGGCTGATACAGCAGGCGCCGAAAGGGAGCCTGCGAATACTGAAAAGAAAGGGTTACAATCAGTATTTTATCCGCACGGATCCCAAGGATACCAACGGAGTCTACATTCCAAAAGCAAAAATGGCATTGGCAAGGCAATTGGCGCAAAAGGACTACGATGAAAAGATTGTAAAGGCTGCGAAGGCGGAACAGGCGGTCTTGGACGGATATATGAAGAAACTGAAAAAAGACGCATTGACAAATGTATATGGAACCCTTGATCCAGCGAAACGAGAGCTTGTTACCCCAATACTTATGGATGATGATGAATTCATAAGAGCATGGAGAACCGAGGAATACGAGCCGATGCTCTTTGATGAGGGAAATGCCGGATTCTATACGGAAAAGGGGATTAGGTTAAGATCAAAATCAGAGCTGATAATAGCCAACCTTCTGGAGCAAAGCGGTATTCCATATCGATATGAATATCCCATGAATCTAAAGGGGATAGGCGGCGTTCGACCGGATTTTCTGTGCCTGAACATCAGGACTAGAAAGGAATATGTTTGGGAGCATTTCGGAATGATGGACAATATTTCATACGCGAGAAAGGCGGTATCAAAGATCCATTGCTATGAGCAGAATGGCTACCATGCCGGTAAAAACATGATAATGACTTTTGAGACTTCGTCGAGTGCTATGAATCCCCAAATAGCCAAAACAATTATTTCGGAATACCTGCTGTAAGGAGTGTGAAGCGCTGTTGACATGAGGTATCTTTCATTGGAAAATAAAGGTGGTTTAATGAGCCGCCGAGTGGCAGTGTGTCGCGGCGGCGATTGGAATAAAGAATAACGTTTTGCGGGGAAATGATGAGAATAATAGATTATTACAATTATGCGGCGACTGCGGCTTATATGGGGATTATTGTGGCCGCATTTTTTGTGGGATTTAAAGGGAAACGAAGCAGCGACGGCGCAAATGGCGGATTTATCAGCGATAGGCTAGCGACGGTGCTGTTTGTAGTTGTGATGGCTGTGGCGGCCCTTATAAGGCTGGTGGCCCTGGACAAGGTGCCCTATGGACTTCAGCAGGATGAAGCCTCCATCGGATACGATGCTTACTGCCTTGCGACTTACGGAATCGACAGAAACGGCTACAGCTGGCCTGTTTATCCCATAACCTGGGGATGTGGCGGAGGAAGTCCGCTTCTGATCTATCTTAACGTGATTTCAATTTCTCTTTTCGGAACGGGCATCGTGAAGCTCAGGCTCATTCCGGCAGTGTGCGGAGTGCTGACAGTTGCGTTGTTTTACCTGATTCTGAGACTGATATTCGAGGAAAAGAGCTATCGAAACGAGGTATCCCTCTTTGGCGCATTCTTCCTGGCAATCTGTCCATGGCATGTGATCTTGTCCAGGTGGAGCCTTGATAGCAACATCATGCCTTTTAATCTGATGCTGGCTCTTTACCTGTTTTTGCTTGGGGAAAAGAAGAGGAGCACTGTTCTCTACGGGCTCAGCGCCGCTGCTTTTGCAGTGTGCATGTACAGCTACGGGGCAGCGACCATCGTGGTTCCGGTGTTTCTTCTTATTATCTGCATCTGCGCTTTGAAGGATAAGCTTCTTAGCGTGAAGCAGCTGGTGATCTCCTTTGTGGTATTTATGGTGGTGTTCGCG
>JAILMY010000150.1 GCA_024692165.1 Butyrivibrio sp. | reverse complement strand
CTGAATACGCTTCCAAAGAAGTGACCATCTGCGCTTGGGTACGTACTAACCGCGCACAGGCACAGTTTGGATTCCTTAACGTTAACGACGGTTCATTCTTCGAAAATTTACAGGTTGTTTACGATCAGGAACTTAATAATTTTGAGGACATCTCCAAGATAAGAGTTGGTGCCAGTGTAAAGGTTACAGGTAAAGTGGTACTTACTCCTGAAAATCAGCAGCCTTTTGAGGTAAAAGCTACTGCAGTCGAGCTTTTAGGTGACTGCCCTGAGAACTATCCTATTCAGCCAAAGCGTCATACAAGAGAGTTCCTTCGTACCGTGGCACATCTTCGTCCACGTACAAACCTCTTCAGCGCTGTATTTCGTATCAGAAGCGTTGCAGCAATGGCGGTTCACACTTACTTCCAGGACAGAGGATACCTTTATGTACATACTCCTCTGATCACAGGTGCTGACTGTGAGGGTTCAGATCAGATGTTTAAGATCACTACTCTCAACATGAACGATCTTCCAAAGACTGAGGACGGCAAGGTTGATTTTAGCCAGGATCTTTTCGGCAAGCAGTCCTTTATCACAGGTTCAGGACAGCTTCAGGGTGAGACCTTTGCCATGGCTTTCGGTGATATCTACACCTTTGGTCCTACCTTCAGAACTGAGAACTCCAACACTCAGACTCACGCAAACGAGTTCTGGATGATCGAGCCGGAGATGGCTTTCTGTGATCTCGAAGGCCTTATGGACATCGAAGAGGAAATGCTTAAGTTTGTAGTTAAGTATGTTTGCGACAAGTGTCCTGAGGAAATCGAGTTCTGCGACAAGTTTGTGTCCAAGGGATTAAAGGCTAAGCTTGACGATATCGTTAATGCTAAGTTTACACGTATCAGCCACCATGATGTCATCGATATTCTTAAGGCTGCCGATGTTAAGTGGGAGTTCCAGCCTGATTACGGCGAGGATATTGCTAAAGAGCACGAGAAGTACATTGTAGAGCACTTTGGAGGCCCTGTATTTATTACTGACTGGCCAAAGGAGATCAAGGCATACTACATGAAGGTTAACCCTGACAACAAGACAGTTGCTGCTGTAGATCTTCTTGTTCCTCAGGCAGGTGAGCTCATGGGCGGAAGCCAGAGAGAAGAGAACCTGGACAAGCTCATTGAGAGAATGGATGAGATGGGCGTTGATAAAGAGGGTATTGACTGGTACCTTGATACCAGAAGATATGGTGGATGTATCCACAGTGGTTTTGGTATGGGCTTCGAGCGTCTTATCATGTACTTAACAGGCGTTGAGAACATCCGTGACGTAATTCCTTATCCAAGAACACCAAGAAACTGCGAATTCTAATTATAAAATTATAATAAGAGCTATCGCTTCAGATGATTTATCATCCGGAGCGAGGCTCTTTTTCTTTTGTTGAAACAGATTTTGTATGGCATAATATAGATAGGGGTTCTGTAAACTATGTGACAAGGGGGATAGGTGTGAAAAAAAGAAAACCCATTCTTTTTAGAATAATAACTATAGCTCTTGTTATGTTTTTTGCGCTGTCTGAGCCGATTTCGGTCTATGCCACCACCAGTGAGGAGCTTGAGAACAATCAGAAAAAGCTCGAGCAGGAAGAAAAGGCTCTTGAAAAGCAAAAGAAAGATCTTGAAAAACAATCCAATGATAGTCAGAACAAATTAAATAATGCCAACGATCAGATAAACGATGCTTCTGAGGGAATGGATGAGACTCAGGAAGCCATTGATGAGACATCGCAGGAACTCATCGGCCTTATGGCTGATATTGAGATGATCAAGGAGGATATAGCTCAAAAGCAGCAGCAGATTGAGGTTACTCAGGCAGAATACGACGCAGCCAAGGCCAGTGAAGAGACTCTTTATGCCGCCATGGTGCAGAGAGTAAAGTTCATGTATGAGAAGGGGAACCTTTCCTATGTGCAGATTCTTTTGACCGCCACAAGCTATGCTGATGCTTTGAATAAGGCTTCCTATGTGGAGAATCTCTATGAATACGACAGAGGCAAGCTCCTGGAGTATGTGGCTGCCAAGGAAGCGGCTGAGTCCTATGGCCAGCAGCTTGAGGCAGAAAAGTCAGAGCTGGAGACTTCTGAGTTTGAGCTGGAGGAAGAACAGGCCTATATGGAGGAGCTTCTTGCTGAGTATAAGGCAACTTACTCGGATTATGAGGTAAAGCTTGCCAAGGCAAAGCAGGATGCAGCGGTATATACTGCTCAGATAAAGAGCCAGCAGTCAGGAATCGCTGCTCTTCAGAAGCAGATTGAAGCTAAACAGAAAGAGGTTGATGAAGCAAAGAAGGCAGTTTCAGATGCAAAAGAGGCAGAGAGAGCTGCAGCCGAGGCTGAGAGAAACAGTGAATCTTCTGGTAATGGAAGTGGATCCGGCTCAAAATCCGGCAGCAAGACCTATTCTGCCCCCGGAAGTGCTACCGGATCAAATATTGCAAGTTATGCCTGCCAGTTTGTGGGAAATCCTTATGTTCCGGGAGGGACAAGCCTTACAAACGGAGCGGACTGTTCAGGCTTTGTACAGTCTGTATATAAAGCTTTCGGAATCTCAGTACCAAGAACTTCCTGGGCTCAGGGCAACTATGGAAGGGAAGTGGCCTATGGGGATGCTCAGCCGGGGGATGTAATCTATTACGGCGGACATGTGGGTATTTATATAGGCGGAGGCCGTATAGTTCACGCCAGCACCCAGAAGACCGGTATCAAGTACAGCAACGCCACTTACAGATCCATAATATCTGTGAGGAGATTTCTGTGAGTATAAAGAAATCACCAATTTTATCAGTTTTTTTGTAATTTATGTGAGTTGTTTAATGGGTAATCCTATTGTATAATCAAACGCAATTGAGGAGTTGGATTGATAATCCTTAATTGTTATGGTTACACAAGTGTTTTTCCGACATTGGAGGTAGCATGGCTTCAGAAGAAAAAGTCATAGTCATTGATTTTGGCGGTCAGTACAATCAGCTGGTTGCACGCCGCGTCAGAGAATGCAATGTTTATTGCGAGATCTATTCCTATCGCACACCCATTGAACAGATTAAAGAGATGTCTCCAAAGGGCATCATTCTGACAGGTGGTCCTAATTCATGTTATGAAGATGGGGCACCGACCTATACAAAGGAGCTTTTTGAGCTGGGAATTCCGGTTTTGGGTCTGTGCTACGGCGCTCAGCTTATGATGCATGTTCTTGGCGGGAAGGTTGAGAAAGCACTTGTTCGTGAGTATGGTAAGACAGAGACACTTATTGACGGCTCTAAGGATGCTCTTTTTGCAGGAGTTGAGGACAAGACAATTGTCTGGATGAGCCATTTTGATTATATAAGCAAGGCAGCACCGGGATTTGATATCATCGCGCACACTTCAGATTGTCCTGTTGCGGCAGCAGCCTGTGAGGATAAAAAGCTCTATGCGATCCAGTTCCATCCCGAAGTGCTTCATACCGTAAGGGGCAAAGAAATACTTCACAACTTTGTGAGAGATATCTGTCAGACATCCGGTTCCTGGCGTATGGATTCTTTTGTAGAGAATACTGTAAAGGATATCAGGAACAAGGTGGGAGACGGCAAGGTTCTCCTGGCACTTTCAGGTGGTGTGGACTCATCAGTTCTCGCTGCACTTCTTGCCAAGTCCATTGGAAAGCAGCTTACATGCGTATTTGTAGATCACGGACTTCTTCGTAAGAACGAGGGAGACGAGGTTGAAAGCGTATTTGGACCAAACGGCAATTTTGACATAAACTTCGTACGTGTAAATGCAGCAGAGCGCTATTATGGCAAGCTCAAAGGCGTGGAAGAGCCTGAGCGCAAGCGTAAGATCATCGGCGAAGAGTTCATCAGAGTATTTGAGGAAGAAGCCAAGAAGATCGGAAAGGTTGATTTCCTTGCACAGGGAACAATTTATCCTGATGTAGTTGAGTCAGGTCTTGGCGGAGAATCCGTAGTGATCAAGTCCCATCATAATGTTGGAGGACTTCCTGATTATGTTGATTTCAAGGAAATTATCGAGCCACTTCGTAATCTTTTCAAAGACGAAGTCAGAAAAGTTGGACTTGAGCTAGGACTTCCGGAATATCTTGTTTTCCGTCAGCCATTCCCAGGCCCCGGTCTTGGAATTCGTATAATAGGCGAAGTTACTGCTGAGAAGGTCAAGATCGTTCAGGATGCTGACGCTATTTACCGCGAGGAAATAGCCAAGGCTGTAGAAGAGTATAAGAAGACCAATGCTTCTGCGGTTTCAAATACCGAGAGTTCACGTGCCGGTGAGCCGGACTGGATGCCCAATCAGTATTTCGCAGCACTTTCCAACATGCGTTCAGTCGGTGTTATGGGCGATGAGCGTACCTACGACTATGCTGTAGTCCTTCGTGCAGTGCAGACTGTGGACTTCATGACAGCAGAGGCTGCCGAGATACCATTTGAAGTTTTGCAGCGCGCCATGAGCCGCATTATAAATGAGGTTAAGGGCGTTAACCGCGTAATGTATGATCTTACAAGTAAGCCTCCGGGAACGGTGGAGCTTGAGTGATAACGAGCCAAGCACTCGTAAGTATCACTAAGCACAGGTACGGAGTACCTGCCCAAATAATAAAGACAGCAACTCATGTTTGCATGAGGATTGCTGTCTTTTTATTTGGTTAAGCACTGCGAAGCAGTGTGCTTATTGATACGGAGAGTATTTGGCGACAACAGACGCTTATAGAAATCGCTGCTTTTTAGCGATTTCTATAAGAGGAATGATTTATCTTTTATTTCTAACCGTATGGAAATGCATACGGTTAGAAATATCTTTACTTTTTTTCTGTGTTGTTATATATTGTCGATTGTATTTCAAGATAGTTCTTTTCAAAGTTCGTTTTGAAATGGTTGTTCTTTCTGGGACAGCTTGATAATTTCCAAAAATAGGTAGGGAAGAGGCAAAAGAAGACGGCTTACG
>JAILMY010000109.1 GCA_024692165.1 Butyrivibrio sp. | reverse complement strand
TAAGCTTTGAAAGGAGCCACTTGTCCATAACTGTAAGCTTATCAAGCTCAAGCTTGTAGTTAGCGGCATCAAATCCGTCGATATTTGCATACAGTGTGAAGAATGCGTAGGTGTTCCAAAGTGTACCAAGGAACTTACGCTGTCCCTCCATAACTGCATCTCCGGAGAAACGGCTTGGAAGCCATGGAGCTGAGTTAGTGTAGAAATACCATCTGATGGCATCTGCACCGTATTTTTCAAGAGCTTCAAAAGGATCAACAGCGTTGCCCTTTGACTTACTCATCTTCTGTCCGTTCTCATCCTGAACAAGACCAAGAACGATAACGTTCTTAAATGCAGGCTTATTGAAAAGAAGTGTAGCCTCTGCGTGAAGTGAGTAGAACCATCCTCTTGTCTGGTCTACAGCCTCTGAGATGAACTCTGCAGGGAACTGCTTCTCAAAGAGCTCCTTGTTCTCAAATGGGTAGTGGAGCTGTGCAAATGGCATTGCTCCTGAATCGAACCAGCAGTCGATAACCTCTTTTACCCTATGCATCTTCTTGCCGCACTTAGGGCAGGTGATCTCAAACTGATCGATATATGGTCTGTGAAGCTCAACTGTCTCTGCTGCAGGGTCTCCTGAAAGCTCAGCCAGCTCTTTTCTTGATCCTACTGAAAGCTGGTGACCACAGTCATCGCACTCCCAGATATTAAGTGGTGTTCCCCAGTATCTGTCACGGGAGATACCCCAGTCCTGAATATTCTCAAGCCAGTCGCCGAATCTTCCCTTACCGATTGACTCAGGAACCCAGTTGATCTCTTTATTATTGCGGATGAGGTCGTCCTTAACCTCTGTAACCTTGATGAACCAGGAAGAACGTGCGTAGTAAAGAAGTGGTGTAGAGCATCTCCAGCAGTGAGGATAATCGTGCTCCATCTGAGGTGCGGAGAAAAGAAGTCCTCTCTTATCCAGGTCCTTAAGTACCTCTGGATCCGCACTGATCGCGCCCTCATCCATTTCCTTCTGGGTAGGCTTACATCTGTAACCTGCAAAAGGAGTCTCAGGCTTAAGCTTACCTTCGCCGTCAACCATCTGTACTAAAGGAGCATCGTACTTACGTCCGACTCTTGCGTCGTCTTCACCGAAGGCAGGAGCGATATGTACGATACCTGTACCATCTGACATGGTTACATAGTTGTCGCAGTAGATAAAGAAAGCCTTCTTGTGCTGCTTGTCAGCCTCGTCCTTAGCACACTGGTAAAGTGGCTCATATTCCTTGTACTCTAGGTCTGTACCAACGTAAGTTTCAAGAACTTCGTAAGCTGCCTGACCCTCTTCCTTGGCAAGTGAGCCAAGTACTGTATCAGCAAGAGCCTGTGCCAGGTAATATGTATAACCATCAGCTGCTTTAACCTTTACATAAGTCTCATCAGGATTTACGCAAAGACCGATGTTTGAAGGAAGTGTCCAAGGTGTTGTTGTCCAGGCAAGGAAGTAAGCATCTTCGCCCGCAACCTTGAAAAGAACAACTGCTGTGCGCTCTTTTAATGTCTTATAGCCCTGTGCTACCTCGTGAGATGAAAGAGGGGTACCACAGCGAGGGCAGTAAGGAACAACCTTGAAGCCCTTGTAAAGGAGGCCTTTCTTCCAGATCTCATTGAGAGCCCACCACTCAGACTCGATGAAATTGTCATCATATGTGATATATGGGTGATCCATATCAGCCCAGAAACCTACTGTGCCGGAGAAATCCTCCCACATTCCCTTATATTTCCAAACGGATTCCTTACACTTCTTGATGAAAGGCTCCATTCCGTACTCTTCGATCTGCTCCTTGCCGTCAAGACCAAGCATCTTCTCAACTTCGAGCTCAACAGGAAGACCGTGTGTGTCCCAACCTGCCTTACGAGGTACAGTATATCCCTTCATTGTGCGGTATCTTGGAATCATATCCTTGATGGCACGAGTAAGAACGTGTCCGATATGTGGCTTACCATTGGCTGTTGGCGGGCCATCATAGAACATATACATCTCACCCTTGCTGCGGGTATCAACACTCTTCTGGAATATGTCTTCTTTTTTCCAGAATTCTTCAATCTTCTTTTCTCTGCCGACAAAGTTCATGTCAGTTTCGACTTTGTTATACATCTTGAGCTCCTTTCTTAATTAAAACCGACAAAAGGCTTCACGCCTTTTGTCGCGTGCGAACCGCATGCTGCTATGCAGCAAATTTCATTATGCGGTTCTGCACATAATTTAAAAAGACCCCGTCCTTTTGTAAAAAGGACGAGGCCATTAATAGCATAATCTCGTTGTACCACCTGTTTACACATACGCGCCGAAGGCTCAGCCTGCGGTTGAATACGCTTCCCATTAACGCCGGGAGATACGGCAAAAATCTACTGGATACCGTACTTCATATCTCTTTCGATCCTGCAGCTCAGAAGTGATTTTCGTAAAGCTCTTACTCGCACTGACTTGCACCAACCGTCAGCTCTCTGGATGCTTTCATTAGCTCCCTACTGTCTTCGTCATAGCTTTTAATATTTTAATGCTCACATAATACTACTTAATCGTATATTATGCAAGAAAATCTTGATTTTTCTTTAGATTTCTTTATTCTCCTCCGCCATCCTGGCTTTCTTCGGCGCCATCGCCTCCGGAATTTTCCTCCGGCTGCTCCTGATTTTCACCGCCCTCCTGGTTCTCTGCAGGTTGTTCTTCCTGAGGCGGCTGCTGATCCTCTGATGGTGTTTCTTCCTGATCCTGGGCCGGCTGCTGTTCCTCTGCCGGAGTCTCTGTCTGAGCCTCTGGCTCCGGATTTTCTGCGGGAGCTTCAGCCTCCGCCTTCTTATTGGTCACCCATCTGTAGAAGAATGCATGATTACCGATCATTGTGTACTCGCTTATACCATAGTAATCAGCATAATACTGAGTCATGAAAAAGAGATAGTCGCCTACTCTGGCACCGGCAAGAACTTCCTGGGCCGCCTGAACACAGGTGGAATTAGGTCCGTTTGCGATGATCAGCTCAACCTTTCCCGATCTGTAGGAAGCAAACTGAAGGTTCTGAGTTATTACACTGATAATGGTGTTTGGAAATGCGGAGCTCTTTACCCTGTTCATGATAACAGAACCCACCGCCAGCTTTCCTGTATAGGACTCACCATCGGCCTCCGCCTGAATTGTAGCTGCAAGCCATTCAAGCTCTGTGGTATTTGCCGAGTATGCACCGGATGTATCTTCCTTGGTAAGCGAGAGTCTTTCGGCTATCTGCTGAGCCAGCTTTGCCTGAGCTGCCGCAGTCTGGGATTCTAACGCCTTCATCTTTTTATCCAGTTCTGTAAGCTGCTTATCGAAATCAGCCAGCTTACTTTTTTCAGAAGACAGGGAATTCTTGGTGGAACTTAACTGGCCCTTAACAGTATCAGTCAGATCCGTAAGCTCACTGTGCTTTTCATCAAGCATGGCCTGATACTGGTCAAGCTCAGCTTCTTTTGCCTGAACCACCTCGGTCTTTTGCTTGATATCTTCCTGAATAGCCTTATATTCGGCGATAACCTTGTTATCATACCTCATTATGGCCTTGAAATACTCAAATTTGGTCAAAAACTCCTGTATGGTGCCTGACTCCAAAAGAATAATCAGCATGCCCCTCTGGCCGCCGCTTTCATAGGTGGATTTCATGCGGTGCATAAGAAGGTCATGCCGATCCTGCTCCTTCTGTCTGGCTTCCTGGAGCTCTTTATCCAACTGGACAATCTCGGCGGAGACCTCAGCCATGGCCTCCTCCGCCTCAGAAATCTCTTCGTTCAGATCACTTAACTTATTAGAATAGCCATTTATGGTGCTCTGAAGAGCGTTGCTCTTGTTCTCAAGGCTTGAGATATTGCCCTGAGTCTGGGTCTTCTGTCCCTGAAGTGCAGAAATGGCATCCTGTGTCTCTTTGGTCTGCTTCTCAAGATTCGATATGGTTTCCTTGGTCTGAGCCTCCTGTTCCTGCATGGATGCAATGGTGCCACTTAGATCACTTGCACTGGCCACGCCGGAAATCTGGCAAAGACACAGGAAAAAGATTAGTAAATCCGGGATTATCCTTTTTTTCATAGACATGTGTTAAAGATTATCAGTCCTCGAGGTATTTGTAAACAACTGCTGCGAGAGCTGCGCCGACAAGCGGGCCAACGATGAAAACCCAAAGGGTTCCCAAAGGTTCTAAATTGCCTGCAAAAGCTGCAACAAGAGCCGGTCCGAAGCTTCTTGCAGGGTTAACTGATGTGCCGGTAAGGCCGATGCCAAGAATGTGCACCAGTGTAAGTGTAAGGCCAATTACCAGTCCGCCAAAAGAGCCGTGACCTGCCTTCTTTGATGTAACACCAAGGATAGCAAGAACAAATATAAATGTAAGAACAATCTCAACCAAAAGACCTGCAACAGGGCTTCCGTTTACGCCTGCAAGGCCGTTTGATCCGAATCCACCTGTCTGATCTGTTGCTCCGCCAAGACCAAAGATCAGTGCAAGGATTCCAGCGCCTGCAAATGCGCCGATGCACTGTGATACTACATATCCTATAAATTCGCTGGCAGGCATGCCACCTGTCAAAAGAACACCGAGAGAAACTGCCGGATTGATATGGCAGCCTGAGATATTGCCGATAGAGTAGGCCATGCCAACAATAACAAGGCCAAATGCAAGAGCCGTTAAAAGATAACCTGATCCGTTTGCTGCATCACAACCCACAAGCATGGCTGTTCCACAACCAAGAACTACTAATACTGCTGTTCCGATACATTCCGCAACATATTTCTTCATACTACGCCTCCTAGAATTTTGTGTTCCTCTGAACACCTTATTTTTGTTGGTGTTACAGCTATATCCCCACCGAAAAACAAGCAACTGTAACACATTAATACCATTATAGTCTTTTGACGAAATATTGGGAGTGTTTTTTCTATTTTCAGAACGACATTCGTTGTTTTTGAACAGAAATGCATGTTTTTTGCACGGTTTCCGGTAGATTTGCCGGCTCTTTACACGTATGATGAAAGAATAAAAGCTTGTTGTCACCTTAAATTTCGCCCAAAGGAGGGGGCCGCTTTATGGATTTTGGATTCTTGCTTGATTACAGAGCATCAGATACTTTTGCCGAGGTTTTCTGGGATCTGCCACTTGATGCCACCCCTTCATGCAGTTATATTCTGCTAAAAGATGGTGTGGAAGCAGGAAAATGCACCCACACTCACTACTCTCTGGAAAATCTTACACCCGAAACAGAATATAAAATTGAGGTAAGGATACTGTATCCGGCGGCTTCTTTACAAAAAGAGCGCTGTGAATTCCTTGGCAGCATTAAGATCAAAACGAAAAAATCAAAGAGAAAGATAGATATAACCAAGTCTCCTTACTTTGCTGTCGGTGACGGCAAAACGCTAAATACCTCAAGCATCCAGAAGGCACTTGACGACTGTGATGAAAATTCCTTTGTCTGCATTCCGGAAGGTACTTTCCTTACCGGTGCACTTAATGTGCACACAGGCACAGAAATCTATCTTGAAGATGGAGCTCTTTTACAGGGAACAGAAGATCCCAAGGACTATCTTCCCAAGATCAGAAGCCGCTTTGAAGGATATGAAATGGAGTGTTACAGGAGCCTTTTAAACCTTGGCGAGCTTGATCATGATTCAGACTATAACTGCAAAAATGTTTTCATCCACGGAAAAGGCTCTATCATGGGCGGCGGGGCTACTCTTGCCAAAGCAATTGCAAGAATTGAAGGCGAGCGGCTTAAAGATTACATCGCCTCCCTTGGCGATAAGATAAAAGAGTATGAGAAGCCCGATACCATAGCAAGCCGTTTTAGAGGCAGACTTATAAACATGAGCAATTGTCAGAACATTTGGATCCATGGTCTCACCCTGGGCTTTGCACCATCCTGGAACCTTCATTTCATTTATTCTGACAGCGTTGTCACTGATCATTGCACTCTGCGGTCAGAAGGAGTGTGGAATGGAGATGGCTGGGATCCGGATTCATCCACCAATTCAACGCTTTACGCATGCGATTTTTATACAGAAGACGACTCGGTTGCGATCAAATCCGGTAAAAATCCCGAAGGCAACATCATAAACCGTCCTACAAAGCACATCCGGGTCTTTGACAGTATCTGTCACTTTGGCCATGGCCTGTGCATCGGAAGCGAGATGTCAGGTGGCGTCGAAGACGTTCGCCTATGGGATTGCGACATGGGCCCTACCTGGTCCGGAATTGAGATAAAAGCCACTAAGAAACGTGGCGGATATGTAAGAAACATCCTGGTGAGAGACATTACAGCTTCTCATATTCAGATACACTCCGTTGGATACAACGACGACGGTGAGGGCTCGAAAGTACCTCCGCTTCTTGGAGACTGCAGATTCGAAAGAATGCATCTTCTGGGAAGATATCTTGACAATAATGCAGGAAAAAACGAGTGGCATGACTGCCCTTCCATTTTACTGTGCGGCTTTGATGTTCCCGGATATGAGATAAAAAATGTTGCATTTAAGGATATCGAAATGGAAAAGCCGGCAGAAGGCGTCGAGGATATTCACACTGAGTTCTGCATTGATATCTCTTTCGATAACATGACTATTGTATAAAAAATGAGGAAGCAGATTTGGTAAATTCTGCTTCCTCAACTTTTTTCTTATCACAGATACTGCATGAGTGTATCGATATCTTCTTTTGTAGTTGCCCAGTCTGTGGCAAGTCTTATAACTGTATGGGCGCCATCATATTTTTCCCAGAAGCCGTATCTTACATGCTCAGAGAGCTTTGCGAGTTTGTCATTGTCCATAACTATAAACTGCTGGTTTGTCGGAGAATCTATATATATCTGATATCCTTTGCTTTCAAGATTATCCCTGAGAATCTGTGCCATCTCGATAGCATTTTTGCTGATATCCATATACAGGTTATCCGTAAACAGAGTGTCAAACTGAAGTCCCAAGAGCCATCCCTTGGCAAGGAGTGCGCCATGCTGCTTGATGATCGGCACAGGATGCTTTGTCGGTGCTACCTTTGTAAATACAACAGCCTCTCCAAACAGTGCTCCAACCTTAGTTCCGCCAATATAGAACACATCCACCAGCCTTGCGATATCCTGAATTGTAACGTCAGTTCTTTTGCTCATAAGTCCGTATCCCAGACGGGCTCCGTCAAGGAAAAGCGGCAGCTGATACTCTTTGCAGACAACTGATATCTCCTCAAGTTCTTTCTTGGAATACAGGGTTCCATACTCTGTGGGATGTGAGATATAGACTGCCCCCGGAAATACCATGTGTTCATGGTTGTCATCACCGTAAAAATTATCCAGCAGCGCCTTGAGATCTGCTGCACTTATTTTTCCAACCTGATCGGAATATATGGGCTTTTTGCCTTCTTCTGCTGCCAGCTCTTTAGAATCAGGGAAACTAGGAAGTGTTAGGACCTTATGTCCGGAGAATTCAATAGCTCCCGCTTCATGCGCTGCGACATGCCCTGTCCGAGCTGCCGCCACACCTTCATAAGGCTTTAAAAGCATATCTATTATGGTCTGGTTTGTCTGAGTTCCTCCAACCAGGAAGAAAACATCCGCATCAGGAGTATTGCAGAGTTTCTTTATCTTCTCTGCTGCGCTTTTACAGTACTCATCTGTTCCGTATCCGTCTATCTGCTCAAAGTTCGTCTCTGAAAGGCGTTTAAGGATATTAGGGTGCGCTCCCTTTGTATAATCACTTGAAAATGAGATCTTATCTGACATTTGTACCGGCTCTTTTCTATAATTTATAAACTGTTGTCTTACTGCTCTTTAAACTGATCATCACGGGTTCCGTTAAATTTGCAGAAATCTGTTTTTTCCTCTAAAGTTCTTACAAACTTTTCAAGTCCCACCTGATCCTCAAATTTGAATCTGTCAAAGGATGGGCTGTCAATATCAAGTACTCCGATGATCTTTCCGTTGCAGTGGATCGGGATGACGATCTCAGAATTGGAAGCTGCATCACAGGCAATATGTCCTGCGAACTTGTGCACATCCTCTACCAGAAGAGTTCTGTCCTGCTGTGCTGCTGTTCCGCAGACACCCTTGCCCAAAGGAATTCTTATACATGCAACCTTACCCTGGAATGGTCCAAGCATGAGAGAGCCTTTGTCCATAAGGTAAAAGCCAGCCCAGTTAATATCTTCAATGTTCTCATAAAGTATCGCTGATGCATTGGACAAAACCGGAATAAAGAAGTTTTCGTCCTCAGCGAGAGAACTGATCTGCTGTGAAAGTAATTCATAATCTGTCATTTTATTATCTCCTAACACAATAAAAAAGTGGATATTCGGTCCGTCTCGACCTCATATCCACGATTCTAGCACTCTTTTCACTTGTGTACAATCTATTTGTCAATAAACTATTTTATTTCTTCCGGTTTCTTTTGCCTGATATAATCTATCATCTGCCAGGTTCACCAGATTTTCTACTGTCATAGACTTATCATAAGCAGCGATTCCAATCGATATCGTATACCTGATGTGTTCGCCGTAGCTGTTAAATTCATGCTCTTCAATCTGCTTCCTGAGGTCTTCCATCATCCGGACAAATTCATCATAGCTCTTGTTCTCAGGAGCGATCAAAAGAAATTCCTCTCCGCCCCATCTTCCAAAGAGCATACCCTCACTCATCCTTTGGAAAAAGAAGCTCGTCAGATCTTTAAGCGCCTCATCGCCGACAATATGCCCATAGGTATCGTTGATCTTTTTGAAAAAATCTATGTCTGCAATTGCAACCATAAGGTTGCTGTCTTCAACTTCCTGTGCTCTGAGAACTTCCGCATCAAGAATCTTTTGAATTCTCTGTCTGTTGTAGATACCAGTCAAAAAATCATGATCCGCGGCAATCTGCAGTTCGTTGCTCTTTGCGGACATCTTCGCGATATATATTCCTAAATATATCATTATAGAACCAAATCCCAGAACTGCATTGAAGTAATACATCAGTCTTGCAACTTGCGGCTCAGGATTATATTTTGTTGGCATCATCCCATTATCATCAAGGATTGTCAGTATAAGGAAGGTACAGACGATCACAAAGCTGATGCCCGCTATCTGTCCCTTTTGCTTACGCGACAGATTTGGCATAAAAAACGGTATAAAGATACTTGTAAGAGAACCAAACAGCCATAGCTGGAAACCACAGCTTAATCCCAATGTGAAGCTTGCAAAAACAACATGAAAATATACTTCGGTGATCATTATCCAGATAGTGAGCTGAATCATCCCTTTTTTGGCAGCGCCGGTCGCGACAGCAAAAACCAGGATGCTGATGATATTTATGATCATCATTGGAAGACATCCAAGAATAATATACAGTAATTCAAGGCCTAAATGCGTCACAAAAAGAGAGCCGGAAACATTGGCAAACTGCTTCTGACCTATATAATCCACTTCATTGTCCTTATATGTCCTGTCTCTAAAGACAAGCCGATCATTATCTGTATTCATAGCATGATTGTAATTCCGTTTGCATAGATATGCAAATTAAGAAACAATAAACTATTTTTATAACTCATCTGTAACCTGGAAGGTCACGAATTTCAGATAATATGATGCTGCTCCGCCCCACAGGATCGGATGGTCTGCTGCCTGCTGCCTGAACTCAACCTGCTTAAGGCGCTTATGAGCATCCCTTGCTGCATCTGCAATGATCTTAAGGAAAAGCTCCTCGTCCATAAAGTGGGAGCAAGAGCATGTAGCCAGGTATCCGCCGTTCTTAACCAGCTTCATGCCGCGCATATTTATCTCCTTGTAACCGGTGGCTGCCTTCTTTATTGAAGCTCTGGACTTTGTAAAGGCAGGCGGATCGAGGATGACCACGTCGAACTTCTCGCCCTTTTTCTCCAGATCAGGAAGGAGTTCAAATACATCCGCGCATTGAAAGCTTGCCACATTCTCAAGGCCGTTAAGCCTTGCATTTTCTTCAGCCTGTCTGCAGCCAAGGTCTGAGGCATCAACACCGATTACTTCCTTGGCACCGCCTGCTGCTGCATTAAGAGCAAAAGAGCCGGTGTGGGTAAAGCAGTCTAAGACTTTTTTTCCTCTGCACAGCCCCCTTATGGACTGCCTGTTGAATTTCTGATCCAGGAAAAATCCGGTCTTTTGGCCATTTTCAACATCCACGTAGTATTTGATCCCGTTCTCTTCTATTAAAACTTTTGTGTCAAACTCCTTGCCGATAAAGCCCTTAACTCTCTCAAGACCTTCCAGCTCACGAACCTTGGCATCGCTACGCTCATAAATTCCGCGAATGGTCACTCCGTCCTCAGAAAGTACTGCCTTACATTTTTCAAGGATCATATCCTTCATAAGGTCCGTGCCAAGGGCCAGTGACTCAATGACCAATACGTCTGAGAACTTATCGATTGTTATGCCCGGCAAAAAATCCGCTTCTCCAAAGATAAGTCTGCAGGAAAGCCTCGTAAGAGCCTCGGAAAGGGCTATCTCCTTTCCACTTTCAGCATCAGTCAGAAGATATTCCTTCACATAATCAGCCATGACAGCTTTCCTGTGCTCCCAGGCATCCCTTACTCTTCTTTCAATAAGCGCTTCACTTACCGGATTCTCTTTCTTCCTGGACATCATACGGATCCTGATCTTGGAATTCACGTTGATAAATCCGTAGCCCAGAAAAAACCCATCGAAATCATGCAGTTCCACGATATCTCCGTTGTCAAAAGAGCCTTCTACCCTGTCTATTTCATTGTCATATATCCATGCTCCACCGGCCTTAAACTCTCTCCCCTGGCCTTTCCTCAATATTGCTTTTGCATCTGAGTTCCTGATCATTCCTGCCATATTACACTCCATATATACTAACTTTCGTTCCTGTTAAAACTATTTTCTTCACTAAAAATTTTCCAAAATTATATGTTGACAATACTACATTTATATTCTAAAATCAATTTGTTGTCGCGGTTGAGCGATACTTCATATGAATGCGATAGTAGCTTAGTTGGTAAAGCGCCACCTTGCCAAGGTGGAGACCGCGGGTTCGAGCCCCGTCTATCGCTCTTTTTTATGCCCAAAAATCCCCGATTCAGTGTGAACCGGGGATTTTACGTTATTACAGGCATAAACGTAAAAATGTCTTCTTAATTAAACTATGTGGTATATTATTAGTGATGCGTTGAATTCTTCAATGTCATTGCCCTTTGGCAGGTTTTAGAAAAATATCAGTAACTCAATCGGAGACATATTTTGTATGAAAGAAGTTATGACATCGGGGGAAATCGCCAGAGCAGCTGGAATATCCCAGAAGGCGATAAGGATCTATGACGAAAAGGGTCTACTGCCACCGGTTGGTTATTCAGAAGGAAAATACAGATTATACGACAAAAACTCACTGCTGATCCTTGAGAAGATCATCGCACTGAAGCATGTGGGCTTTAGTCTTGAGGAAATAAAGAGCCATCTTGAAACCGATGAACAGAATTCTATAGAAAATATCCTTAAGAATCAGCTTTCCCTCATGGAAAAGAGAATCTATGAGCTGCAGAAGTCTGCTGATTGTATTAAGGTTGCCCTGGCAAGGCTAAACGAGGATCCTGCCTGGAACAACGTTGCCGACGTCATCCGCAAGATGGAGATGTCCCAGAGTCAGGACGAAAGGCGCTGGTACGCGGCAAATCACGCCGCCGACGGCATTGAATGGTACGTGAAGATCTATGATTCCCTTGATTTTCAGCCTGGGGACATAGTTCTTGATCTGGGCTGCAGTTATGGCCTTTTATGGCGAGAAAACTGGGATCGTATTCCTGAAAACTTTCAAGTTGACGGTGTCGATATCCACGAAAGCTGGGCCGATGACTTTGAGCAGCATTTAAATGAACAGTCGGGAACTCTCCCTAATGGATCAGAAATCAATCTGATCTTCAGCAATCTTGAAGCAGACGAAGCCTGGGATAAAATTGGTCAAAAGAGCTACAACAGGATTGTCATTCACTATCTTCTCACATATTTTGAGCATCCTGAAGTCATTATACAAAAGGCTTCCAAAGTTCTGTCCCCCGGTGGAATGCTGTCTTTTACCTACTATGGAACAGGAATAGAGCATGATTACTGGATAAAGTTCTTTGAGGAAAACGGTCTGGATAAGAGCTTTATTTCAAAGAGAAAAAAATACCTTAACACAAAGGAAAATGAGTTTTTAAATCTCATTTCGGGATACTTTTCAAAGGTTGAAAGGGTCATGCTTCCAGGTCCGTTGACCTATGATGACTCAGAGGTTCTTTTCGACAGGATTCTTAAAAGATATCAGGATGGTAATAAGTACCTTTTATCAGTCAAAGACAGGCTGATTGAGCTTTTTGATCAAAAACTGGAAAAAGACGGTGAGATTGTGGTTGATATCGACTCAACCTTTATCCACTGTATGAAATAAAGGAGAAACTATGAGCAAACATTTGCCGGTAATTACAATCAACAGAGAATATGGCGCAGGAGGAAGAAGTCTTGCTGCAATATTATCAGAAAAACTTGGTATTCCTTATTACGATAAGGACTTTGTGCTTAAAACCATGGAGGAAAGTGGCTACGACAGAGAAGATGTCGAGCGCGAAGGCGAGGAGCTCAGCCGTTCTTCAATGGTTCTTAATGATATCTTAAATGGCACTGTTTCCTATACCAGCTCCCACGACGCCATTTTTAATGCGGAGAGAAATGTCATCCTTAAGCTGGCAGAAACCCCCTGCATCATCGTTGGCCGCTGTGCAAACATTATCCTGGCGGAAGCAGGTATCGATTCAATTAACGTATATCTCCATGGGCCTATGGAGAATAAGCTGAAACATATGGATGAGATCTCAACAGACGGAAAGCCCGTTACTGAAAAGTCCATGGAAGAACATGAGCGCAAGCGCCGTACATTTTTTAAGAAATATACCGGATACGAAATATTCGATGCATCAAATTATACATTCTGCTTTGACGTTGGAAAGGTCGACATTCCTAAGTGTGCAGAAATAGTACTTGGCATGCTGAATAGATCATAAAACGGTGTTTTTACAGGAGGAATTTGTTATGAAAAAGAGTATAAGGCAGAAGCTTTGCTGCCTTCTTATCACCACATCCATGCTCATCCTTTCAGGATGTGGTGGCCAGAGGATGATGATGGGAACCGGAGGCACATCCGGAACATACTACGCTTTCGGCGGAGTGCTGGCCCAGTACATGAAACAGTACACGGATTACAGTGTTACAGCAGTGTCAACAGCAGCATCCAAGGCCAATATCCAGAGTATCGGCGACGGGGATTATCAGATAGGCTTTACCCAGTCCGACGTTATGAGCTACGCCTGGGAAGGAAGCAGATCTTTTGAAAAAGACGGTCCCTGCCATGATTTCCGTGTTCTTGGGGCCCTTTACGCCGAGACAGTTCAGCTGATCACTATGAAGGAAGACATCAAATCCGTCAGTGATCTGAAGGGAAGAAGCGTTTCCATCGGAGCACCGGGTTCCGGAGTTTATTTCAATGCCATGGATGTCCTGGAAGGTGCAGGACTTTCAGTAGACGACATAAAACCACAGTATCAGAGCTTTGATGACAGTAAAGAAGCTCTTAAGGACGGACAGATTGACGCCGCATTTATCGTAGCCGGCGCTCCTACCTCCGCCATCACAGAGCTTGCCACCACCAACGGAGTGTTCCTGATCCCCATTGACGGAGAACTCAGAGACAATATCATGGGTATCTGCCCATATTATGCTCCCATGCAGATAGCGGCAGGAACCTACCCCGGACAGGACACACCAATTGAGACCATCACAATCAAAGCTACTTTGATCGTAGATGCGGATATTGACGATGAGTGTGTATATAAGCTCACCGCTGCTGTTTTTGATCATGCAGATGCCATTGCAAAAGAAAATGCTAAGGGCGAAGAACTCTCAGTAATAAATGCCACATCAGGCATCAACGTTCCCTTCCACAAGGGAGCAGCCCGTTACTATGAGGAGCACGGTATTTCGGTACCTACGCAGGAATGAAAAAGGTAAAGCAACGAGGGATTTTTAATGAACAATCAGGTTAAAGATTTAAACATAAACGAACCATCGCAGGAAAGCCTCGATGAGGTTATGAAGAAATATGACAGGGAATCCAATGTCCGCATCTGGACCGGAAAACCGGCAATAGTTGTAAAGGCTATACTTATAGGTTTTTCCTTGTTCTGCATTTGGGTAACTCTGTTTGCCACATTTCTTGAGGAAATAAGGCTTACATCATTCATGGGGCTTATCGTGCTCCTGGGATTTTTGTATTACCCGGCAAATAAGAATAACAACAGAGAAAACCACATACCCTGGTACGATGTCCTTGGTATGATATGTGGCACCGGTGCATTTTTGTACTACACCTTCAATGCCGAGCAGATCATTCAGCAGGGAACCAGATTTCAGCCCTATCAGATTCTGATAGCAGTGATTGGTATTGTGGCACTTCTGGAAGTAACAAGACGAAGCGTAGGATGGCCTATCCTGATCGTAGCACTGTTCTTTATCGTCTACGCCCTGGTGTACGGACTTACTAATCCATCAGCTATCGGAAGACTTAATTATCTGGTAAGAAATCTTTTCTACGCAAAAACAGGTATTTTGTCCACACCAATAAATGTTTGTTCTAAGTATATTGTCGTATTTATCATCTTCGGAGCATTCCTTGAGCGTACAGGAATCTCGGAGCTTTTCATCAATCTTGCTAACTGCGTTGCCGGACGTTTTGCCGGCGGCCCTGCTAAGGTAGCCGTTATCTCTTCTGCCCTCTGCGGTATGGTAAGTGGTTCATCCGTAGGAAACACCGTTACAACCGGTTCCGTTACAATTCCTATGATGAAGGAAACCGGCTATAAATCAGCCTTTGCCGGCGCCGTAGAAGCCGCAGCATCAACCGGAGGGCAGATCATGCCTCCTATCATGGGTGCTGCTGCCTTCCTTATGGCAGATATTATCGGCGTTCCCTATTCGGACATTTTAACAAGAGCTATTTTCCCGGCAGTTCTGTATTTTACAGGTATTTTCGTAGCTGTTCATCTTGAGGCCAAAAAGCACGGCCTTACAGGTATCCCTGTAGAAAAGCTGCCAAAGTTCTCAGCGCTTATTAAGAAGATTTATCTTCTTGCTCCCCTGGTGCTCCTTGTGGTCTGGGTTTCAAAGAACATGATGACCATGCAGAGAGCGGCTGCTTATTCCATCGTAGTTGCCATTATCGTGGGCTTAATTGATGGTTTTGTCAGCGGAAATCACTTCACCTTCAAGAAGTTCCTTGAGTCACTGGAAGCAGGCGGAAAGGGAACCATCACTGTTGGTGCTGCCTGCGGAGTTGCAGGTATCATTTCCGGCACCATCACCATGACAGGTCTTGCCAATGAGATGATCAACGCCATCGTTGCTGTTGCAGGAGACAGACTCTTTATCGCGCTGTTCCTTACCATGCTGTGCTGTATCGTCCTTGGTATGGGTGTTCCTACGACAGCTACCTACTGTATTATGGCTGCTACCTGTGCACCGATCCTTACAAGAATGGGCGTTCCTATTATCGCTGCTCACTTCTTTGTATTCTATTTCGGTATCGTGGCAGATATTACTCCTCCCGTGGCTCTGGCTGCATATGCAGGAAGTGCCATTGCAAAATCAAATCCGATGCGCACCGCTTTTGCAGCAACTAAGATGGCTATTGCAGCGTTCCTGATTCCTTATATCTTCTGCTTCAGTCCTGAGATGCTGCTTATAGATACTACCGTATCAAGCGTCATTGTGATCTACGCAACCGCGATCATCGGTATTGTTGCAGTTGCTGCTGCACTTGAAGGATATCTTTTCACTGACATGAAGATCTGGGAGCGAATCCTGCTTACTGTAGGCGGAATCATGCTGATCTCTCCCGGCGGTCTTACAGACGCAGCAGGTCTTGGCCTCATCGCAATAGCACTGATCCTTCAGCTTGTATCCAAGAGAAAAATGTCGAAATGTTGACAATGATTTTCTAAGATACTATATTCAAATAAGAGCATAAAATGTGCTTGACCATAAAATTTTTTAAAGAGGAGCTTTATGTTAAGCGTGGTTAACTAATTTCATTGCAATACGGCTACATAATATTGCAATGAGCATAGGATTCAATGAATCAATATTTGTTGGTTAGTGGTTGGTACTACTGGCTTATTTGATTACGCTTAATAATATTATGGTTAAGAAGCCGCATTTTATGAGGTTGTTTTTTGATATGTTTAAAATGATATTTCTAAGACCATGATATCTTTGCGTAAGATGTCATGGTTTTTTTGTTGCCAAAACCGCACGCATATGCGCAGCTATTTTAACAAATACGGTCCTGCGGCTGATGAGCATTTCCTTATTAGGATAATAAGAGAATCTGCTTGAATGATTGAATAGGTTACCAGAATGGTAACCGGAGGGAAGAAATGAATACAGAAACACAAATTGAATTTGATAAGATAAAAAATATGTGGGCAGAGCTCACAAGTACAGATTACGCAAAAGAACAGATAAAAGAAACAGGCGTCATCCTGAATGAAAGAGAGCTGCGAAAAGCTCTTCAAGACACCACAGACAGTCGCGTGCTGATTGAAAAACTTGGTAATCCTCCCGTTCAGAATGTCACAGAAATAAGAGAGATTTTGACAATAGCTGATACGGGAAAATGCCTTACGCCCTATCAGCTTGAAAGAGTTGAAAAGGTTCTCGTGGCCGTTGAAAGAATGATGGACTACCTTTCACGGGGAAAACAGTATGAAAACTCACTTGCTTACTATGATGAAAACTTAAATCCTCTCCTTGAGCTTAAGGATGAAATCTGCAGACAGATCAGAAATGAAGAGGTTGATGACAGAGCCACAAAGGAGCTTTATGATCTCAGAATTCGCATAGCTGCCATGGAAGAGACCATGAAGCAGAAGGCAGAACAGATCATCAGGAAAAACAAGGAATGTATGGCAGATTCCTTCTACACTATGCGAAACGGCAGGGTTTGTGTTCCCGTAAAGAAAGAGTACAAGGCAAAAGTCCCGGGAAGCGTTATTGATAAATCCGCAACGGGAAGTACTCTTTTTGTTGAGCCCGAAGGCCTTGCCAAGTGCTATGAAGAGCTGGAGCTTCTTCGCATCGATGAGGATAACGAGGTTTGCAGAATACTCTATATTCTCACTGCTATGGTTTCGGATTATTCGGCAGTCTTGGAAGAAAACGTAAAGATGATGGAAAAACTGGACTTTGTTTTTTCAAAGGGAAAGCTCAGCATCGATCTGGATTGCACCGAACCCACCATCAATCTTGAAAGACGTATAAAGCTTGTGAAGGCAAGGCATCCACTGATGGATAAGGAAGTAAATGTTCCCCTGGATTTTTCACTTGGAGAAGAAAACCTTCGAGGAATAATTATCACAGGTCCCAACACCGGCGGTAAGACCGTCGCAATCAAGACAGTAATGCTTAGCTGCTATATGGCACAGTGCGGACTTCATGTTGCCTGTAAGGAGGCAGATATCTGTATGAACAGTAATTACCTGTGCGATATTGGCGACGGCCAGAATCTGTCTGAGAATCTTTCAACTTTCTCGGCTCATATCAAGAATGTCCTTGATATCCTGGAAAAAGTGAATCATGAGAGCCTTGTAATAATGGACGAGCTTGGCTCCGGTACTGACCCGGCAGAGGGCATGGGAATTGCTGTGGCAATACTTGAGGAACTAAGGAAAAGCAATGCGAATTTCCTAGCAACCACCCATTATCCGGAAATCAAGGAATATGCTGCCAAGACAGATCATATAGTGAATGCGAGAATGGCTTTTGATAAAGAGACTCTTCGCCCCACCTATGAGATGGTGATCGGTGAAGCCGGTGACAGCTGCGCCTTTTACATCGCAGAAAGGCTTGGAATGCCAGGCGAGATGCTGGCTGTGGCAGCAAGGGCTGCATACGGTGAAGGAGCCGCAGCTGACTATGAGTTTTCCGATAGTAAGCCGGGCAAAAGAAAATCAGGCGGCAGTAAGATCATTAAGACCAAGCAGTTACATTCAACTATGGAGCTGGAGCAGAAATTCAACATTGGTGACAGTGTCATGGTCTATCCGGATAAAAAGATCGGTATTGTCTGCGAGCCCATAAACAAAAAGGGAATTCTCAGAGTTCAGCTACCAAACAAGAAGATCTACATCAACCATAAAAGGGTAAAGCTCCATGTCAAAGCAGAGGAGCTTTACCCGGAAAATTATGATTTTTCAATTGTTTTTGATACTGTGGCTAACCGAAAGGCACGACATGAAATGAGCCGTAAACTTACGGATAAAGTCATTGTATATGATGAGAATGACTGATTATTATGGATTTCTCTCATCATTTATGACGTGAATGAGCTGACCGCCTTCAATTGCGGTTTTTAGCTTATCCTTAAGAAATGCTGGTCTGATATCATTTGATGCAAGTTCATCGATTGATACCCAGACCAGTTTTTCTCCTTCATCGTTTGAATCTCTGAATTCAGTGTCTTTTGGAACATCCATGATGTAATAATATTCAATGGTATGGCACTGCTTGCCATCGATAGCTCCGTCGCTTCCAATGAAAAAATTCTCGCAGGTAATAGCCAGGTTCTTCGCCGTGCATGAAGCTCCGGTTTCTTCAAGAACCTCTCTTTCAACGCCGCTTTTGGAAGTTTCTCCCATGTGGACCCCTCCACCAATCATGTAGTAATAGCCCCCATACATAGACTTTACAAAGAGCATCTTATTATCTCTGACTAGTATTGCTCCGGTTCTGTAGCGGAACCAATAGTTATCTTCTGCGATACCGCAGTCATATACTTTCTTTTCTGTCATTATTTATCTCCTGTTGTAGTTTTAGGTTTTAGTCCATTCAGACGGATGTCATCAAGTTCCTCTGCTGTAAGACATCCTGACTGATAAAGGCGCAGGTATTCCTTTGAAACATCTGAATCAAAGATAAGTACATCATCTGAATTTATGGTCACATCCACGCCCCTACGATAGAGCTGAGCTATTGGATGCATGGACATATCTGAAACCCTGCCCAAAAGAACGTTGCTTGATGGGGTTATGTTCAATCTGATCTTATTTTCTGCAAGATAATCTACTACGCTATCATCCTGAACTGCTGCTATGCCATGCTGAACCTCATTAAGGTGAAGTGTTTCTATCGCAGTGACAATATCCTTCGCTGTGCCCCATTCTCCCACATGGGCTTTAAGAATCAGTCCATTTTCAGCAGCCTTTTCATAGATTGGAATGAAATTCTCTATAGGCTGTGCCAACTCATCGCCGTACAGGTCTATAGAATAAAACTCCTTGTGTCCCCAGAAATGTGACAAACAATCCATAAGATAGTCGATTGGGCAGTGACGGGATAAACCGATCTGTAGGCGAAGTTCAACTTCTAGAGCAATCTTTTCGTTAGCTTCCTGAAAGGCACTGATCAACTCTTCAATATCGTTACTGAAAAACTCACCCAGGCCCCAAACATCTTCGCCTATTTCCAGTATGGTAACGGCATCCTCTTTAGCCTGGGCAAATGTGGCCTCAATAAGGAGCTTTCTACCTTCAGGGCTATTAAAGCGATTTCCAATATATTTACCGCTCCAGGCATCCATTTCACTCATGGATGTTAAAGGCTTTAAAATAGGCACAATCTCATAACCCGTCTTTTCCTTGATAAACTCCCTACTGCCTCCAAGGACAAAATGGTTGTGCAGATCTGCCTTGGGAAAGCTTCTGATCTGATCTAAATTTTCGCTCTTTAATGCTTCTACAAAATTCATATCATCCTCTATTTTACTTCTTCGAAACAGTCCAGATATCCCCATCAACGAGATACTGGAATTCTGTCAGATCTGGGTTGTTAATGACATCCAGAAGGTCCTCTAAATCATTTACAGTATCTATCTCTGAAAGCTGATCATAGCGGATCCACTCCATTTGTCCCTCTGCTGAGGAGACAACCGTTCCGGTGAACTTCTCGGCTTTGAACAGCAGCACTATATATCTGCAATATGCTTTTTCCTCATTCTGAAACGGAAACTGCTTAATCCCAACAAGCTTAGGATCAATTATGTCCAGTCCTGTTTCTTCCTTCATTTCTCTCTTAACCGCATCTACAAAGGATTCCCCGGGTTCAACATGTCCTCCCGGAAGAGTATAGCCTTTCCAGTCTTCCTTCACGCGATTCTGTAACAGTATCTTATCCCCATCCTGAATAAGACAAAGGATCGTTAATTCTACAGTTTCAGTTCTTCCCATTTTTTATCTCCCAACAATTTATAGACTAATAGCGTAATGCTGCTTAATTATTCCAGCTTCTTCAAACTCGTTGACCAGCAGTCCGCCGCTTCGTGAACCTGCATATCACCAAAAACAAAATGCTCTTTCTTGTATTCAAGAGCATCATCCAGCATTTTGTTGCCGGCCTCATTTATTTGAATTTTGGCCTGTCGAAGGTTACGCCATGCTCCAAAAGGTAATCGATGAATAAGCGATGATACCCCGGCACCATTTCTTCTGTTTCATCATGGGCATGGAAAAGAATGAAATGATATCCCCCATCAGCAAGTATTGCTGCCCCTGATACAGGATTTGGATCATTTATTCTTTTGAATACATCCTCAGCAGTAAAGTCATTTCCCCGACGGATATTGTACTCAGCAAAATCAAAAGTCCAAAGAGTATCTATATCCTTATCCAGACCCGACTCCTTCCACCAGGCATACGGAATCTGAGAATCATCAAGCTTATCAAAGCCCTTCTCTTTCAGAAACTCCTGAAGAGCATCTTTATTCTGTCCACCTTTATCTCCATAGGGAAAACGGAATGGTCTGTACTTTCTTTCTACTCCAGCCATTTGGTAGATCCGTTCCAGCTGCTCCTCACATTTTTCAATCTCCTGCTTGCTCTCCTCCAAAGTCAAAGAGGAAAACTGTGGATGCGTATAACTATGGTTCCCCAGGATCATACCGTGCTGAAGCGCATAAATTGCATTCTCCGGTTTTTTTTCCAGCCACTCTCCCACTGCAAACATCACTACAGTAATATCTTTTTCATTTAAATAATCAACAATCGCCTTTGTATTATTTGATGGCACGTCATCGATAGTAAGTATCGCCTTTTTCATATCTATATGTCTCCTAACCCCTTACATTCAAAAGGTATCTTGTACCATTATACTCAAAGAAGCATGTTGTAAAAAGAACTTTACGGTTTTATGCTAGAATAAATGCAGATATAAACTGAACTTCAGGGCACTAATGGGAGGAGAAACAATGATAACCGACACATTTGATAACAGGACCGAAGAGATAATAAAAGTATGGCGCAATGAAAACGCCAGAAAAGTGGATGCCTGCATTGTGACTTTTTCCAATGAGATACTTCAGTATGTTTTAGAACAATACGAATGTACAAAGATAGGCGATCTGTACTCATCCAACGGTGCTAATCCCGTGTACGGCTTTACATACGAGGGAAAAGAGCTTGCGGTTTATATGTCCTACGTTGGAGCCCCGGGCTGCGTGGCTGATATGGAAGATACTTTATCTCTCATAAATACTGATAAATACATTGTATTTGGCGGAAGCGGATGCCTGAATAAAGAGATTGCCAAAGGAAAAGTGATGGTTCCTACGGCTGCATATCGCGACGAGGGAACTTCTTATCATTATGCCCCTGCGTCGGACTACATAGAAGTAAAAAACAGCGATCTCGTAGCCGGTTTCATGGAGCAGGCAGGACTTCCATACATTCAGGGAAAAACCTGGACCACCGATGCAGTACATCGTGAGACAAAAGGCAATTTTGAAAAAAGAAAGAGCGAAGGCTGTATTTCTGTTGAAATGGAATGTGCCGCAGTACAGGCCATGTGCGACTATAGAGGCCTTGAGGCCTACTTTTTCTTTACCTGCGGAGATCTTTTGGATGCACCCAAGTGGGATACTCGGGTCAAAGAGGGACAAAAGAAAGATACCCAGCATGATCCCGGCCACTTTGACATCGCTCTGGAACTGGCATGTTATGTTGTAGAATCCCTGACATCAGCAAAATAGGTCATGGGGTCGACATGTTGACCTACCCCCATAAGCGCCGACAGTTCATTTTTGCAGAGCTTAACACACTTCTCAATATACTCCCAAATGAAATCCCAGGTTATGATCTCCAGCTCCTCTTTTGAACATTCCGGAGCTTCAAACTGTTTGTTGACGTTTTCAATAACATTTTGCTTTCAGTGCACACAATCATCCCATCATCTGGGCATACTTAGGAGTTCCATCTGCAGAACTGTCTACCGTAACATAGTGCCCCCAGAACAAATCTCCATCGTCATACCAGAAAGTTACGCCTTCAGCATTAAACTCAACCTTTTTTAGAATAAGGGTGTCTACAAAATCTTCTTTGCTGATCGGTTCTTCATCTTCCTCCAGCCAAACATCATTTTTCGTTTCCAGAAGTTCATCTGCAGCATAGTTTCTGCTCTTTTTATCAAGTTCGGGAAGCATTGGAAGGAGTTTCTCCATTAATGCCTTAGCTCCTGGGACGTCTTCTCCTTCCCCACTTACGGTATAACACAATGCCAAATCCGTCTGACATTCGTATCTGCCTTCTTCTTCGTTAAAAACTATTTCCATCGACTGTTTCTCCTCTTCTTTTTTCCACTTAATATCCAAAGATTTCCTGCCTGAGTTCTAAATATCGCTCTACAGGTATCTCCTCATCACCAAAGTGGCATTCTGCAGCGTCTGCGTTAAATTCAATATATTCCCAGTACTCAGCAGTAAGTGAGGTTGAATCTACAATTTCACCCTTGCCGTTGTACTGGTCCATTAAAAAGATCTCCCTGCCACCATGAGAATTATCTACATGGCAGATATAAGTCTTGCCGTTATATTCAGCATAGCATAGCTGACCTGCAGTTCCTTCACCCTCGGCAAGCTGGTATACTTCACCATCCCTGGCATCAAGATACTTACCACCATATGGTCCGTTTATGATAAGCTCTTCTACGCCGTCATTATCAAGATCTTCCATATCTCCTATCTCATAGCTCTGCCAGTCGTCCGGGTCATTAGGAAGATCAGGTATTCTAAAAGAAGCATCCGTCCCATCTTCATAGGTCGCCTTAACGACAATCTCGCCATCTATAGCTTTTGAAAACAGCTCGGCAGCTTCATCATCTATAGAAGCCTCTTCATCCTCTTCCGCATAGTCTGAGGCCTCGTCTTCTTCAATGCTTTCATCCACTTCCTCGCCTACCCCAAGGCTCAGATCAGGAGTTTTATTACCACAAGCAGTAATGCTTGTGCAAAGAATTACTCCGGTAGCACACAATCCCAAAAATCTTTTCATAACAAATCCTCTCAAAAACTCTATTTTTCAGGCAGCCAAAACACCTACCTATAAACAGCACAGTACATCTCATCTGTATTAAAGCTACTTACCGGGCGATCCCCACCGCGTATTTCCACCTTTAAGCAACGATCATCTATCTTATGTATGAACGCCACTTTCTTCTCGGCGCTTTCACGCTCTAATGTAGGTTGATTCTCATTTGATCCCATATATATTGCCCATACGGTTAATCCTCTTGTAGATGGAAGATACTCAGCGACTCTAAACTTAAGAAAAGAAGAAAGCATTTCCCCTTGCTGGTAATCAAATGTCTTTACTTTTTGATAATCGTCGCCATTACAGATACTCTCTCTTGTTGCCGTTATGACCATTTTCGGCCTCCTTATTCACCCTGTATATTATATAGGAAAAGCGGATTAATCCAATACATATTCCGTTTTGGGTTAATCCGCCATTAACTGTGTTATGCCATGGCATCTTACAAGATCATCATACCCAGTACATAGTGAAAGACCTTAGCAGCCGCAAAAGATCCTGCCATCGTGCATAGGCTCATTAGTATAAATTTTACTCTGCTGTATCTGTAGCTTCTCCAGCCCATATACACTCTTATAAGTGACATCATATAAAATGCAAAGACACCAAACATCCCAAGAGCAAAAAACCTGAATGAAAGAAGGAAAAACAGAAACATTCCGACCATGTTTCCTGCCCAGAGCTTCATAAAGCAGTCCTTGGGATGCTTATCCGAATCATCCAGGGTATTCTCAGAGATCCTGTCTACATCAAAGCAGGTGATTGTAGTATGATTAATAGGGGGGTGATTAAATGCAGACAAACAGCAAAAAAGGCGACTTTTCATTTTGGTTTCTTATCTGGTCACTTGGTCTTGCCGGACAGCTGTGCTGGAACATGGAAAATCAGTGGTTCAACACATTTGTTTATGCAAAGATAGCCAAAGATCCTACGATCATTTCATGGATGCTTGCTATTTCAGCGACAGCTACTACTATTTCTACTTTTCTATTTGGATGTGTTTCTGACAGAAAAGGAAACCGCAAACTCCTTGTTTCCATCGGCTATATTCTTTGGGGTATTTTCACCATACTTTTTGGTACAACTGAATTCTTAAAACACGGCGGTAATGACAATACTACAATAATCGGCGTTGCATTTGCCGTAATCGCAGCTGATGCTATTATGAGTTTCTTTGGTTCCATGGGTAATGATATAGGCTTTAATGCCTGGATAAATGATCACATGACCACAGATAACTCCGGAGCTCTTGGTGCTGCACTTGCAGTTCAGCCGGTGATCGGTACAATCGCTGGAACAATTCTTGGTGGTCTTTTAGTGGGCGCTGACGATAACTACATTCGCCTTTTTACTGTAATGGGCGGACTAGTTATACTGCTTGGACTATTATCACTTATTAAAATGAACGATGCTAAAACCCTTAAACCCTCTGTAAAAGGAAGCTTTTTTGAGCAGTTCTTTTCAATCTTCAATATCCCTGAATATCTCAAGCACAAAGAGCTGGTATTTGTTAACCTGATGCTTGCAGTATACTTTATTTCCTTTAACGTATACTTTTCTCACCTTGGAAATTTCATGATCTATTATCTTGGGTTTACTGCGGACATAATGGGTCTTATAGAGGGCGTTGGTCTACTTATCGCAATGTTTGCTACAATACCGGCCATCAAACTGATTAAGGCAGATAAATCAACTCTCATCATTGCAATTTCTGTACTAATCAACGCAGCAGGGCTTTTGATTATTGGTCTTTTTGTTTCCCCAACGAACGTTAACCCTGCATCAATTTGGAATCCACATCTCCTTATTGGAGTTTTGCTTGTTGGTATTGGTTATATACTGTTCCTTCAAACTATCACTGTATGGTCTAAGAGGCTCTACCCGGAAGATGCACGTGGGCAATTCGAAGGAATACGTATCATTTTTTATGTCCTGATTCCAATGATTGTCGCTCCTCTTATATCAAACCCAATCATCAAAAAAAGTGGTGAATTTGTGGACGAATATGGCTTTACTGAATATCTTCCAACCAATACTCTGTTTATTGCAGGTGTGGTTTTAGTTCTGATTACTCTTCTTCCTCTTATTGCAGCAAACAAAGAGCACAGAAAATCCGCTGTACTATGACAGAAAAACGCTATGGCATTACTAGGTAATGTCATAGCGTCTCACAAATTACTTCTATTAGTCGCTCTTAATGGTACTGATAATTGGTTTTCCCTCTCTATCAAGAAGAGGTGTAAGGCCTCCTGAATATCCACCCATATGGAACACATAGTTTACACCTGTCTCTTTATCAACCCAGATCTCAGTAACATTTACTGCGCCCTGTGAATATACTTTTACAAATCTTTCTTTCATTACTTTTCATCTCCTTCAAAAGCTGCCTTCAGTTCTCTCTTTCTCTCCAATACTCCGCAGATCAGCTCAATTACAGCGCCTACAAGCATTATCAGAGCGAGCTTATTATTCTCATAAATATAAAACGTAATAGTCTGAACAAAGAACAATGCCGAAAACAAAAGCATTGTCTTACTATTTTTCCATGTGTTCATCATCTGATCCTCCTCCAAAATACCTATATGCAATGTTACCCCTTGAATTTTTGGGGCTCTTCTACGTAAAGCTCTATCTTTCCGCATTCAGGACACACGAAGCATTTAATCCCGCTTCTTTTCTCAGTCTCAAAGAAACCTTTTTTCTTAGCCCTTACAAACATTGATGTGGGATAGCCTGCGCCAAACAGCTCAGCCAAAACCATCTCTGTATCACATTTTTCACATCTCATTTCCTTAAATCCTTTGCTATCAGCTGATGTAATTATAGTAATTCCTCTCGGATTCCCAATAAACAGCCACTTCTGCGAAGGTAATGTATTTAATTCGCAGCCGCAAGGCATTTATCAAAGGCAACAAAAAAACACTCCCAGCTACAGTGAAGCGAAGGCCACCTTTACCAGAAGTGTTGTTTAATTGTTTTGATAATCCTGTTCATCATCTGTGAAGCAAAGGCCACATAGACTACCAGGACCATCCCCCTCTATAAGAAACCGCTTCGCATCCCTTTAGTAAAGCATCGCTACTTTCGGTGCACTTTAGCAGTTACTCAGCAATCATGCATTATCACATGCCATATCAGCAAATCTGATAAGTGACAATTCAATATGATGTTTGATCCTAAGGTCAATAGTTTTATTCGATTGTTTTCCTATTTTAGTTATCATTAAAAATAATCGTAAGAATAATCATAGCATATAAAAGTTTTCCCATGGAATAGCGTCGATGTTTGGTGTTATAATCTCTTTAAATATTTTTGAAAGAAGACTATTTATGCTATCTGTTTATCAGTTGATGAAGTATCTTAGAAATACTCACCACATTAATGTCAAAAGTTCTCAAACACAAGCTCTTAGGAACATAGGTTATTATCATGGTTTTAAAGGATATAGGTTTATCCGTGAAGACACCAACAAGGTGAATTTTACTTCTTTGGATGAAATTATTGCATTAAACAAGTATGATATGCAGCTGAAAACAGTACTTTATCCAAAAGTAATG
>JAILMY010000036.1 GCA_024692165.1 Butyrivibrio sp. | reverse complement strand
GGCGAGGCTGTGCCATACCTTTGGGCCGGGAGCGAAGAAGACAGATGACAGAGCTCATGCAGAGTTTGCAAGGAAAGCAGCGGCTGGAGAAGAAATTGTTCTAAATAGTGCGGGATCGCAGCTAAGGTCATATAATTATATTGTTGATTCGGTGTCGGGAATACTCACAGTTCTGCTAAAGGGCATAAGCCGTGCGGCTTACGATATTTGCTCACCGGGAAATACGGTGACTATCAGGGAGCTTGCAGGTCTTTTTGCTAAGGTCGGAGGCACTGAAGTTGTAGTGAAAGAGCCTGATGAGAAGCAGAAGGCCCTTCAGTCGCCGATCAGCAAGCAGGTACTGGACAGCAGCAGGCTTGAAGCCCTGGGGTGGAGCAAGGCCTATGAGCTTGAGGATGCGGTCAACAATTATGTTAAGATATTAAGGGGATGAAAACGCCGGCTTCAGATGAAGAACGCGTTAATTGTCTATAAAGGATAAGTGATCCATACCAAGAATGAGTCACTGAATTAGTTGGGGAAGTTTATGGTTTTTAATTCCTATAAATTTGTTTTGGCATTTATGCCGATCTTCATGATCGGAATGAATATTGTGCGCGGCTATGGACGAAAGAAAGGAAACCAGAAGCTCTTTTGCGAGCTTTGGATCATCCTGATGTCCCTGGCCTTTTTCGCTTCTTTTGGAGTGAAAAACATGGCGATTCTGTTCATCAGCGTGGTTTGGAACGTCTGCACCTCAATTCCCATGAGCTTCATGAGAGATCAGGGAGCGAAGGTGAAACTCTTCGGAAAAGAGCTGGAGCCTCACAAGGCATGGCTTTGTCTGGGAGTTTCAGGGAATCTGGTGCTTCTTTTATTCTTCAAGCTCAGTGGCATTTACCTGCCACTGGCAATCAGCTTTTACACCTTTAATCAGATTTCGTATATCGTGGACCTTTGCAGGGGCGAAGTGGAGCGGTTTGACGCACCGGAGTACCTGTCTTACGTGCTGTTTTTCCCAAAGCTGCTGCAGGGACCTTTGATGAGCTATAGCTCTTTTACCGGGGAACTGGAGAAGGTGGCCGTTGGCGGAAGACAAAGTGGCGATGGCCGTGAGGTCGGCGATAGCCAGGCATCCAGTGTTGACTGGGAAAAGATAATGCGAGGACTCCTCCTGTTTTCTATGGGCCTTTTCAAGAAGGTGATCCTGGCGGATACCTTTGGAAAGGCAGTGGACTTTGGCTTTGGCGGAGTGGCTACACTGGGAAGCCTTGAAGCTTTGCTGACAGCGGTGTTCTATTCTTTCCAGTTGTACTTTGACTTTAGCGGATACTGCGACATGGCGAGCGCATTGTGCATGATGATTGGCTTTGATCTGGTGGTGAATTTCGATTCCCCTTATCAGGCGGTGAACATCATCGATTTCTGGAAGCGCTGGCACATTACGCTGACGAAGTTTTTCACCAAGTATGTTTATATTCCCCTTGGTGGAAACCGTAGGGGTGTGGCACGGACCTACGTGAACCTGATGATCATCTTCCTTATCAGTGGATTCTGGCACGGCACCGGATGGACCTTCATCGTATGGGGAGCCATGCACGGCGTGCTGTATGTGATCACGAGGATGCTGGAGAAACGCGGCGCTGGCGCGGGAAAAAGCGCAGGCAAGAATAACGCTGCGACTGGCCAAATGACCGTGCCGGCTGAATCCGGAGTCAGCGGAAGTATTGTTAAAGCTTGCAAGGTGACTCTGACATTTTTATATGTAACCGCCGCCTGGGTATTCTTTAGGGCGGAGACCGTAGGCCAGGCTCTGACTCTTTTTGCAAGAATGTTTGTTGGCGGCGCAAAGCCGCTGGCTACAGGCTTTTCATCCTGCTTCCAATTGGATGAGCTGTGGTATGTGCTGAAGGTGACACCACTTATGAAGCTGAGTTTCGCATGGGATCTGTGCTTGTGGATTTTCCTGGTTGTTTCTGTGTTCATCATCTTCTTTAGAAATAATGCGCTGAAGACAGTTAGGGAGTGTAAGATCGGAGTTGGTAGTACCTTGATTACTGCGATATTGCTGATCTGGAGCATCATCAGCTTTGGCGGAGTCAGCACCTTCCTATATATGAACTTCTAAATTGGTGCGATTGGTGCGATATCCAGAATTCTGGTGATATTCGGGCAGAAGCTATAAATTGATCTAGATGTAATGAAATTATCTGTGGTAATGAGGGTGTTTTGAGTTTTGAAGCTATAATTTCAGCGGAGTGCTACTGGATTTATATGCCTTTTTTAGCAACAGATGGGTTTTGAGGCATATAAAAACTGATAACGACGGTATGAATTATAGCTTATAACCCCCAATTATGTTGAAATAGGCATATAAATTAGAGGGGAACAATGAGAATTATAGCTCACAAATAAAATGGCGCTTGATATGCACATATAAAATGAGAAAACATAGCAAGGATTATAGCTTGCGAGAAATTGCAATTGAGGTATCTTATGAAACAAAGAATGAAAGCAGGCCCCAATTATCGGCGGCTTTTCATATTGTTGCTGGGCGTGATGCTGGCGGTGTCAGTGGCGATCGCCGCAGTGGTGGTGTATGTGGATCCTTTTTTTCATTATCATGAGCCGCTGCCGGGGTTCCCGTACATCGTGGATAATCAGCTCAGTCAGAATCCGGGAATGGCCATGAACATGGACTACAACGCCTGCATTATCGGCTCTTCTATGACCGTGAATTTTGATACCGATGATTTCAGGGAGATGATGGGGCTGGATACGCAAAAGCTCAGCTATAGCGGGGCTTATCCCAAGGATGACTACAATATTTTATCCATTGTGTTTGATAAAACCACCCGGGCAAGGATGAAAAGACCCATGGACGCAGTCTTTTTTGCCATGGATATTCCTGTAATGACGGCGGACACTGAAGAAACCAAGTATCCAAGACCGGAATACTTATATGACAAGAGCCTTTTGAACGATGTGAACTATGTGCTGAACAAGGATGTGCTGATGCAGTACGTGCTGCGGCCGATGATACAGCGCAAGGGCTCGGATATGTCGGAGATCTACGCCAGCTGGTGGACACCGGAGTACTACAACATCCAGTGGGTCATGCATACCTACGAGGAGCCTGTGAAGGTGGAAAAAGAAACTGCGAAGGATGCGCTGATTGCTCAGACCGGAGTTAACCTGGATATCAACATTCTGCCTTTTGTCAGGGAAAATCCTGACACCCAGTTCTATTTCTTTTTCCCGCCCTACAGTATTCTGTACTGGCACAACATCATGCAGGATAACACTTTCGAGGCAACCATGATGCAGTATCAGTATGTGGCGGAGAGGCTTTTGGAGTATGATAACGTGCATCTTTTCTACTTCCAGAATATGCCGGAGACCGTGGACCTTAACAACTACGCGGATTATTCCCACTACAAACCTGAGATAAACCGTTTTATGGTAGAATGCTTTAAGAGTGGAAACTACGAAATTCATAGTCCTGAGCAAATGAAAGATGAACTTCTGAAAATGCGTGGTATAATAGATGAGTTTGATTTCGACGGATTGTTCTCAGTGGATTGGGGATAAGGGCTAGTGATGGCCTTCGCCTGAAAGAATACGCTTGGAGGAGAAACGATATGAGGGATTCTAGAAAGAAACAGGGATTTGATATCTCAAATGTGCCCGTATGGGTGCATTTCCTGATAATTGGAATAATCGCGGCAGTGGTTATTTTCTCAGTGGTTAAGCTGATCATTTGGAACCGCGGAACAGCGGAGCTGGACCAGAGCGACAACGGAAGCTTTGAAGTTGAGGTTCTCGATCAGATCTTTTTGCTGTCAGATGATAAAAAAGAAGGCCACACCTTCGACG
>JAILMY010000033.1 GCA_024692165.1 Butyrivibrio sp. | reverse complement strand
GTTTAAATGTTTTAGTTCAATTCCAGCCAGAACTTAAGCTTGGCTTTTGTTCTGTCCGTTATTACTTTTGGTTTGTTAATTCTGAATAATTCTCTGATGAACTCGGTCTTGCGAATTACTTCGTAATTCCCAAGCTTTTGCATTCGCAAAATGTAATCACTCAGCCATAAATCTCATCGAGCAAGCTCACTCGATTTATGTCTTCCTGATTCCACCTTGTTCATTACTTTTTGGAATTTTTCAGGGTTGCATTACTGTTTATTTGTCAAGGTGCAGGAGCCTAGAATCCGCTCCAATGCTGCATTTGCGGTGTTTTGTGTCCGCATCAGCAACGAATATAAATATATCACTGCCACCCATTCATGTCAACAACATTTTTCAAAAATTTTTAATTTTTTTATAAATACCGTAAAACCCTGTATTTATGCGTACTTAACCGATAATAAAACCACATCGCAAAAACCCCGACACTGAAAGTGCCGGGGCAATCATACTATTCATCTTCACTATATACTTACTTAAGTATTACTTCTATTTCCTTGCCGCCTATGTTAAAGATCATTCCCAAGGTCTGTATGTTTGTAGCAGCCTTCTCATCTATCTCAGATAAGACCACAAGACTTTCATGGGCCTTAGGTTCTATGGTGCCAACAAAGGAAGTCAAATCATTGGAAAGGAAAGTCACAGCATTATAACCAAGGTTTTTGCCGTTTAATATGGTCTGAACCTGAATTCCCTTTTCTATCATATTAACCTTAACATCTGACTCGGCGGAGTTGTAAAGGTCAAACCTAAGAACAAGCAGCTTTTTTCCCTTATCCGCATTTATTACGTAGCTCTTTGAACTCTCAGGATATGTACTGGATACAGAATAACCCTGGTATGACAAGAGAATGCCATTAATAATCTCCTGTGAATACTCTGAACTCATGATAACCGCATTGGGATTTGTGCTTTCTGCAGCAGTTTCTTCTTCGGATGTTGCTTCTTCAATAGTCTCATCTTCGCTAGCATTGTCTGAAACAGGGGATGCAAGATCATCCGATGTAAGTATCTGCTCATCCTCACCGGTAATTGTGTTTGCTGCTGAAGCTATTGTCTCTTCAGTGTTCTCTTCCTTAACTTCAGGTGCCTTGGTTTCAGGTACAGTTGTAACAGGAGCCGGTGTCGTAGGCTGCGGAGTCTGAGTTTTCTCTGTCTCTTCTCTCTTTTTCTCTTCCTGAGCCGCAGCACGGGCCTCTTTTTCACGCTGTTTCTTGAGTTCTTTTACATCAACCTTTGCAAGCTTGGACTGATCATTATTTGAGTACTTTAATAAAAGACCAACAGCAAATTCTACTGTCTGATCATACTCTTCATCTGTAAGCTCGGGAAAAGAATCTCCGCATCCGCCTACTAACAGAAGTGCACTCATGATCAAAGCTACAGCCAAATACTTTTTTCCCTTCATATTTGTCCTCTTCTGTGCTTTACTTGGTCTCAAGTTCAAAATAAAACTCAACGCCGTTGTCGTAGTTTACTACGCCATAGGCCTGATTCATACCCTCCATTATGGCCTTTACAATAGAAAGACCCACGCCACTTCCGCCGTATTCTCTGGTTCTTGCCTTATCCACTTTGTAAAACTTCTCCCAGATATGGCCTATGCTTTCCTTGGGAATTGGCGTTCCTGTATTAAATACTGACACTCTCACATGGTTATCCCGAAGAGTGAGCTTTATTTCAATAATTCTCTCGCCATCAATATGATTGAGAGCATTGCTGATATAATTCATCAGAACCTCTTCAACCTTGAATTCATCACCCCATACAAATATCGGGTCATATTCCTCAAACTTTATAGTGGCATCCTTTTGTTTTGCCAAAAGCTCCACGGATTTTATATAGTTCGAGATAAGCTCCACGATGTTGAATCTCTCCATGTTGGCTGCATCGTTGCCGAATTCCAGCTGGTTGAGAGTCAGGAGCTTTTTTACCATGGTATTCATCTTGCTGGCTTCATCCATGATGACTTCACAGTAAAAATTCCTGCTCTCCTCATCATCGTTAATGCCTTCCTTAAGGCCTTCCGCATAGCCCTGAATAAGTGCTATGGGAGTCTTAAGCTCGTGAGATACATTGGATAAAAACTCCTTACGCATCTCATCTATTTCTTCCTTTTGAGCAATATCTCTTTTCAAAGAGACGTTGGCATTCTTAAGTTCCTTGATGGTAGTCTCAAGGGTTTTGGAAAGCTCATTCATATTGCTTCCAAGGGCATCAATCTCGCTGTGATATTCACTGTTTGACTCGTACTTAGCCTCAAAATTGAGCTTTTTCATGTCATCGGAAATATAGTACAGCTTCTTGATAGGGTCTGTTATCCTCTTGGAAATGTACAGGATAATGATAGAACCTACCACGATTGCTATCATTCCCACATATGCCATAAAAGTATTAGAGATAACCACGTTATCCTTAATACTTTCCATAGTGGATCTTACGAGGACCAGATTGCCGTCTCCGACAATTCCCCACATTTCCAGATATTCTCTTCCCGTGCCCCGATCCTCATCCTTTTGCAGGGTATAGTTCTCCCCCACGTCAAGAACAGTCACATTGTTGATAACATAACTTGTTCCTGGATTGATCATATTTTCCCATAGGACTCTAGCCAAACGCTCCACATTGCTTGTAGACGCCTTGATAGTCTTTGAATTGGCATCAAGAACGATCATTTCAATGTTATATCTTTCGCAAATACGCCTTATTTCAACATCGAACTCATCGGAGGCAATATCTCCGCTGCTTATAGCATTGTCTATACTTCTATAGGCCTCTATGATAGCTTCTTTCTTGTTCTGTACATAGAAGCTCTCCATGAAGACCATGTTGATGATAAAGCAAAATCCGAAGGTGCCGATCATTGTCAAAATGAAGGCAATGCTTATTTCAAATCGTATTGAATGAGTCTTGGTGGTATTCAGATTAGAATTGTTATTACGATCACTCAAACTTGTAGCCCATTCCCCAGATTGTCTTTATCATATCTCCCTTCTCGCCAAGCTTTCCTCTAAGCTTTTTGACATGGGTATCAATAGTTCTGGCATCACCAAAATAGTCGTAATTCCAAACGTTATTAAGTATCTTCTCTCTTGAAAGAGCCACACCCTTATTCTCAAAGAAGAATGAAAGCAGCTCGAATTCTTTATAGCTAAGATCTACCTCATTTCCATCAACAGTGACACTATGGGCGATCTTATTGATCACAATACCGCCATGCTCCATAATCTGGTTATTAGTTGCCTGGGAAGTTCTGCGAAGAATAGCAGATACTCTGGCGGCCAGAATCTTTGGACTGAAGGGTTTTGAGATATACTCGTCAACTCCCAGTTCAAAACCAAGGAGCTCATCTCTTTCCTCTGCCTTTGCTGTGAGCATGATGATAGGAACTCTTGAGTTTGTTCTGATCTCTCTGCAAACCTCCCAACCATCTCTTCTGGGCATCATTACATCAAGAATAATCAGGGCGATATCCTTGTCCTCATAGAATATATCAAGGGCCTGCTGACCATCCTCAGCTTCTACTACAAGATATCCGTCCTTGATCAAAAAGTCTTTGACGAGCTTTCGCATTCTGCTCTCGTCATCAACTACTAAAATTTTCAGGTCATCCATTTATGTCATTCCTCCTGTGCCTCTGTAGTATCTTCATAATAGCTTGAAGTATCCTCAATGCCAAGCCTTTTTTCCGCGATTCTTACGGCTTTTTCTCTTTCCTTAAGGTCCTGTTCCCAGGCTGCATACCTGTTTGTAACATTACTCTTATAGTTAATAATATTATCAGTTTCACCTGTAATGGCAATAATAAACATGATAATAACAACTAAAATAAGGGCTATATTGAGGCTCAGGGAAAAAATTCTGCGAAAATCCTTTCTGTTTTCTTCTACATGTTTAACTCTCTGCTTTACTGTAAGACCTTCAAAGGCAGAATGCCTGGTAAAAGACACTTCTACAGGAATAGGGGGAATATCCTCCTGGTTATAACCGTTTTCCAGAAGTTTTTTACGTAATCCGTAAAGGTACATCCACCCTATCGGGGTCTTAAATATCTTATTTTCAAGTGATTTATCATAAATCGCCTTAAGATCTGAAGCTTTAGAAGCTTTAAATCTCGAATCCAGAATTTTTATCTTGGACACATCAGTAAGCGCCTTCTGGGTATCTGCTTCTGATATAAACTTAAAGCCGTCAACTATTAAGTTATCGGAAGAATTCTTGTCATCCGCCTGCATATTCTGCTCCATAAGATGCAATAAAGATACTTACACTTCTGGCTTTCAGGGTTTTGTTTCGCCAGGTCAGAGGCTTTGGTCTGTTATAGAAGAACTTGCCATCGTCATCGCCCGTATCTACACACAGTGACCAATAAGCGCCCTCCGGCGGGTTAGGAAGCATGATCTGAATATCTTCCCAGAATACGTTGATAGCTAAATAAACAATGTCATCATGGCCTTTTTTCTTAACAAAGCCGGCGTACGTTACACATATTACTCTTGATTCGTTAGTAATGTTGCTATTGTCAGGATTCTCTGTATGTACAGAGACATTTGGCAATCCGCAAACAGCCGGTGTAAGGTCTTTTCTGATACTTGGATGCTTTCTCCTGAACTGGATCATATGCCTGTAAAAATCAAAGAAGTCTTTGTTCTTTTCCAGAAGATCCCAGTTGAGCCAGGATATCTCATTATCCTGACAGTAAGCATTGTTATTGCCAAACTGAGTATTACAGAATTCATCTCCTGCGTAGATCATAGGAGTTCCACGGCTGCACATCAGTACTGCTATGGCGTTTCTCTTCATCCTGTATCTGAGCTCATTTATATACGGGTCATCGGTTTCACCTTCGACACCGCAGTTCCAGCTTCTGTTATCATTTGCTCCGTCTGTATTGTTCCAGCCGTTGTCCTCATTATGCTTACCATTGTAGGTAAAAAGATCATGAAGAGTAAAACCATCGTGGCAGGTAATGAAGTTTACGGAAGAATCATATCCCAGATATGATCCGCCATAGAGATCCAGTGAACCGGTAATTCTCTTTACGGCATCAGGAGCTGCCCAGATATCTCCCTTCAGGAAGGATCTGATATCATCACGATATTTGCCGTTCCACTCAGCCCATCTTTTCCAGGCCGGAAAATTGCCAACCTGATACATTCCGCCTGCATCCCAAGCCTCAGCGATAAGCTTTACATTGCCCAGGATAGGATCATAGGCCAGCCTCTGAATTAAGGGCGGTCTCTCCATTGGTGAGCCGTCCTGATCTCTTCCTAAAATGGACGCAAGATCAAATCTGAAACCGTCTACTCTATACTCCTCAACCCAGTATCTAAGGCACTCTACTATAAGCTCCTGAACCATAGGATGATTACAGTTCATGGTATTGCCACATCCACTGAAGTTGTAATACTGTCCGTGGGGTGTCAGCAGATAATAAATATTGTTATCAAAGCCCTTAAATGAAATAAACGGGCCATTCTCATTTCCTTCAGCAGTATGATTGAACACAACATCAAGGATAACCTCAATTCCGTTATCCTTAAGCGCTTTTATCATATGTTTGAGCTCTACGCCCTCTTTGTTGTACTCACTCTGGGAAGCATAGCTTGTATTTGGAGCAAAAAAGCTTATGGTGTTATATCCCCAGTAATCAAGCAGAGTTTTTCCGTTTACTTCCCTCTTATCTCTGGTCTCATCAAATTCAAAGATAGGCATCAGCTCAACAGCTGTAATACCCAGTCTCTTTAAATAATCAGCCTTTTCTTTGATTCCTTCAAATGTTCCTCTGCACTTTACTCCGGAGGATTTGTCCATGGTAAAGCCCCTTACATGCATCTCATAAATAACCGAGTCACACATAGGAATTCCAAGGCTGGTGGTATCATTCCATTCAAAATTATCTCTGACAACTCTTGCTCTGTACTGTCCGTTCTTGTTAGGGCTCTGTCCCCAGATTCGCTGCCCCGAAACGGCCTTAGCATAAGGATCCAGCAAAAGATGATTTTTATCAAATAACAGGCCTTCTTCCGGATTCCATGGGCCATCTACACTGTAGCAGTACTCCAGATTTTCAATATCAAGGCCAAATACGATCATCGAATAGACCTTGCCTATCCGATAACTCTCCGGAAAAGGAATCTGCGCAAAGGGCTTATTCTCTCCTCTATGATACAAAAGCAGGGTAATGGATGTGGCCCCATTGGAATACACAGTAAAATTAACGCCATCAGTAAGCATAGTTGCCCCGTTAATTCCATAGAAGCCGGGTCTTATCCTAAAACCCGAAACCTCATCCAGGGCCAGCATCTGTCTGCTTAGATCAACCTTTCTAAGCTCTCTTACCTGGCGTTCCCCCATCTCTACCGGTTTTCTGTTTTGCCTGTGTCGTCTATACTCGTTCATACTTATATGATAACACAACGAAGTGTACTAGGGCATAAAAAAAGATGGAATTTTGTATGTAAACATACAAAATTCCATCTGCAAATCAAATATTATACTGGGTAAGCCCCATTCTTTGTATCAGCTGCTGAAACATCTACTGATGTCTGCTGAGCTAAACGATATTTGAAGAAGTCTGTAGCAACCTGTGGGAACAGTGCATAGGAAAGAACATCCTCATCCTGCTGCTTCCACTGCTTAACATCCTCTTCAAACTTCTTAAGACCAGGCTCAAGTCTGTCTGCAGGTCTGCAGGTAATAACTTCTCTGTCGCCGATGATCTTCTTCTGAACCTCAGGATTGAAAGGTTTGATTGTCTTACCATACTCACCTGCAAGGAGGTCCTTGGTCTGGTCAGTAGCAACCTTATATCTCTCGCCCATAAGTACGTTCATAACAGCCTGAGTACCAACGATCTGTGATGAAGGTGTAACAAGAGGTGGCTCACCAAAGTCCTTACGAACCTGTGGGATTTCCTCAAGCACTGTATCATACTTGTCGCTTGCATTCTGCTCTTTAAGCTGTGAAACCATGTTGGAGAGCATTCCGCCGGGAACCTGATACATAAGAGTCTTGATGTTAACACCAAGAACCTTAGGATCCATAAGTCCGCTTGCAAGGCACTCTTCTCTGTATGGTCTGAAGTGATCAGCAATCTTAGCAAGAAGCTTCTGATCAAGACCTGTCTCAAAAGGCTGTCCCTTGAAGGCCTCAACCATAACCTCTGTTGCAGGCTGTGATGTACCAAGAGCAAATGGTGAAATAGCGCAGTCGATAATATCTACACCGGCCTCAGCAGCCTTCATGTATGTCATGCTGGCAACACCTGAAGTGTAGTGAGTGTGAAGGTCAATAGGAAGACTTGTAGCACTCTTAAGAGCCTTAACAAGCTTCTCTGCCTCGTATGGAAGGAGAAGACCTGCCATATCCTTGATACAGATTGAATCTGCACCCATGTTCTCAATATCCTTGGCAATGTTCATCCAGTACTCTTCTGTATAAGCATCTCCAAGTGTATATGCAAGAGCGATCTGAGCGTGTCCGCCCTCTCTCTTACAAGCCTTAACAGAA
>JAILMY010000213.1 GCA_024692165.1 Butyrivibrio sp. | reverse complement strand
ACTGTCAAAAAATGCTTTTCCGAGGTTTTCAGCTTTCTCAAGGTCAAGAGGCTTGAAGATGTCTGCATCAACGCTCTGTGGCCTTATGATTCCACTAATTACAGCAGCACCCTTGACGATATGTCTGTTATCTTTATTTACCAGCTGGTGCATAGTACTGCCACCGCCGGCAGACTGACCTGAGATTGTGATTCTCTCCGGATCGCCACCGAAAGAAGCTATGTTTCTATATACCCAGTGAAGTCCCGCCTGCTGATCGAGAAGACCAAAGTTTGAAGGAGCGTTTGGAGCTTCTTTTGTGATGTCAGGATGAGCAAGGAATCCAAAGCAGTTAAGTCTGTAAGCAACAGAAACCACTACGATTCCACGCTTTGCAAGCTGTTCTCCGTTAAATTCCATCTCTGCCGTGTAGCCCCACTGGAAGCCACCGCCGAAGAACCATACGAGAACAGGAAGTTTCTCATCAGTCTTTTTTGCCGGAGTCCAGATATTAAGGTAAAGGCAGTCCTCGCTCATGGGAATGTCGGGATCAACATGCCATTCTCTGCAGTAAATATCAGTACCCATAGCAGGGCGATCCTGATATGAAATAGGACCAAAATTGTTTGCTTCAAGAACACCATCCCAATCTTTGGCTGGCTGAGGTGCTCTCCATCTGTTTTCTCCAACCGGAGGAGTGGCAAATGGGATGCCTTTGTAGACTGTAATTCTTGGATCTGTTCCGGGTAATCCCCTTACAAGACCATTTTCAACTTTTGTTTCTCTAAGCATTTTTCTCTCTCCCATATAAATATTGTTTATACCTTCATTAATTGTTATATAGGTTTGGACTTCTTATCATCCACTCAAATATTGCTATTCATCATTAAGTAGTTGCTAAACGCAATTTGTGAAAAAAAATCAGCAAATTTTTGGTGGATTAGAGGTTTTTTATCGCATATATTACAATTTGTAATTTGATTACAGGAATTAGAGTGGGGTAGTCATGAGGGATAATAAAATCAGCACAAGTTCGCATTTAATTAATAAGCAACCTCTTAAAATCTTAGGCCTTGTGGCTGCCGCATCTTTGTTCCTTTGTTCCTGTGGCTTCTTGGGGGAGAAAAAAGCAGAGAACACGACGGCTTTGGCTGAGGCTGAGGCCGATGAAAAAAAGCAAGATTTGAACAGTGATATAAATGAAGTGATGGAGGAGAGTGATATGGCATCAAAAATCGAATTGCAGACAAGTGCAAAGCCTGTAACAGACCATAACCCTGTGATGGTTCAGCGCTTCGGAGCAGACCCATATGCCCTTGTGTACAACGGAAGAGTTTATCTTTATATGACAGGAGACAAGCCTTCATATAATGCGGATAAGACAGTAAAAGAGAATACCTACGGCAACATTGATACTATCAACGTTATCTCATCCGATGATCTGGTTAACTGGACAGATCACGGAACAGTATACGCTGCAGGAAGAAACGGAGCGGCAAACTGGGGTAATAACTCATGGGCACCGGCAGCAGCTTACAAGAATATCGATGGCAAAGATAAGTTCTTTCTTTACTTTGCAAATAACGGAAACGGAGTAGCAGTTCTTACAGCAGATACACCTTATGGACCTTTTACAGATCCTATCGGTGGTCCCCTCATCTCAAGGCAGACACCTACTTGCGCAGAGGTAACATGGCTCTTTGATCCTGCAGTCCTTATGGATGACGACGGAGAGGCTTACATCTATTTTGGAGGCGGAGTTCCTTCTCCTGATAAGGCATCAAATCCGGGAACAGCAAGAGTTGCCAAGCTTGGCGCTGATATGATCAGCCTTGATGGCGATCCAAAGCCCATCGAGAACGTTGATTATCTCTTTGAGGACTCCGGAATCAACAAGATCAACGGAACATACTATTATTCATATTGTTCAAACTTCGATGTAACTCCTCAGGCTACAAAGGAGCTTGGATTTGAGAGTGGTGAGATCGTAACTATGAAGTCCGATTCACCCATGGGACCTTTTGAGAGGTTCACAGGAGTTCTTAAGAATCCTGAGAAGTTCTTTGGCAGAGGCGGCAACAATCATCATTGCATTTTCGAATTTAATGGAGAGTATTACATTACTTACCATTCAAGAATTCTTGAGGAAAAGATGGGGATTGACGGTGGTTATCGCAGTACCAATGTAGACAAGCTTCTCCTTGATGAAAGCGGAGCGCCCACAGTCAGCAGAGGCACAAGAGCCGGCGTAGATCAGCTCAAGGCCTTGGATCCATATACAGAGGTTAAGGCAGTTACCATGTCAAACGCTGCAGGCATCAAGACCAAGCAGTTTGGCGAGGAAGCTGAAAAGTACGGGAGCGGCGACATGATCCTTGCAGGAATATCTGACGGAGCATGGAGCAGTGTAACCGGAGTTGACTTCGGATCAACCGGAGCAAGCAAGCTCACCTTCAGGGTTAAGGGAACAGGAAGCGGCAGTATCAGAGTATGCCTGGATCTTCCGTCTGCAGATCCGGTAGCGGTAGTAGCGGTATCTGCTCCGGGCAAGGAACTGGCCACAGTTTCCGCGGAGCTTTCTGAAGCCATTACCGGAGAGCATACCGTATACTTTGTCTATGAAGGATCTGACTTCGAAGTGTACTCCTGGCAGGCAGAGTAAAAAACAGGACAGCCGTAAGGCTGTCCTGATATTTTCGTATTCGAATTATTTGATTCCCTGAGTCTTGGCTGAGACGTCACCTTTCTCTTTGCCAAGGCCGCCGGAGAATAAGGATCTGTACTCACCCGGGGTGCAGCCCTTCTTTAGCTTGAAGGTTCTGTTGAAGGTTGAGATACTTGAGAATCCAGACTGCAGAGCTATATCCGTAATAGACAGGTCATCTCTGGTGAGCAGCACTTCTGTAGCTTTAATTCTCTGATTGATAAGATAATCATAGAAAGTGCAGCCCATGTACTCTTTAAAGAGCCTGGAGAAGTGGAACTTGGAGAATCCGCTGTAGGAAGCTGCATCCTCCAGAGTAATATCGTAGGCATAGTTCTCACCGATGTAATCGATAACTGTGTTGAGCTTCTCGAAGTATTCGCGTCTCTTCACAGGAGTGCTCTCGTTAAAGAGGTTTATCCTGTTGAGCTGATATCTTGAAATAACAGTCATGATCTGGAACAGATGCGCATAGATTGAGAATTCATAGAATTCAGTGTACTGGAAGTACTCGTTCCAAATATCAGAAAACAGACCATAAACTTCATTATATATAGGAGCATATTCTTCAGGAGTGATGTGGATTGCATCACTGAGCATGGTCATAAGCCCTGAATAACCTCTTACTGAAGAGAAGAAGTCAATATCGAAAAGACAGATGTATCTGCTACCTGACTTGGGAGCGTGGATATAGTGAGATTTGCGGGGAGGAATAAAGAAGATATCTCCCGGCATGATATGGTGAGATTCACCATCCACATCCACATCGTAGTAATTCTCGATTGGAACGCAGATCTCCAGAGCATTGTGCCAGTGAGTCGGATAATCATAAACCTGCTCATTGTACCAGATTCTGATAGAACTGTCCTTGGGAAAGATGGCTTTCTCATTATTGCCTTCCAGGACACGATCTCTGAAGTCAGTATTCTGCTGGTAGTAATCGAGCTTTACGGTATCGGATCTGTTGACCATTTCAAAAGGCTCCTTTCATTATTATTATCTTTCATTATTAATATAAGGTAATGTATTGTTAAAACAACAACACCATAGCAATAATCACATAGTTTATAGTTCATAATTGATTAGCAATAATTGCGCTCAATTATTATAATTTCATTAAAACTTAGTAAAGGTGCAATCATAATAACACTATTTGATAATCCTATCTTCTCAAATATTGCTATCTATTTCCAATTCGTGCTCACATTAAATAAAGTGAGCACGATATTTTTTTGCCTTATTGTGAAAACTGCACAAAAAAATATGCGTATTTTTTGGAACGCAAAAGCAATATTTGAATAACATGGGGCAATTTATGGTAGGCGATGGAGCTCGGTTGCCTTTATTCTAATATTTGTCAATATAAAATGACGTTAGCAAATTTTGAGTACCAAATGGGAGGGTACGATATTGTATAAAAGTGGCAAGTCATTAGTTGCTTTATTGGCAGCTACCACGATGCTTTCATTTACCGCTTGTGGATCTACAGAAACAGGCACTGCTCAGGTAACTGAGTCGGAAACGACCAGTGAGCAGACAGTGGATAGCTCAGCCGGCAGCAGTAAAGAGGCAACATCAGATACTTCTTCTCAGTCATCTGGGTCAGATGACACATCACAGCAGGAAAATGCAGAAGCGGAAGAGGAAGAACAGATTCCGGCACTTAGGGATTGCGTTGAACAGAAAATGGGATGCAGGATCGGATGTGCCATTACGGGGCAGGAGCCTTGGGATATTCCACTGTGGGATCTGGTAACCACCCATTTTAATGCAGTAACCTTGGGAAATGAACTTAAGCCTGATTCATTGTTCGGATACAGTAATGGTAAGTGTCCGGGAACACAGGAGGCGGAGCTTAACGGAGAGACCATCACAGTTCCTGTAATAAACTTCAAGAATCCCGAGAAGATACTTGATAAGCTTCTTAAATGGAATGAGGCACATCCGGACAGAGAGATAAAGGTCAGAGGCCACGTGCTTGTGTGGCATTCGCAGACCCCCGAGTGGTTCTTCCATGAAGATTATGATAAAGAGAAGCCTTACGTTTCCAAAGAGGAGATGGACAAGAGACAGGAGTGGTACATAAGAGAAGTTCTTACCCACTTCACCGGAGATGACAGCCCATACAAAGATCTGTTTTACGGATGGGATGTTGTTAACGAAGCGGTTTCCGATGGCACAGGTACCTACAGAACTGATGCTGAGAATCCAAACGAGCCTCTTTCCAACGATACACACGGTAATAACTCCAGTTGGTGGCATGTTTACCAGAGTGAAGACTACATTATAAATGCCTTCAAGTATGCCAACAAATATGCACCTGCAGATTTGGAGCTTTACTATAACGACTACAATGAGTGCGTCGCAAAGAAAAGAGTTGGAATCGTTGCTCTTTTGCAAGCGGTTAAGGATCAGGAAGGAGAGCCCGGAGTCGGAACAAGAATTTCGGCCATGGGAATGCAGGGACATTACAGCACCGGTTCACCTTCAAATACAGATGTGGAAGCCTCAGCTAAGGCCTATGGAGCAGTTGTTGGCAGCGTTCAGATAACTGAATGGGATTTAAATGCCAGCGATGATTATGACGGCAGCGCTGAAGCGAAGGAAAAAGAATATGAGAAGATGCGCAAGACTTACAATCTTCAGTATTATGCACTTCAAAATGTGCAGAAAGCCGGCGTTAATGTAACAGGTATTACCTTCTGGGGAACAGTTGACAAGTATTCTTGGCTTCAGCACAGATCAACAGTAGGTGGAGGAAGCACTAAGGAGAAGGCTCAGTGCCCGCTTCTGTTTGATGATTTGTACCAGCCAAAGCCTGCATTTTGGGTTTTTGCAGAAACTAATTAAAGGACTTAAGGATATGAATAAGACTTTACAAAAATTATTGATAGTACTTGGTATTCTGGCAGCAATCGTTTGCTTGTGTCTGGTTTTGGCAAGACGCGAGAGAACAGACTTCCATGAAAAATATGCAGATACAGATCTTACTACAGAAATTGAAGGTATGGAGAGGGTTGGAGCTTACACAGGTTACCTTAACCAGCACGCATCCGATGCTCATCCCGGTAGCGACGTTTTGGTAGACATCTTTAATTATGAATCAGAAGGAGATGTCCATGTAGAGAAGGCTGCCACAGATGATAAGAAGGATGCATTGTTCACTGCAACAGGATCTACAGTTACTTGGAACGTAAATGTTCCTCAGGCAGGAATGTACAGACTCTTCATTGATTACATGATCCCGGAGAGCAGAGGAGTACCTGCTGAGAGAACAGTCATGATAAATGGCGAGCTTCCTTTCGAGGATGCCAGAAACATTGCTTTCACAAGAATGTGGATGGACGGAGGAGATGTAAAGGTTGATAACCAGGGCAATCAGATCAGACCTCGTCAGGTAGAACTCTTTGGATGGCAGAGTGCTTTCTTCAAAGATGATATGGGATTTGTAGCAGATCCGTATATCTTCTATTTTAATAAGGGAGATAATCAGCTTTCATTCATCGCAGACAATGAACCAATGCTTCTTTCAAATGTAGAGCTTAAGGCGATCACATCAAAGCCTACATATGAAGAATATCTTGCACAGAATCCTCAGAATGAAGGTTCAGATGCAGTAAAGAACTTTAACCTTGTTGTTCAGGGTGAGGATTCAACACTTCGTTCAGAATCATCTCTTTATGCAAAGTATGACCGTTCATCACCGACAACTGTTCCTAATAGCGTTACAACAACTGTTCTCAACTATGTAGGTGGAGACAGCTGGAGAAGTTCAGGTCAGTGGATTGAGTGGAACTTCGAAGTGCCGGAGGACGGCTACTATAATATCATGATCAAGGCTCGTCAGAACTATGCGAGAGGTTCAGTATCCAGCAGAACTGTTTTGATCGACGGAGAGGTGCCTTTTGAGGACCTTTCAGAAATTTCTTTTGATTATAACAATGATTGGGACTGCAAGGATCTTGCAGATAAGGATGGTAAACCATTCAACTTCTACCTCACAAAGGGACAGCACACAATAAGACTTGAGGCAACTCTTGGAGGAATGGGTGCAATCCTTGAGGAAATGGAAGATTCCACATACAGACTTAACCAGATTTACAGAAGAATCCTTGTTTACACAGGTGCAAGCCCGGATGTTTACAGAGATTATCATATTGAAACAACCTATCCTGAGATAATGCAGGCCATGGAACTTGAGTCAAAGAGACTTTACAAGATAGTTGATGACATGGTTGCTTATTCCGGACAGATAGCAGATAACATTGCGACAGCACAGACAATTGCTCAGCAGCTTGAAAGATTCTGTGAGAAGCCACAGAAGATTACAACTGAGTTCATTACATTTAAAGATAACATTACATCACTTGGAACTGCTTCACTTAACTTAAGTGAGACCAAACTGGATGTGGATTACCTGGTGGTATCAGGTACAGGAGTACAGCCCAAGAAGGACAAGGCAAACTTCTTTACCAAGGCAGGACACGAGATCAAATCATTTGTAGCATCCTTCTTTGTAGACTACAACTCAGTAGGTGATGTATACGATGAGAACAGCAAAGATGAGATTGTTAAGGTTTGGGTCCTCACAGGACGTGATCAGGGTACAATCCTTAAGACAATGGTTGACGATGATTTCACTACTAACACCGGAGTTAAGGTCAATGTAGAAATCGTTGATCCGGGTGCACTGCTCAATGCGGTACTTGCCGGACGTGGACCAAACGTAGTTCTCTCAGTCGGAGCGGATCAGCCTGTCAACTACGCCCTCAGAGGTGCAGCAGAAGATATAACACAGTTCGACGGATGGCAGGAAGTAATGTCCCACTACTCTGAGAGCTCATATGAGCAGTACAGACTGGACGGACATATATATGGTATTCCTGAGACACAGACCTTCAACGTTATGTTCTACAGAAAAGACGTACTTGAAGAGCTTGATCTGGAAGTTCCGACAACCTGGAAAGAACTGATCGAACTTCTTCCTACAATTCAGGGAAATAACCTTTCAATAGGTATTCCTACAGCGGCAGGAAGTGCAGGAGCTGCAGCAGCTTCAACAACAATCATGTCAAACGTACCGGATCTTTCGATGTACTTCTCACTCCTTTATCAGTACGGCGGAGATATGTACAACGAGGAAGGCACAAAGACAACAGTAAACACAGAGGCAGGTGTTGCAGCCTTTGATGATTACGTAAGATATTTTAACGACTATGGTATTCCTACAGTTTATGACTTTGTAAGCAGATTCCGTTCAGGAGAAATGCCAATCGGAATTTCACCATATTCTACTTACAACACACTTATGGTTTCTGCACCGGAGATCAGAGGACTTTGGGACTTCACACTGATCCCGGGAACTTACCGCACAGATGCAAATGGTAAGCAGTACCTTAACAGATCAGACTTTATCACAGGAAGCGCAACAATGATGATAAAGACTGAAGACGAGTCATTAAGAAAAGCTTCATGGGAATTCATGAAGTGGTGGGCAAAGGCAGATACACAGGTAAGATTTGGCCGTGAGATTGAGGCTCTTCTTGGTTCTTCTGCTAGATATGCGACAGCAAACAGAGATGCATTTGCAAATCTTTCATGGAGTACAGAGGACATCGAAGTTCTCAGCAAGCAGTGGGATAGCACAGTAGGAATCAGAGAGGTTCCTGGTGGATATTTCACAGGAAGACATATCTCCAATGCGATAAGAAAGGTTATCAACGAAAAGGTTGATTCCCGAGAAACAATTATCGACTATTCAATTCTTATTGATGAAGAGATAAAGAAGAAGCGAATCGAATTTGGTATGCCGGTTGAGTAAGCGGCAAAGATTATTTGGGAGAAACGGCAATGAAGGAATATCTTCAGAAGTATTTTACACTACGAAAACATAATATGAATGTTGCCTGGAAGAAGGCAAAGAATCGAAAGATGTGCTACCTCTTCCTGGCACCCTACGCAATACTGTTTACGATGTTTTATGTGTTCCCGGTAGTAGCATCAATTTACTACAGCTTCACATATTACAATATTCTTGAACCTCCTCGTTTTATTGGACTGCAGAATTATATCTCTCTGATACTACAGGATGATATCTTTCTGATAGGTGTTAAGAACACATTGATGATAGCATTGATCACAGGTCCCTTGGGATACATCTTATCGTTCCTGTTTGCCTGGCTCATTAACGAGCTGCCTGTTTGGATCAGAAGTATCGCGGTTATCGTGTTCTATGCCCCTTCCATTGCAGGTAACTGTTATGTAATCTTCTCAGTATTCTTCAGAGGTGATGCATACGGATATGTAAATGCGTTCCTGATGAATGTGGGAATCATCGACACAGCAAAGCTCTGGCTTATTGATCCAAGATATATGCTTCCGATCTGTATGATCGTTATTCTGTGGATGAGCTTGGGAACCGGATTCCTTTCATTCGTTGCCGGACTTCAGGGTGTTGACAGAGCACAGTTTGAGGCCGGATATATGGACGGTATCAAGAACAGATGGCAGGAACTTTGGTACATAACACTTCCAAACATGAAGCCAATGCTTATGTTCGGTGCGGTTATGACTATCACATCATCCTTCGGTGTTGCAGATGTAACAATGGCTCTTTGCGGATATCCAAGTACTGATTACGCAGCACGTACCATCGTAACACACCTGTTTGACTATGGTTATTCAAGATTTGAAATGGGTTATGCCTGTGCAATAGCTACAATCCTGTTCCTGATGATGATACTTTGCAACAAGGCAATCCAGAGTCTATTAAGGAGAGTTGGTACTTGATATGAGCGCAAAAATAATCAAAAAAAGAAAGCCCAACAGATCAATAGCTGGCGATATAGCTTTATACTTGATCCTATTGATGATTGCCTTTGTTATGGCATTCCCAATCATATATGCTGTGAGCAGTGCTCTTAAGCCTTTGGACGAGCTGTTCAAATTCCCGCCTAAGATTTTTGCTCAGCATCCTACCCTGGATAATTTCTCAGATCTTTTTGTAACAATGGGTAAATCCTGGGTAACATTTACAAGATACCTTTTCAACACAGTATTCATTACTTTTGTTGGAACAGCAGGACATCTTATCATTGCTTCCATGGGTGCATTCGTACTTGCTAAGTATGATTTCCCTGGCAATGCAGGATTCTTCAAAATTGTTACCGTTGCCATGATGTTCACAGGTTGGGTTACAGCAATCCCTAACTACCTTATCCTGAACAAACTTGGCTGGATCGATACATACTGGGCAATTATTATTCCGGCATTTGCTTCACCTATGGGACTTTTCCTTATGAAGCAGTTCATGGAAGGTCTTCCTACATCACTTATCGAGGCTGCCAAGATTGATGGCGCTAATGAGTGGAAAGTATTTTCAGGAATCGTAATGCCTAATGTTAAGCCTGCATGGATGACACTTATCATCTTCTCGGTTCAGGGTCTTTGGAATAACAAGGCATCAACATATATCTATTCTGAAGAGAAGAAGACACTTGTATTTGCACTTCAGCAGATTCAGTCAGGCGGTATTGCAAGAACAGGTCAGGGAGCTGCGGTTCTTGTTGTAGTAATGATAGTTCCTATTATTATCTTTGTATTCTCAGAGAGCCAGATTCTTGAGACAATGGCAAGCTCTGGACTTAAGGATTAATTTGAAAGGTTGAAGTATTATGCGTAAGAAGAATTTCTTTTTAAAGACTGGAATGGCAATACTTGCGATAACAACTGCAGTTCTTCAGCCACTTCAGGTTAAGGCAGCCACAGACGAAGGTGGTTATACATACAACTATGACTACTGGGGCGATTACATGAACAGTGCGGATTTCTATAACTCCTGCAAAGTGTTCACCTCAACAGATCTTGGCCTTGATGTTAAGCTTAAGAATCCGCAGGGATTGTTTGCTGATGGAAATACCCTTTATCTTTGCGATAGCGGTAATAACAGAATTATCGAGCTTAACAGATTATCATCTGAGCAGCTTGAAGTTGTAAGGATAATTGATTCCATAAAGGGCAGCGATATTGAAACTCTTAATAACCCGACTGACGTAGCTGTTTCTGAAGATGGAAACATCTTCATCGCTGATCAGGGAAATGCAAGGGTGATAAAGGTTGATAAGGATCTTAATTTCCTTATGGAATTTGTAAAACCTACAGATAATACACTTGATTCTAAGCTTGTATTCCAGCCTACCAAACTTGCTGTTGATACTGCAGAGCGTGTGTATTGTATCGCGACAGGTATTAACAAAGGTCTTATCAAGTATGAAAATGATGCTACATTTTCAGGCTTCGTAGGAGCAACTCCGGTTAGCTTTGAATGGACAGATTATATCTGGAAAAAACTTGCTTCCCAGGAACAGAGAGCAAAGATGGAATCCTTCGTTCCTACTGAGTATGAGAATATTTACATGGATTATGAAGGCTTCATATACGCCACAAAGGCCCGTACTTTGGAACAGGCAAGAGCAGATGAGAACGCTGTAAGAAAGCTTAACCTTATGGGAAGTGATATCCTGGTTTCTAATGGTGACTGGTCAGTAGGTGGTGATCTTTATCTCGGATCCGGCGGTGGATATGAAGGACCTTCAATTCTTACCGACGTAACCTGCATGGATAATGACATTTATGTCTGCCTTGACAGAAACAGAGGAAGACTTTTTGGTTATGATGATCAGGGACATATGGTTTTCGCCTTCGGCGGCAACGGAAATATGGACGGATATTTCAGAAGACCATCAGCCATCGATCATATAGGACATGAATTATATGTAGTAGACAGCCTTGACTGCTCAATAACAGCTTTTGTACCGACTCAGTTTGGTGAGCTTGTTTACACAGCAATCGAGGAATTCGATAAAGGTCATTACGAGGAGTCAGGAGTTGCCTGGCAGGAAGTAATGAACCAGAACGGTAACTATGATCTGGCTTATATCGGAATAGGAAGATCACTTCTTCGTCAGGAACAGTATGAAGATGCTATGAAGTATTTCGAGCTCAAGTACGACGCTGACAACTATTCCAAAGCATATAAGCAGTACAGAAAAATATGGGTAGAAGAGCATATCTTCTGGATAGTTCTTGTTATCCTGGCTTTGTTCCTTGTTCCGCTGAGTATCGGAAAGGTAAGGAGCATTAGACATGAGATAGATACAGCAGATATTTTTGTAGTAGAGAAAAAAGGGTGAGGAAATATGATAGCTAATACTAAACAGTTTGATAATCCTAAAGATAAATATTTTGACTCCCTGAAATTTGCGCTCTATTGCATCACACATCCTTTGGATGGTTTCTGGGATCTGACTCACGAAAAAAGAGGTACTTACGCAGCTGCAAATACGATACTTTTCCTTACACTTCTTATTCGTATTTTAAAGCTGAGATTTACAAGTTTCATTTTCATTCAGGTATATTGGGAAGACCTTAACATCTTCCTTTACCTGGCAAGTATCCTGTTTCCGTTGGCCCTTTGGGTTGTAGGAAACTGGGGACTGACAACACTGTTCGATGGAAAAGGAAAACTTGGACAGGTTTACATGGCAACATGTTACGCCCTTACTCCTTATCCACTGATTCAGTTCCCTCTTATGGTATTCAGTAACTTCGTAACAGTTGATGAAGCCGAGTTCTATAGCGTAGTAAGTGCTCTTTCACTGGTATGGGCAGCACTTCTTGTTATAGCAGCTATGGGACAGATACATGAGTACTCGGCCGGCAAGAACCTTCTGTTCACGGTGGCAACATTATTTGCAATGCTAGTCATGATCTTTATTCTGATGATCTTCTTTAGCATGATTTCACAGGGAGTTGCGTATTTCATTTCCCTGGCAAGAGAATTGATGTTCCGAATGTAGGAATGAAGGGGTGACGACGTTGAAAAAAGATACTAATAAAAAGCAAAACGTAATACTTCAAAAAATATGGAAGGCAATAAAACCGCTTATTCCTTCAATCATAATTGTTGCTCTTATTGTTGTGGCTGCTGTTTATGTAATAAACACTAAGGCACCTACAGAAGAGAAAGAGCCGATTCCTCCTTATGCATATGAAGGAGGAGAAGAACCGGTGGTTGTAGACAATGGTCAGTTAAAACTTACAATGGATCCAAAGACAACAGCGTTTTCCATTGAAGTTAAGGACAGCGGAAAGGTTTGGTACTCAAACCCTCAGGGCGCAGCAGAGGATGCGGCAGCTCTCGAAGACCAGAAGAGTTTCCTTCAGTCTCCGCTCATCATGTCCTACTCAATCACTCAGGGACTTGAAACAACATACAACTCTTTCGGATATAGTGCTCAGAATGGTATTTATGAGATCATCCCGGGTGAAAACGAAGTAAGAGTTAATTATTCACTTGGTAGTGTAGAGAAGGAGTTTACAATTCCTCCTGTTATCACCAAGACAAGATTTGAAGAATTCATGGGCAAACTTGATAAGAAGGAAGTTGATCTTATCAAGCAGTACTACAAAAAGTACGACATCAATAAGCTCACACCAAAGGATAACAAGGATGAACTTATTGCGAATTACCCAATCATAGAGACAGAAGTTATCTATGTACTAAGATCTGCAACCAAGGAAAATGTGAGAAAGACTATCCAGGATAAGTTCGCAGCAGCAGGATATACCTATGATGATTACCTTGCTGACAAGGAACTGGATCTTTCAACTTCATCTTCCGACACACCTATCTTCAATGTAAGTGTTGTCTACAAGCTCGAGGGAAAAGACCTGGTGGTAGAAGTTCCATTTGCTGATCTTGACTTTGATAAAGAGACACCTATTTATACAATCACACCTCTCCCATATTTCGGAGCAGGCGGACCTGATGAGAAGGGATTCATGGTTGTTCCTGAAGGTGGCGGAGCTCTGATAAACTTCAACAATGGTAAGACATCTCAGAGCAGTTATTACACAAATGTTTATGGCTGGGATATGTGCCTTTCAAGAGATGCCGTAGTACACAATACAAGAGCTTATTACGGAGTATATGGTGTTTCTGAAGGAAATGATTCCTTCGTATGTATCCTTGAAAACGGAAAAAACTATGCTTCAATTCAGGCAGATATAGCTGGTAAGAACCGCAGTTACAACTTCGTAAATGCAAAGTACAGCATTTGTCAGAGAGAGCAGTATGATGTAGGTGATATTGCAAACAGTGATATCTACGAATATGTTACAGATCTTCCTGATGAGACATTAAGTCAGAGATACACTTTCGTTAATTCCGGTGATTATGTAGATATGGCCAAGACATACGGAGCATATTTGCAGAAGGAATACGCAGGATACCTTGATCTTGTAAGTGATACAAGCACTCCGGTTGCCATAGAAATGGTAGGAGCTATCGATAAGGTAAAACAGATCGTTGGAGTTCCTGTTTCAAGACCGCTTAAGCTTACAAGCTACAATGAAGCTTCACAGATCATCGATGAGCTTTCAGCTTCAGGACTTACAAATATGCATGTGAAGATGAGCGGATGGTGCAACGGTGGTGTTAACCAGAAGGTTCTTTCCAAAGCTAAGACAATATCAGCTCTTGGAAGCAAGAAGGATCTTCAGAACCTTGTAAACAAAGCAGAGCAGGGTGGTAACAAGGTTTACTTAAACGGTGTTACACAATATGCATATGACAGTAATCTGATCGACGGATTCTTCTCATACAGAGATGCAGCAAAGCTCATAAGTAAAGAGAGAGCTGAGCTTTACAACTACAGTAATGTAACATACGGACAGAGAGAGAATGCAGATAACAGTTACTTCCTGCTTCATACAGATTTAGCTAAGAAGTACACTGACAATCTTGTGAAGGCTGCACAGAAGTACAATGCAGGTGCATCATTCCAGGATCTTGGTATGGATCTTTCATCAGACTTCTACAGAAAGAAGACATACTCACGTGAGCAGGTACTCAGCGCTCAGGTTCAGCAGCTCGAGAGCTACAACAATAACGGAACACCTCTCATGATAAATATGGGTAACGATTACGCAGTTCCTTTCTGCCAGATAGTTACTAATATGGATCTCAGAGGAAGCGAATACACAATCATTGATGAATGTATCCCATTCTTCCAGCTTGCTGTTCACGGAAGAGTTGATTACACAGGAAGAGCAATCAATACCTGTGGAAATATGGAAAATGAGGTACTTTACTCAGCAGAATACGGAGCAGGCCTTTGCTTCGAACTCATGAAAGAGAGTTCATTTGCAACTCAGAAGACTCTCTACACTGAGTACTACGGTGCATATTTCGATGCTATCAAGGATAACATCACAGAAATATACACAAGGTATAACAATGAACTTGGACATACCTTCAACCAGGAAATGGTTGGACACAAGAACCTTACATCAGATGTTTCCTGCACAGAATATGCTGATGGAACCAAGGTATATGTCAACTACGGATACAGTGATTACACTGAAGGCGGAGTTAAGGTTCCGGCAAGAGATTACACTGTAACAAGATAAGAGAGGTATTTATCATGAGTAAGCAGAAAAATAAAATAGCCGGGCTGCAAAAGCGTAAGGCGGTATCGGGATACCTTTTCATATCTCCGTTCATAATCGGGTTTTTGGTATTTATGGTTAAGCCGCTCTTTGAGTCATTTTACATGAGCTTTTGCGAAGTAAATCTTGCGGCGGGAAATGTAACAAAGGCGCTCAACGGCATAACAAACTACTATTTCGCCTTCAGAGTTGATCCTGAATACAACAGACTTCTCTGGGAAGAAATGTCCAGAATGATGGTATATTCACTGGCAATCATAGTATTTAGTTTCTTCGTTGCACTTATACTTAATCAGAAGTTCAAGGGAAGAGCGCTCGTAAGAGCAATCTTCTTCCTGCCGGTTATCCTTTCATCCGGTGTTATTGTAGGACTTGAATCGAACAACCAGCTTATGGATACACTTGCTCAAACAATTGAGCAGTCCACATCAGGTATAAGCGTTACAGCAGCTTTGGAAAGTATCCTTAGAACAGCCGGTGTTGGTGTAAGAGCATATGAGAAGGTCTTCGAAGTAATTGATAACATCTACGATGTAGCACTTGCTTCAGGTATCCAGATCATCATCTTCCTGTCAGGACTTCAGACTATTTCATCAAGTATGTATGAAGCAGCTGACATCGAGGGATGTACGAAGTGGGAGAGCCTTTGGAAAATTACTTTCCCAATGATCAGTTCATTATTCCTTGTAAACTGGATCTACACTGTTGTAGATTTCTGTATGAGATCTGATAACTCAGTTATTGAGAAGATTCAGAAGGTTATGATTGATCAGCAGCAGTACGGTAATGCATCAGCAATGTCCTGGATTTACTTCCTATTGGTTCTTGCTTTTGTAGGTATAACATCATTTTTCATTTCAAAGAGGGTTTATTACTATGACTAATATGGAGAATAGTGCAGGATACAAAAAGCTTACGTTTTGGGAAAGAAACAAACTCTCCGGCGGCTATCTCCTGCAGAAAGTAATAACAGAAAGGGCTGTAAGCGTTATAAGATTCATTCTTCTTTTCGGAATGTGCTTCTTGATCCTTCAGCCAATATTCAATAAGATTTCAGTCAGCTTCATGACAGAAAAAGATCTGTATAATCCTATAGTTGTTTCCATTCCGGAACATTTCACTACAGGTAACTACAGACTTGCTGCAGAGTTGATGAACTACAGACAGGCAGTACTTAATTCAATATTTGTTTCACTTACGATCGCTGCTCTGCAGATTGCAGTGTGCACATTGGTAGGATATGGATTCGCAAGATTTGAGTTCCCACTTAAGAAGTTCTGGTTTGCAATGGTTATCCTTGTAATCCTTATTCCACCACAGACAATTGCCAGCTCACTTCATCTTCACTTCAGATACTTTGATGTTTTGGGATTGTTTAAGCTTATAACCGGAGATTCAATAAACCTCCGTGGTAGTAAACTTCCGTATTATCTGATGAGTGCCGGATGTATGGGACTTAAGAACGGTCTATACATTTACATGATCCGACAGTATTTCCGTAACATCCCTGGAGACCTTGAAGAGGCTGCATATGTTGATGGATGCGGAACACTTAAGACATTCATCAGAATCATGCTTCCACAGGCAACACCTATTATCACATCTTGCTTTTTGTTCTCATTTGTATGGCAGTGGACAGATGGATTCTATTCAAGAATGTTCCTTGGAAATACAAAGCTTGTAAGTACAGCTCTTTCAAGAATTGTAGACAGTCTTGGAGCATACATTCAGAGAATTAATGGTGTAAAAACAACAATTTCAGTTGCTTATTCAAACTGTATTCTTGCTACCGGAACACTTATGATCATTGTGCCTTTGATAGTGCTTTACCTCTTCGCACAGAGATCATTCGTAGAAAGCATTTCTTCAACCGGTATTAAGATGTGAGCGATATGGGGATACAAAGTACCAAGTATGCATGCTTGCATGCTAATACTTGGGACCTTGTAGACCTAACGTACATGAGGAAGTAGGCCAATAGGCCGGATTCCGAATGTACGTAGGATTGCGAAAGCGAAGCGAACCAATCCGTATATCGCGTTTAGTCTAGCAGGTCGATTGCCGAATGTACGTAGGATTGCAAGAGCGAAGCAATCCGTATATCGTTGATTTAGACCACAATATAGCAATATCTGAGCATAAAAAGCAAAAAATGATTATCGGAATTTTGTAAAAAGACATATAATAGAAATATATATGTTTTTAAATATCCTTTAGGGGGATACATTCAAAAAGGAGGATTAGAGTATGAGAAAGTCTCTAACAACAAAAGCGACAGCTGCTATCGCAGCAGCAGCTATGCTCACAAGCATGGCAGGATGCGGCGCTTCTGAAGCTCCAGCATCAACAGACACACAGCAGCCAGCTGAGACAACAACAGA
>JAILMY010000194.1 GCA_024692165.1 Butyrivibrio sp. | reverse complement strand
CCCTTGAAGAGTTCCGCCGATAACGTTGAAAGTAAGCCATGAAACCACAAACATGATTATGATAAAAAGAGGAATCGCAGTCCATTTTCCGGTGAGGACTTTATCAATATTCTCTGTTCTGATGCTCTCTTTACTCTTTTTGGGTTTTCTGACGCAGCTGTCACATATCTTTCCTATGAAGGAAAAGCGCATATCTGCTATTGCCGCGCTTCTGTCCATCTCTCTTTCTTTTTCCATCTGAAGCACAATATGCTCGATGGTTTCTGTTTCATTTTCATCAAGGTTCAGTTTTGAAAGAACCAGCTTGTCACCTTCAATTATCTTTGTTGCACAGAACCACAGGGGAATGTCTGCCTTTTTTGCATGATCTTCAATAAGGTGTGTCACAGCATGGATGCATCTGTGAACAGCTCCGCCGTGATCATTTTCATCACAGAAGTCCTGTCTTAAGGGCCTCTCCTGATAGTGAGCTACGTGGATTGCATGCTCGATAAGCTCGTCAATACCCTGATTCTTGGCCGCCGAGATCGGAACTACAGGAACGCCAAGAGCAGCCTCCATCTCGTTGATATCTATGGTTCCGCCGTTGGTGGTGATCTCATCCATCATGTTAAGAGCAACAACCATAGGGACATCCATTTCAAGAAGCTGCATTGTAAGATAAAGGTTTCTCTGAATATTGGTAGCATCTACGATATTTATGATAGCCCTGGGCTTATCATTCATTACAAAATTTCTTGATACAATCTCCTCTTTACTGTAGGGAGACATGGAATATATTCCGGGAAGATCCGTAACCAGCGTGTTGGGATGACCGACAATCGCTCCGTCTTTCCTGTCCACAGTAACTCCCGGGAAATTTCCCACATGCTGATTTGAGCCTGTCAGCTGATTAAAGAGCGTTGTCTTTCCACTGTTCTGATTACCTACAAGGGCAAAGGTTAAAATGGTGTCATCCGGAAGAGGGTCGCCACTGCCCTTTGGATGGAATTTACCGCCTTCACCAAGACCCGGATGTACGGACCGGTTAGCCTTTTTCTCAAATTCGTCCACAGGCTCTTTTCCTGTGATAAGAGTTACATCAATTTTAGCCGCATCATCAAGGCGCAGAGTCAGCTGATATCCGTGGATCATAAGCTCCACCGGATCGCCCATGGGCGCATACTTTATAACAGTAACCTCTGCTCCCGGTAAAACTCCCATATCAAGGAAGTGCTGCCTCAGCGCTCCTTCTCCGCCAACCTTGGTAATAATACAGCTTTCGCCAATTTTTACCTCTTTGAGATTCATATTTGCCTCACACATTTTTCACTATAAGCATATGATAGCTTTTGCTATGCATTTGTATTGTATCACCCGTTTTGTATAATTTCCAAATTAATGAATCTGTACTGTGTAAACTACTGTATACTCGGTCCACTCTCTCTATGAATCCTTCATCTTGATTTGCCTCTGTGCTTGTGATAATATACTAATTGTCGCATGTTTCCGTAGCTCAGCAGGATAGAGCGTTCGCCTCCTAAGCGAAAGGTCGTGCGTTCGAATCGCATCGGGAACACTAGTTAAGGCTACAAGCCATGCAAAAAAAGATACGTAAAAGCTCGTCGGGAGTTTACTCACGTAAGAGCTTTTATGTATCTTTTTTTATAGGGCGACAGCCCGCGGAGAAGGGATCTCTGCTCCCTTCGTTCGCGCATGGCTTCCTGCCCCTTATGTTATCAAGCTTCCTCTTCTGCCGGTTTTGGTGGCAGGTATTCTGAAATCTCATGTTTAGCCAGCATCTTGTATACCTGGCGCTTTATAAAATCGTAGATAACGGCGAAGACCGGAACGCCGATCAAAATTCCCACAATACCAAGAAGGCCGCCAAAGAGCGTAATTGCAAACAGTACCCAGAATCCCGACAAGCCAACACTTCCTGAAAGAAGCATAGGTCCTATGACATTTCCGTCAACGGTCTGGAGTATGACTACAAAAATAATGAAAATGAGGCAACAGATCGGCGAATCCATCATGATAATGAGGGCCGATGGAATTGCTCCGATAAAAGGACCAAAGAAGGGGATAATGTTTGTGACTCCGATAATAACTGCTATCAGCACTGCATTTTTCATACCCAAAGTAAGCTGCATGATAAGGCAGAAAACATAGCATATCATTCCAACAACAGCGCTGTCTAATATTTTTCCTCCAAAGAATCCTACAAAGGTCTTGTCAATAAATGCGAACTCATCCAGGACTTTCTCAGCGGTATTTCTTTTGAAGATCGAATAAATGACCATTTTACCCTGTCTTGCGAAATTTGATTTTCCAAGCAACAGATAAATACAGATGATCATTCCTATCAATATGTTGTAAATTACTCCGATTACCGATCCAAAGGCCCCGGCAACACCGCCCATGATGCCTCCCAGCTCCGGTAGGATTGTGTCCTTGAGCCATGTTACGCCGCCGGTACTGATAGCATTTATTCCCTGATAAATATAATTTCCGATGACTTCGTTATCAGCTGCAAAATCTGCGACGAGCTTTTCCAGGGATGCAGTGGCAGCCGGAACTTCATTGATTATTGAAACAATACTTTCCACCAATGCCGGAATGACCATCTGAAGCAGGATTATTATTATTGCAAGAGTAAGCAAAAGAACGATAATTACAGAAAGCCCCCTTACCAGTCCCGGTTTCTTTCCTTTGAACAGCTTTCCGAGCTTTTTCTCAATCCAGTTGTAGGGCGTCTTTAGTAAATAGGCCATAACTCCGCCATAAACAAAAGTGATCATTATTGACAGGAGCGCGGAAAAGGCTTTCGCGATACCTTCAAATCTGAAAATTATAAAGAAGGTTATTACAGTCATCGCCAGGCCGATAAATAAAGGTATCGCCAGGCCAAATGTCTTTTTCCAAAATTCCTTCATGCAAATTTCCTCCATTAGCTCTTAACTATTGATATTTTTCTCATGGCATCCTGATAGCCAAGTTCAAGATTTTTCTCAATGGTTTTGGGATTAAACTCCAAAATCCCGCCAATCAGTATTCCAACTCCATATAGAACTGACATACCGGCGCCGGAAAGCATGAATATACTGGCTGCGCCGGCCTTTCTTTTTTTCGAGCCAACTGGCGAATTCTCCAAAGGCGTAGAGAATAACACCTATTCCGCACAGAATTATGGCCGGTCTTTTATCGATAAAAACGATGATTCCCAAGGCGATTGATACGATGCCCAGAATGAATAGAGTAAATTTTTTCAGCAAGGATTTTTCTTTCCTTTCTTTGGAAAAATGTCTGCAATAGATGCCATTTTATCCGCAAAGCAAACAATAAATGCCTCTTTCGATGATGGAACGGATAAAGACAAGGGCCACATATGACTCTTTATGGCATTAATGCTTTTAGGGTCGATGTCCGGCCAGATTTTCCTGGCAGTAGCTACAGAATTTATCGGATGGCGATACCCGCATTCAAAATTATTTTTGTATCTTTGACTTCTGCCCAGCATACCAAGGTCATGCAAAAGAGCTGCTCTCACCGCCCTTCGTTCATCCACCTTGAGACCGCAGCGCTCCAGCCTGTCACATATCTTAAGGGCTATTTTGGCGGTTCTTAAGGAGTGGGCGGCGACCAAGGTCCTTAAGTGATGTATCTGCCGTACGCCCTGTAAAAACTCTTTTGAATCAAGGATGTCCTTTCCGTATTCTTTTATGCGATTGGAATAATAAAGCCTTTTCATGTTTTCTCAATTTACATAAGTGGAGCAACCAGCCTTAGCAGCATCTGTCCAAAGCGCAGGAACGAGCCTCTTCCGGATCTGTAGTACTCAGTTACTTCATTAGCTTCGCTGAACATCTTCTCGAAATCTTTTTTTGTATCCATGACAGCCTGACAGCCTGCATAAAGACACCCATTTTCAAAATGATGGTAAAGACTTCTGAAATCCAGATTGATTGTTCCGCAGGTAGCCATGTAATCATCTGTAATACTCATCTTGGCATGACAGAATCCAGGAGTGTACTCATAAATCCTGACGCCGTTCCTGACAAGAACGTTGTAATAGGATCTTGTAAGACTGTAAACCATCTTTTTATCAGGGATACCCGGAGTAATGATCCTGACATCAATACCTCTTTTGGCAGCTATTGAAAGAGTGTGGATCATTTCTTCCGTGATGATAAGATATGGAGTAATGAACCATACATACTTTGTGGCGCTCTCAGCCATACTCATGTATACTTCTTCACCAACAGCCTCATCATCCATCGGAGAGTCAGCGTATGGAAGGACATAGGTTTTCTCTTTTGCCGTGTAGTCGTAGTCTGTAAGGTACTTCTCAAAAGATACATCATCCACATCATCGTCCCTGATGGCATTCCACATTTCCAGGAATGTAACCGTCAGTGATCTTACGGCATCACCCTCGAGCCGAAGGCCCGTATCCTTCCAGAAACCAAAGGGCTCTGTCACATGGAAGTATTCATCCGCGAGGTTATATCCGCCGGTAAAGCCCACCTTACCGTCGATTACTGTAATTTTCCTGTGGTCACGATTATTCAGGAATATATTCTGACCAGGAGAAAACGGGTTAAATACTCTGGCCTTTATTCCTTTGGCTTCCAGTCTTTTTACAAAGTCAGTATTTATAAAACCGATACTTCCCATGTCATCGTAAAAGACTCTTACTTCAACACCTTCTTTTACCTTCTCTTCAAGGATATCGCAGATACCATGCCAGCTGGCAGAGTCTTCGATCGCATGATACTCCATGAAAATAAAGCCCTTAGCCTTGCGAAGGGCCTCTTTTTGCGCCTCCAAACCCTTGGCCGCATCATCATAGTAAGTGATATCCGTGTTTTCATACACCGGGAAACCTGCATATTTTCTAAGGTAATGAGCTATATTCGCAGTAAACGGAAGCTCCTGTTGCAGCCTTTTTTCCACATCGGTATTTTCCGGAAGCCTTGGCAAAAGAGCTTCATCAATCTTTTTGTATCTTTTTCTCATTTTTCGGGAAGTGTTGTTAAGTCCCACCAAAAGATAGAAGACCATACCTGCGACAGGCAGAAATATGATGATAAGCATCCATGGGATTTTTACAGACGACGAAGTATGAAGCCCATAGATATAGAGTACGGTGATAAGCGCGAGAATATCGAAGACTACAGCAAACCAGGTATAGTTCTGGTGAAGCTTAAATACTATAAGAACAGTAAGCAGAATATTCATGGCAAGGGCAAGCAGCGCCAGGATCATTCTTACCACGCCATTCTTTACAGCCGCCTGTCCTTCAATGGTTGATTTTGATCCCCCCTTAGACATTTTCAACAATCTCCTCTCGCTTTTTTGTTCCTTAATGTACTGTTTATGATTATAATTAATATATTGATATATGTCATTACGATAATATTATAACGCGGATATTCCTGTATCATCTCTCTTATTCTTTTTGCTATAATGAAGGGACTACATCACTTTCATTCATAACATACGAGGTATAGAGAAATGTACGTTGACGGCGAAGTTATTACTGAACATGTTAGTGAAATAATCAAAAAGCACAGTAATCCCACAGATTACATAGAAGAGACCAGAGCTTTCCTATACGATATGCTTGATCCAACACCGGATAGAGGAGATATGCTCTATCGCTATGAACACAGCATACGCGTTGCGGAAAACGGCAAAATGCTGGCTAAGGCTGAGGGTCTTCCTAAGGAGCCTCTGGTTATGGCATGTCTTTTGCATGATGTTGGCTATAGAGAATCTGACAGATTCGGGGGCTTTTCAATTCATCATCTTGTGAGCGCTGATATAGCAAAGGCTTATCTTGACGCCATTGGCTACGATGAGAAGTACAGGGATGAAATGGTCATCGGCATCTCCAGACACAATGCCACCGATAATATTCCCGAGGACATGTCTGTTTTCCAAATGTCCATAAGGGACTGCGATGACCTGGACAGATTCGATATTATCAGGATTTCCATGGCTCTTGGCAGCTGTATCCATGAGAAGACCAATGTGGAGATCATTGAGTCCTGTCAGAAGGCTATCGATCTGGCAAACTGGTACAAGACTCTTAAAAGAGGCACCAAGACTGCTGATGAATTATTCAAGGCCCTGTGTGATAAGCGGATTTCTCTTTTACAGGAGATAATAGATCAGGCAAACAAAGGATTTAACTATTAAATAAAAGTGCCGAAGGCTATCTATCTGATAACCCTCGGCATTTATTTTTCATTATTAAATTGTCGATTCTTTATTGTCTCTCTTATCCAGAAGAATTCCAATAATTGCGCCTGATACAATGCCGATCAGGGTGCCCATCCAAAGATTCGAAACAGTGATTCCAATAATAAATCCTGCGATCAACCCGATAAAAATGTACATTCCGGTCCAGGAAGTTTTCTGCTTCTTGATGGAATAATGATGGATTCCGTCAGTGGTTTCACGTCTTACATATCCGGCCTTTTCAAGCCCGCGAACACGATTTTCTTCCTCGTACCTGCACTTTGTGCTGATTTCTCTTACTTCCTGAGACTGAAAAGCGAAATTAGACATAGCGAAAAAGATTTCTCTGTTGTAATCTGCTTTGTTATACTCAGGATCTAAAGTAACACTGATCTGAAGCTCTCCGTGCAATACAGCATCCTCAAAGCAGATGCTGCCTATCTTCTGCTCCCCATCCTTTAAACATATGCTCCACTCTGCTTCCAAAGGCATCTCTTCGTTTTCAGGACGAATGAAGAAATGCTTTGTCTCAAGCGGAAAAAGATTATTACTCATACCTTCTACCCCAAATATTTAATTATCTTTTGCAAAAAGAACTACAGCCCCGGTTAAAATGATCGGCAGTGACAAAACTACCGGAAGTTCATATCTCATGGCATTGCAAAGAGGCGCTGCCAGGCAAACCAAAAGATTTATCACATTCGGAAGAATAAGCACATATCCGGTTCTGATCCTTCTTCTTATGAACATCCCAAGAAGCATTATTGTAAGCCACATATATACTCCGGGCATAGTAAAATAACGTACTATCGGGAAGACCATGTTAATATAGATCAGCTTTGACAGAATCTGTACATTTTCCAAATTCTGGTGCCCATCAATCCCCATCTGCTCCAGCTGAGATGATACCTCATCCCTTACCGGCATATCAATGGTAGCTTCCGCGTTTTGTTCCGATGGCGCCAGATATCCGTAGTTCAAGCAAATGAATGCATCAAAATATGTCCCCGGCTGCTTAAGTCCCATCTTGAACCAGGTTTTGAAATAGGTTGGAAGATTATTTTTCTCCACAAATACCATATTCTTGACAGGATCCGCACAGGTAGGATCATAGTTTGCTGCCACATTATCGTAATCATTAAAGAATAATTCCAGAACTTCTCTTTCTTCCTCAGTCACATGATCACCATGATCTCTTATGTATCTGGCGGACATCTGCATAGGTGCACTGAGCATCTCTTTAATATTGCCCTTCTCAATTCCCATTGCTGTGAATATTACATTGTTTACTAGGAATGAGGCCACCATGATCACTACTGCTGATATTATCATAGTGGTCTTGGAATTTTTCTTCTTAAGTAAAATCGCCAGGGCAATAACTGTTGGAATCACGGCGTGAATTCCGTTATTTCTAAGGAACACGCAAAGAAGGGCAAAAATTGTCAGTAAAACTCCATCCCTGACAGTAATGTCATCCTTCTTAAATACCAGCTCTGTTACCTTGTCCAGGAAAAGAAGTGTGAAAAGGCCATACATCAGGTCCTTCTCATACCACTGGGCGAACAGTCCAAATATTGGAGTGATTCCAAAGAACACAGCAGTGCAGATACAAAGGGTCTTTTTTATTCCCAGCCTGTACATTGTCCTGATACTATGACCGATTATCAGCGCTCCAATTACTGTCTGTACAAGGAGGTAAAGAAAAACTCCGAATCTTGTATCCTTCGTAAGCGCAGTCCCCAGTCTGAACATAAGCCCCATGAACCATGTAGAAAGAGGCGGATGATGAGCCGTAACAGATCCAAAGTAGAACTGTCCCAGCTGTGTCACGCCATCGGAAGATACTGAACCCGGATATGCCATGATGATCCAAAACAGCCAGCCTGCAAATACAATTATCGAAGAAATGATAAAGACATCTATTCCCTTGCCATTATCGCAGAGCCTTAGTTTTTCAAGCTTTAGCGAAAGCATTTCAAATAGCAGGTAAAAGAGACAGCTATGTCCAAATAGTCTAAACAACGTCAGTATTATCTGATACTTGTTCTCAAAAAATCCTGTGGCAAAACCTGTCAGCTTGTAGCTAAAGCACCACATATAAAGAAATGCCAAAAGTACGGAAATAATGATACCGGTTATACTTATTTTTCTGTCATCATGAAATACATAGCATAAAAGTACATAGATACCTACGCATGACAATATATCCACAATATTGGCAACAGATACAGTGTACGCGACCTTGCTGATAAAGTTCAGTACTATGTTACCGGACTCTTCACCTGCTACCAGAAACTCCGTGGAATTGATTGCCAGAACCACTAATATTGCAATTATGCCATATACTGTTTTTTTCTTGCTCCCTGCCAATGCCCTAATCCCCCACTCAAAGATCAAAGCAAAATTGCTGTCTTAAGAGCAATCTCCATCATATCAGTAAAGCTTGTCTGGCGCTCAGCGGCTGAAAGCTCTTCTGTCTTATAGAGATGATCAGAAACAGTAAGGATAGTGAGTGCGTTCTTCTTAGCTTCTGCTGCATTCATGTAAAGAGCGACTGTCTCCATCTCTACTGCCAATGTTCCAAGATTTCTGTAACGATCTGCTTCGTCACAGTTCTTTTTATAGAAAGCATCTGAAGCAAGGACATTTCCAACGTGATATCTTACGCCCTTGTCCTTTGCGATATTAACTGCCTTCTCAAGAATATCGTAGGTAGCTGTCGGGCAGAAGGTTCCCGGAAGTCCGAACTGGAATCCGTAGTTGGAATCTGTGTGTGCACCAATGGCAAAAATGATATCGCGGACATTAACATAGTCCTGCATTCCGCCTGCACTTCCTACTCTGATAATATTATCAACATCATAAAAGTTGAAAAGCTCATAGGTATAAATTCCGATTGAAGGAATTCCCATTCCATGTCCCATTACAGACACTTCTTTTCCCTCATATTTTCCTGTAAAGCCCAGCATTCCTCTAACTTCGTTTACGCATTTAACATCTGTAAGAAAATTCTCAGCAATAAATTTTGCTCTTAAAGGATCTCCCGGCATAAGGACGGTTTTTGCAAAGTCACCCTTTTCTGCACTATTATGTGGTGTTGCCATACTTTTCTCCTTTCTCTTTTTGAGATTTTTAATATGCCCCATTCTTTTTCAGAGCTATCTTTTGATTTTATTTTGGGAAGTTGATAAATCCCTGCATCCAGATATTGCCCTTAAAGCGCCTGCCAACGGCCGGCTCTCCAAGAAGATCTACTTCATTTATACAGACATCAAACTCAAGATCGTTACAGTTTATCCTCATGATATGAACTGCCTCTGATGTAAGGCTGTTGATTACTCTTCTGCAATCCTTAATTTCTCCAAGGACGGAATAGTGATCGCACTCAACACCGTAGGGCATAAAGTATGAATCCACAAGGCTGTATACATCCTGCTTCCTGATTTTCTTGGAGATACTTGTATAGAGGTCCATATCATCAAGGGTCAGAGACTCGATTGCAGTTTCGTCGCCCTTTCTTGCATTGTTGATCAGTTTGTTTCTGTAATTTGTCTTCTTTTTCGCTACTTCTTTTTCCTCTTCAGTCTTAGCAATAGGCATCATAATCTGGCCCTTGGTTGAAAGAGCTGAAAGGCTTAAGGTGGTTCCGCGAATCGGGAACTTGGCCTCATTCTCATATTTGATATATGGAATCATGTTCTGAAGATAGTAAATCAGAGTAACCCCAATCCTTGGTTCATTGCAGACCCCGGCGTAAGAAACCTGGGCAGCATGTCTTTCCACATTGAGGTCCTCCTCAGTACTAATACCGGATGGGATCAGATAAGGATAATAATATTCGTAAATGAACTTATCATCATCATCAAATTCCCCGCAGACTGCCAGACCTATGTCATCAGCGAAGTCTCTTTCGAAGAGGGCAACGATACCGTCCTCCACCGTGGTGACATAGGATCTTCTGGTAGCAAGCTGTATACTATTGGTGATCAGCGCAGTTAATTCTTTTCTCTCTTTGATCTTTGAAAATCCCACTGCTCGCAAGAACTTATGCAACGCCAGTTTCACCTCTCTTTTACAAATTATTATGCCTTGGTCTTAGGAACAAGGACTTCTTTTCCTCCCATGTATGGACGAAGAACCTCAGGGATTCTTACGCTTCCATCAGCCTGAAGGTTATTCTCAAGGAATGCGATAAGCATTCTTGGTGGAGCAACAACTGTATTGTTAAGTGTGTGAGCAAGGTAGTTGCCATCCTTACCCTTTATTCTGATCTTAAGTCTTCTAGCCTGAGCATCTCCAAGATTTGAGCAGCTACCAACTTCGAAGTACTTCTTCTGTCTTGGTGACCAAGCCTCAACATCGCAGGATTTGCACTTAAGATCTGCCAGGTCTCCTGAGCAGCACTCAAGAGTTCTTACAGGAATATCCATAGATCTGAAAAGATCTACTGTATTCTTCCAAAGCTTGTCATACCAAGTCTTAGAATCTTCAGGCTTACAGATAACAACCATTTCCTGCTTCTCGAACTGGTGAATTCTGTAAACTCCACGCTCCTCAATACCGTGAGCACCCTTCTCTTTTCTAAAGCAAGGTGAGTAGCTTGTAAGAGCCTTAGGCATCTCCTCTTCAGGAATAATCTGGTCGATAAATTTACCAATCATTGAATGCTCACTGGTTCCTATAAGGTAAAGATCCTCACCCTCAATCTTGTACATCATTGCTTCCATTTCAGGGAAGCTCATAACACCTGCTACAACGTTTCCATGAATCATGAAAGGTGGTACGCAATATGTAAAGCCTCTGTCGATCATGAAATCTCTAGCATAAGAGATTACAGCTGAGTGAAGTCTTGCGATGTCACCCATAAGATAGTAAAATCCGTTTCCTGCTACTCTTCTTGCAGCATCAAGATCGATACCGTCGAAGCTCTCCATGATATCTGTGTGATATGGAATCTCAAAATCAGGAACAACGGGCTCGCCAAACTTCTCAATTTCAACGTTCTCTGAATCATCCTTACCAACAGGAACAGAATCATCTATGATCTGAGGAATGATCATCATCTTGTTTGTAACTTCTTCATCAAGTTTCTTCTGATTCTCCTCAAGCTCCTCCAGTCTCTTAGCCTCTTTAGCTACTTCGTCCTTAAGAGCCATAGCCTCATCCTTTTTGCCCTGGGCCATGAGTCCACCGATTTCCTTGGAAATCTTATTCTTGTGAGCTCTGATTTCATCAGCTTCCTGCTGATTGGAACGTCTCTGCTCATCCAGTTTGATTACTTCATCAACGAGAGGAAGCTTCTCATCCTGAAATTTCTTCTTGATGTTCTCTCTTACTACATCCGGATTCTCACGTAAAAACTTAATGTCGATCATGTCGATCTCCTCCAAACTAATATATTTTATAAAATTTAATTTAAAGCATTTTATTATCTGTCTACACTTGCAAGGGCTTTATCGAGAGCTCTCTTCTCATCCTTGCTAAGTTCAACATCTGAAACACCGCCATTTATGGCTTTGGAATATGAATAGTTCATTCCATCTGTGTTATGAACGGAATTCATTAGAAATCCATTGTCATTTTCATCCAGCATGCAAAGTGCAAAGCTCAGTTTTCCACCGGTCTGGCTGAAAGCATCATATTTCTCCAGGCCTATCTTTTGAAATGAATGGTTAAGTCGCTTGTTGATGTCGATGATATCTTTTCTGTTCTTTTCATTATCGCTTTTGATCATACGGTTTTCATGGAAAAGACCAACAATCTCATCCTCCAAGGATTCTGCCTCTTTTCCTTGCATAAACTTGTTATATTTCTTCTCAAGTTTCTTTAACCGATTTCTCTGAACGATAATAAAAATAAAAGCAATGATAAGTAAAACTAACAATACAATAAAAATAATTGCAGGATCCAGTCCAGTCAATCCTATAGCATCAAAGATTCCGCTATTCATTTATTCCCCCACCTTGTTTAATTATACTTTTTTCTTAATTAAATCATACATTACTCTTTGCAGAGTCTGCCGATTATCTTTTCCAGATCATCATTGCTATAGAACTCAATCTGAATAAGTCCTACACCATCTCCCTTTGATGAGATCTCAACCTTTGTTCCCAGCGCCTGTTTGCACTTCTCTGAAACCTCGGCATATACAGCTTCTACACTTGCATTAGTCTTTGAGGTCTTTTTCTTGGGACTCTTTCCAAGATTCTTTACAAGCTTCTCGGTCTCTCTTACGCTGAGACTCTCGTCAACGATCTTCTGAGCAATTTCCTCCTGAATATTTTCACTCTCAATAGAGATAAGTGCTCTGGCATGTCCGGCAGTAATGAGTTCCTGGATAACCATCTCCTGAACTTTCTTGCACAGCTTGAGAAGTCTTAAGGAGTTAGTAACATATACTCTGCTTTTAGATACAATTGCTGCCAACTGATCCTGAGTGTATGAGTAAGCATCGATAAGCTGCTTAAATGCAAATGCCTCATCAATTGAATTAATATCTTCTCTTTGCAAGTTATCAATAATTGAAAGTTCTGCTATTTCCTCATCAGATAACTTCTTAATGATTACCGGAACTTCCTTAAGTTCAATTTTTCTTGCTGCTCTCCATCTTCTCTCTCCGGCAACGATCATATAATTGCCATCTCTTGGAGTAACAATAAGAGGGTTTATCATTCCGTGCTGTTTAATTGAATCAGCCAGCTCCAGTAAAGCATCCTCATCGAAATTTCTTCTTGGCTGATTCTTATTAGGAACTATTTCTGTAATCCTTAAGTTTACAATATTCCCTTCTATATGTTTTTCTTCAATCTTCTGTTCTTTGCTAGAACTGGTTTTTGCAGGTATTAAGGAATCAAGACCTTTCCCCAGACCTCTTTTCGCATTCTTTGTTGCCATATTTCCTCCACAACATCACTTGTATATTTAATGAATTAAACAAATCTTCTGGCAATTACTTCATCAGCAAGTAATCTATATGCTTCTGCTCCAGCAGATTTGGGTTCATATAGGTTTATTGGCATACCATAACTTGGCGCCTCAGCCAATCTTATATTTCTTGGAATGATTGTCTTGTAAACATTCTCTTCGATGTGTTCTTTAACATTCTCCACAACCTGAAGAGAAAGATTTGTTCTGGAATCAAACATTGTAAATACAACGCCTTCCATCTCAAGCTCTGAATTCAATCTTTCCTTTACAAGGTTAACTGTATGTACTAACTGTCCAAGACCTTCCAATGCATAGTACTCACACTGGATAGGAACCAAAACAGTATTAGCAGTTGTCATGGCATTTACTGTAAGCATACTAAGAGATGGTGGACAATCGATAATTACAAAATCATAGTTATCCTTTACAGTACTAATTGCTTCTCTGAGAATATACTCTTTCTGATCTGCATCTATAAGTTCGATCTCTACAGCTGCAAGGTTTACATTTGATGGAATAATATCAAGATTATCAAAGACATTTTTGTGGATAGATTCGTCAATACTACACTCACCTATCATAAGTTCATAAATTGTGTTTTCTAATTCCTGTTTATCCAGACCCAGTCCACTGGTTGTATTACCCTGTGGATCAGTATCTATTACCAAAACCTTTTTCCCTTTTTCAGCTAATGCTGCTGACAAATTAATAGAAGTGGTAGTTTTTCCAACTCCACCTTTCTGATTAGCGATTGCGATAACTCTTCCCATCTCTCCTCCATATTTTCAAAACGCTAATATGATTTTAGCACAAATTCCAATTATGGTTTATGATATTTTTGTTTTTATCAAAGATAACTATATATTGTGGCTGTAATTGTACACTGATTCTATACAATTTGGGTGGATTATTAATGTTTCACGATTTAAAACACAAGATTTAGTATTCCAATGTTTCACGTGAAACAATTTTTTGTAATTCATAACATTCTGAAAATTTATGTTTCACGTGAAACATTTTGTGGTCTCAAATATCCAAACACAATATATATTATTTTAGTGGTTGCTTAGAAGGAATTCCTGCTTTACGAGGATACTTTTTTGATGTAGGTTCAATCTTATCTACGATGCAAATTGTTCTTTGAACATCAGTTTCAGGAAGAACAAAATCATTGCTTGATATTAGTTTTCCACCAAGTAAATGAATTGCACCTTTAGCATCAGATAATTCTTCAGAAGCTTTTTCACTTTTATATGCTATAAACTTACCACCAACTTTTACATATGGAAGACAATACTCAGATAATGTAGCCATATTAGCTACCGCTCTTGATACTGCTATGTCATATGTTTCTCTTAGGGATTCTTCCTTCTTTATGGCATAGTCTTCTGCCCTCCCATGCAAGGTATGTATATTACCGGTGTTATTTAAATCAAGCTTATCAATTACTTCATCCAGAAATTTAAGTCTCTTATTCAAAGAGTCAAACAGAGTTACCTGCAATTGTGGAAAAACAATCTTAAGAGGAATTCCTGGAAATCCTGCCCCGGTACCTATATCAATTAGTGAAAAAGATGAACTTGAAAAATTAAAATATTTACAGGCAGAAATACTATCAACAAAATGTAATTTACAAACGTCTTCGAACTCAGTAATAGCTGTGAGATTCATGAAGCTATTCCATTCAACCAACAGCTCATAGTATTTATTAAATTGATCCAGTTGATGATCTGATAATTCAATACCAAAGGTCGAAAAATCTTTTATCATCTGTTCGAATTTATTTCTCATCAGAATTTCCTCTGTATACAGAATCAAGGTAAATAATAAGCACTGAAATATCCGCAGGATTTACTCCGCCAATTCTTGATGCCTGACCTACATTTACAGGTCTGAACTTTTTAAGTTTCTGTCTTGCCTCAAGGCGAAGGCTTGATACATCATCGTAATCAATGTCAGCAGGAATTATCTTTTTCTCAATTTTCTTAAACTGTTCAACCTGTCTCTGCTGTCTAGTGATATAACCTTCATATCTTATTGTTATCTCTACCTGTTCAATTACATCCGAAGGAAGTTCTTTTCTTTCCGGATCAATAGGAGCAATACTTTCATATGAAAACTCAGGTCTACATATAAGCTCAGCTAAAGATGTTGCTGTCTTCAAAGATGAGCTTCCATTTTCTTCCATGAATTTCTGCATCTTTGCATTAGCACCAATAATTGTATTTTTCAGTCTTTCAACTTCTGTATTTATTGCATCAATCTTCACAAGGAGTTTATTGTACTTCTCATCACTGATAAGACCAACCTCATGTCCCTTTCCGCAAAGTCTTATATCAGCATTATCCTGTCGAAGAAGCAATCTGTACTCAGCTCTTGAAGTCATCATTCTATAGGGTTCAAGATTTTCTTTTGTTACAAGATCATCTATAAGAACTCCAATATAACCTTCGGATCTGTCTATGTTAAGATAGGGTTTTCCCAAAATTTGCATTGCAGCATTTATTCCAGCATATAGTCCCTGAGCAGCAGCTTCTTCATATCCACTGCTTCCGTTAAACTGTCCAGCACTAAAAAGTCCATGAATATTCATTATCTCCAATGTAGGATGAAGCTGTCCTGGACATAAACAATCATATTCGATTGCGTATGCGTTCTTAACTATACGACAATTCTCAAGTCCGGGAACTGTTCTGTACATTGCAATCTGAACATCTTCAGGAAGTGAAGAAGACATTCCATCAATATACATTTCATTGGTAAAGGTTCCTTCAGGTTCAACGAAGACCTGATGTCTTTCATGATCAGGGAATTTTACAACCTTATCCTCAATGGAAGGACAATATCTAGGACCGATACCCTCAATGATGCCTGCATATATCGGCGATCTATCTATGTTATTTCGTATTATTTCGTGTGTTTTTTCATTGGTATATGTTAACCAGCAAGAAACCTGTTCTTTCTGCACATCCTTTGGATCAGTATCAAAGGAAAAGGGCATTACAGGAGTATCTCCGAACTGTTCAGACATCTTGGAATAATCAATAGTACTTCCATCCATTCTGGCAGGTGTTCCTGTCTTAAATCTTCTAAGCTCGATACCTGCTTTAAGTAAAGACTCTGATAAAAGATTAGAAGGCTGGAGTCCGTTTGGTCCGCTATAAGTAATTGCTTCACCGGTTAAACATCTGCTCTTAAGATATGTACCTGTACAGAGTATCACAGCTTTTGCTTCATAGATAATTCCGGAAAAGATCTTTACACCAATTATATTCTTGATATACCCGTCGTGCTTTAAATCATCGACCGCATCCTCATATAAAATTTCTGAAACCTCTGCCTGTTTTATAAAAAGATGTTCCTGATTTTCCAATACTTTTCTCATGGCTTTTGAATATTCCATCTTATCAGCCTGACATCTTAAGGAATGAACGGCCGGACCCTTAGAAGTATTGAGCATCTTGGACTGAAGAAATGTCTTATCGATATTCTTACCCATTTCTCCACCAAGGGCATCAATTTCTCTAACAAGGTGACCCTTTGAAGATCCACCAATATGAGGATTACATGGCATGAAAGCAATGTTGTCTGCACTCATAGTGAAGATAACAGTTTCAAGTCCAAGTCTTGCACAGGCAAGAGCAGCCTCACATCCGGCATGACCGGCACCAATTACAGCAACATCAAATTTTTCTTTAACATCTAACATATTTATTTTCCCATACAGAATTTGGAGAAGATTTCCTCAACAAGATCATCTCCTACTTCTTCACCAATTATTTCTCCAAGCTTTGCATAGCTTTCTGTCAGATCAACAGTATAAAAATCTTCAGAAATATTCTTATCAATACTGTCGATCACAAGTTTCAAACTAACCAGGGCCTGATTAAGCAGATCTTTATGCCTTAAGTTCGTTATATAAATTTCCTGCTTCGGCACGATGTCACCATTAAGGAAAAGATCTGTTACAGATTTTTTCAGTTCTTCAAGACCGTTTCCATTTAGCATAGAAGTTTTAATTACAGGAACATTCAGATTGGCAACTTCTGAAAACATATCTAAGATCATGTCATACGTAACTTTTATATTCTCAATCAGATCATCCTTATTTAATAAAACAATGGTCTTTTTATCTTTGCACAAAGAGATTATCTCTTTATCTTCTTCATCAATATCTGAAGTTGAATCCATAATATAAAGAACAAGGTCCGCTTCCTGTATCTTGGACTTAGCCTTATCAACACCAATTTTCTCGATGATATCTTCAGTATTTCTTATTCCGGCTGTGTCTATTACATGAAGAATGATATCTCCAAGCCTTACTGTTTCTTCAATAATATCTCTGGTGGTTCCGGCAATATCTGTGACTATAGCACGTTCATTTCCGGTAAGCATATTTAAAAGAGAAGATTTTCCGGCATTAGGCTTACCAACAATTACTGTTTTAATACCGTCTTTTCTGATCAGACCTTCATCAGCAGTTTCCAAAAGATGTTCAATATCTGATATAAGCGGAGTTATTGTATTTCGAAGCTTCTCAGGAAATCCTTCAAGATCATAGTTTTCAGGATCATCTAAAGCAGACTCAATAAATGCCATCTGATAGAGAATCTTTTCCCTAAAGGATTTTATTTTTTCGTACATCTTTCCTTGAAGCTGACTTCTGGAGCTTTCCAAAGCAAAATTATTCTGAGCACTGATCACATCCATAATTGCTTCAGCTTTAGTAAGGTCAATTCTTCCGTTTAGGAATGCCCTCTTTGTAAACTCTCCGGGTTCAGCAAGTCTGCAGCCCTTTTCCAACAGCAAAAGAAGAATCTGATTCATTACCAGCATTCCACCATGGGAGTTTATCTCTATTACATCTTCTCTTGTATAGCTATGAGGTGCTTTCATATAAGAAATCATTACTTCATCAACTATTATATTCTCAGAATCATTTGATTCATCACAAATATATCCATAAACGATAGTATTTGGCTTATGGTCTTTAAGATCATGCTCCATCTTTGCTGAGCAATATATCTTATCACAGATTTCCAGCGCCCTTGACCCGCTAACCCTGATAATTCCAATACCGGCATCAGACATAGCCGTTGCGATGGCACATATTGTATCGTTTTTGAAGTTATTTAATACACTACTCATACCATTACCTGTAATAAACGAAAAAACATCAACTTGTGAAAATTATTATAATGTAGAAAGTCACATAATTAAACCCCTCAAGCTATAACTCAAGGGGTTTAGATTTAATCCTGGTCTTATTTCTTAAGAGTAACAACTACTCTTCTGAATGGCTCATCGCCTTCACTGTGGGTTGTAACATATCTGTCATTTTGAAGTGCTGAATGAATGATACGTCTCTCATATGGATTCATAGGCTCAAGAGCAACGGACTGTCTTGTCTTTCTAACCTTATAAGAAATATTCTTAGCAAGGTTCTCAAGTGTAGCCTTTCTTCTCTCTCTATAATTCTCTGTGTCAACCTTTACGTGAATGTAATCATCACAATCTCTGTTAACAACAAGAGAAATAAGATACTGAAGTGAATCAAGAGTCTGTCCTCTCTTACCGATGAGAACTCCCATCTCAGCACCACTGAGCTCTACATCAAGAACATTATCCTCAGCATTGAACATAGAGTTTACAGTTACTTCCATGTTCATTGCACCGAATACATCCTTAAGGAAATCATTGGCCTTCTTTATGCACTCATCGGCATTGATGTTTGATGTAGCCTTAACAGTTTTAACCTCTTCTTTAACTGGCTCTTCCTTTTTAGTTTCCTTTTTTACTTCCTTGACTGCTTCCTTTACAGGCTCTTTAACTTCTACAGTCTCTTTTGTTTCCTCTTTGATTCTAGCCTTTATCACTGCAGGCTTAGCATTGATTCCGAGGAATCCAGTTGAACCATTTGAAACAACCTCATACTCAAGTCTGTCACTTGTTACCATAAGCTGTTCGCAAGCTTCTGTTATAGCATCATCCACATTTTTTGCGGTAAATTCCTTAAATTCCATCTCAACCTCCCAAAGAAAATAGCATTACTGTTTGTTCGCGTTATTAAAATTCTCGTTAAAGTCTTTTACCATGTTAGCTTTTGCAAGAAGAGAATCCTTACGAATTTTGTTGTTCTCATAAACTTTGCGTGAATTGGCAACCTTCTCATCCATATCACTGGTAGCTACAGGTGAATTCTTTGCTACACTACTGATGTTTCTTGTGGACATGTTTGCATACATGTTCATCTGAGGAGAAGATTTCATTTTTTCCATCTTCTTCTTATACTTCTCAGTATTTTTAGCAATCTCAGCGTCAATATCAGTCTTGTCAATGTGCTTGTTGATAACAATCTGCTGAATAGATCTGATCACAGCACCGGCAATCCAGTAAAGGCCCATACCTGCAGGAAGACTTAAGCAGAAGAAAGCTGACATGATTGGCATCATGATGTTCATAGTCTTCATTGACTGCTGCATCTGTGCTGCCGGGTCATCCTTGTCCACTTTGCCGTTGTTGTTATCAGGTGCCTGTGGCATAAGCTTGGTGTTGATCCACTGTGTAAGTGCTGCAAGAGCAGGAACAGCAACTCCACCAATAAGAAGAAGGAACTGCTTATTGGAAAATGCAGTCTGGATCATATACATAGGACTGTCACCTATGTTAAGACCAAGAAATGAATTAAATTTATTGAGTGCGTTATGAGTAAGTTCGATAGAAGATGAAAGACTTCCGAACTGATTTGTAAGGTCTGCCCACTCTGGACTTGATGCCTTATTAAGAACATCAATATAAGTGTTCTCAATATAGCTTGTATTTCCTGCAAGGAACTCAGCGTTAGTAAACTGTCCCTTGTAAGCTACTGCACTCTTTAATGTCTGAAGAAATTCGGATGCACCGGAAGTATTACGAAGTTCCTCAACTAAAGGATAGAAGGAATTCTTAATAATCCTAACATATGCCGGCATTGAATAGATAACACGATAAAGAGCAAAAAGAATAGGCATCTGAATGATAAGCTGCAGGCAACTACCAGTCTGTGATACACCATACTTTGCATAAAGCTCTTTTGTTTCTGCCTGCATTGCAAGCATAGAATCGTTGTCTTTCTTGCCCTTATACTTATCCTGAATAGCCTTGAGTTCAGGACTCATCTTAGACTGAAGCTTAGAAAACTTCTGCTGTTTGTAAGTTAAAGGAAGAAGACATAAATAGATAACTATTGTGAAAATAATAATTGCGAGACCAACGTTTGGAATTCCAATAGCATTAAGAATATTGAATATTCCATTCATGATATGGCCGAGAAGCCAAGCTACCGGGCCAACAATCCTTCCCCCATATGGGGTTAACAAAACTCCTAACAAATTATACCTCCTCTAAAAGTTCACGGAACAGGATCATATCCACCACTGGAAAAAGGATTACATCTTAAAATCCTCCAAATGGCTAAAAGTCCCCCTTTTATTGCCCCGTACTTTTCTATTGCTTCTAGTCCATACTCAGAACATGTCGGTATGTATGGACACTTTGTTCTTTTTAATGGAGACAAATACTTCCTATAAATTCTGATTAAAAAGATTAATAATTGTTTCATTCTTCACCGCCATTTTTCTTTATGCGGGCCTTCCCTGCCAGGCGAATAAGAGAATCCTGAATATCAAAAAAGCTTGCATCTCTTGCACAGGCTCTGGCTACGACTACTATATCCAAACCACTATTGAATAAATTTTCCTGTAGTCGGTAAGATTCGCGAACAAGTCTTGAAAATCTGTGCCTTACAACACTGTTCCCAATTTTTTTACTACAAGATATTCCAAGTTTATTTGTCGAACAGCCATTTTCCCACACATATAAAACAATAAACTTATTTGCATAACTTTTGCCGTTCTCATAAACATTGCGGAAATCTTTTGTCTTTTTCATTGATTCTGAAAAAAGCATTCTTTTATCCTTTTACAATAAGAAGAAAAAAGGCCACATTAATTGCGGCCTTTAAATCATGCTGATAATCTCTTTCTTCCCTTTGCTCTTCTAGCAGCGAGCACTTTTCTGCCGCCCTTAGTAGCCATTCTTGCTCTGAAGCCGTGAACTCTGGCTCTCTGAAGCTTATGAGGCTGGAATGTCATCTTCATAGGTAAACACCTCCTTCTTATCCTAATATAAAACAAATAATTTAAGGTACATAATCATCTGATTCACTATATTATGTGTACAGATAATTACAGATTACAATCCTGTGTGGAAAAAATCTTTATAATTATAATAAATAAATATGCCCCAGTCAAGCCATATTCTGCCAATAAATACCTGGACCTGAGAGCAAAATATTTTTATAAAAAGTTATCAACAATATGTGGTATTTAAAAAAGTTATCCACAGCAAAATGTTGATTTTGTGGATAACCTGTTGATTAATATTTTTCCTCTCACTTTATCCACATTTTTTCTTATTTTTGTGGAAAACATAGTATATATTATAGTGTATTATTTTCTAAAGCCCAGTATTTTCGCAATTTATAACGGTAGATTCTTTATAGTGGATAAAACACCATTTTTCCACAACACAATTTTATCACAATTTTTTTGAGCAAAATAAAAAAAGTTATCCACAATTTCTCAGGCTCCTCTCTGGTTTGAATTTTAAAGTCAATTAAGATAAAATAGTTAAAGTCTATAATTATGCGTTGTTGGGGAGTTTTTCATGCAATCATCTAATGAAATCACAAACAAGTTAAAAGAAAATTGGGAGAATATCAAGAAGCAGATTCGAATCGAATCCGGAATTACAGATGTTTCTTACAGAACCTGGATTGATCCTCTTTCTGTTTATAGTTTTCAGGATAATACTGTCAAAATCCTTATTCCACAGGATAATCCTATGACTTTGCAATATATCAGCAAGAATTATCAGGACTTCTTTAAGGTTACTATTTCTGAGTTTTTGGAAGAAATGGTAGACATTTCTTTTATACTTAACAAAGATATTATTAATAAAGAAGAAACACTTGAAGAGATTAATGATAACAATCACAGATTTCAGTCTATTGGCGCTACTAACAGCGATCATTCAAATCTCAATCCAAAATATAGATTTGATACCTTTGTCGTAGGCAGCAATAACAAATTTGCTCATTCAGCATCACTGGCAGTTGCTGAATCTCCGGGTATTTCTTACAATCCTCTTTTCCTTTACGGAGGACCTGGACTTGGTAAGACCCATCTTATGCATTCAATAGGTCATTTCATTATGGAACATGATCATCGTGCCAAGGTTTTATATGTTACTTCCGAGCAGTTTACTAATGAAGTTATCGAATCCATCAGAAGTGGACGAGCTGAGAATATGTCCAAGCTCCGTGAGAAATATCGTACTGTAGATGTTCTTATGGTAGATGACGTTCAGTTCATCATTGGTAAGGAATCAACTCAGGAGGAATTTTTCCATACATTCAATGAGCTTCATCAGGCCGGTAAGCAGATAATTCTTTCATCTGATAAGCCACCTAAAGAAATGGAAACCCTGGAAGAGAGATTCAGATCAAGATTCGAAATGGGTCTTATTGCCGACATTCAGTCCCCTGATTATGAGACAAGAATGGCAATTCTTCGTAAAAATGCTGAGAACTATGGCAAATCAATTGATGACGAAGTTATCAATTACATTGCTACAAATATTAAATCGAACATCCGTGAGCTTGAGGGTGCTTACAATAAAATCATAGCTTATTCAAGATTAAATAATGTAGATATTACTCTTGAGAATGCCATGGAAGCCCTTAAGGATATTATTTATCCTGACAAATCCAAGGTTATTACTCCTCAGCTCATTATTGATACAGTTTGTGAACAATACGGAACCAAGAAGGAAGATATCTTCTCCAAGAAGAGAAATTCTGAGATTGTTCTTCCCAGGCAGATTATTATGTACCTGTGCAGAGAACATACCGATGCTTCTTTAGAGGAAATAGGACGAATTCTTGGTAAAAAAGATCACACCACCGTAATGAGCGGCATTAATAAGATAAAAAAACAATGTACATTTGATGAAGAACTAAATAAAAATATGGATATTATAATGAAGAAACTAAATCCTTCTTTATAATAAGTTATCCACATTTGTG
>JAILMY010000173.1 GCA_024692165.1 Butyrivibrio sp. | reverse complement strand
TGCACCTGTTCTATCCACTTCATCGAGCAAAGCATCCAGCTCACTCTGAATATATCTTCTGTCCTCGCTCGTATATGTATCATTGGCTGCCTTAACTGAAAGCTCATTCATGCGCTGTAATATCTGATGTATCTCATCAAGAGCCCCCTCTGCAGTCTGAACCATTGAGATTCCATCCTGAGAATTCAGCACAGCCTGAGAAAGCCCCCTCACCTGACGTCTCATCTTCTCGGAAATCGCAAGTCCCGCCGCGTCGTCCGCAGCTCTGTTGATTCTGTATCCGGAAGAGAGTTTCTCAGCTGTTTTGGCTTTTTGACCACTATTTATGTTGTACATCCTCTGCGCATTCATAGCGCTCAGGTTATGGCTGATTATCATCCCAGGTCCTCATAATGTCATACTCTCGTTTTGTATATCGGCATGGAAATAATTATTCTCAACCATAAAAAAGAATGATCATAACTCTTCGTGTAATAACGTGTTATTATTAAATTATGAATCACAATATAGATTTTTTCCGCGATGAGATCCGGAACGGCTTTTACATACCTACAGCGATAAAGCAGTCTTGGGCTGCTGAGCTTGACGTGCTCGCTGAAATAGACCGCATCTGCAAAAAGTATGGCATCACCTACTTTGCAGATTGGGGCACTTTTTTGGGTGCAGTCCGTCATGGCGGCTTTGTACCATGGGATGATGACCTCGATATTTGCATGCTCAGAGATGACTACGAGAAGTTTAGACAGGTCGCCGATCAGGAACTCCCTCAGGAATACTGCATTCATGACTATGAACGCCACGAGGATCACTGGCTCTTTTTGTCCAGAGTTGTCAGCAGTTCCAGAATCAACTTCGATGAGCATTATCTCAACAGCCACTATAATTATCCCTGGCTTACCGGAATTGATATCTTTGTAAAAGATTATCTATACAAGAATCCTGAGGATGAGAAAAGAAGATGTGACGAGATACTCTACATTCTCGCTGTGGCAGAGAGCATTATAAACGGCTCTGCTATCCCCTCATCACTCTATGCAAATCTCGATGATCTGGAGCAAAAGTATTCCTGGAAATTTGAAACAAGGCAGATCGGCCGTGACCTGGCTGTATCTCTTTATAAGCTTGCGGAAAAGCAGATGTCTCGAGTGCCGAAGACGGATTCGGACAGAGTTGGTCAGATTTTCCCCTGGGGTCTTAAGGGCATGCCCGGTGAGCCAATAGAGTACTACGAAAACTCTCTGCTCATCCCCTTTGAGGACACCTTTATTCCTGTTCCTTCCTTTATTAACAAATCTCTTGGATCCCATTACGGCGATTATAACGTGGTAAAAAAAGGTCTTGCTGCCCACGGCTACCCGGCCTTCGAAGGTCAGCGTGTGAACTTTGAAACTGCTGCCAATATTAAGCTTCCAAAGTTTTCTTTTGAACCTGCCTTTCTTAATATTGATCGTGGCCCTAAGCATTCACACGAAAGCAGAAGAGTTCTCTTCCTGCCAATCGGTCCCGGAGAGTGGGAAGGTTTTGAATCTACATATAATAAAGAAGTATCTGCAAAGGACACAGAAATTGTAGTTGTCCCTCTTCCACTCATGCCCAAAAACTGCCTTGGACAGATCACTTTAACAGACGAAGAGATAAATGATGCTGTGCACCTCGAAGATTACCCCGAGAATCTTCCTATTGTGAGCTGGGCTGAATATGACCTGGAGCAGCACCAGCCTGATGTCATTTACATTCAAAGTCCCTACGATGCGGAAAATCCTTATCTTACTCTTCCGCCTTATTACTATGCGGAAAACCTTATCTTCTATACAAAGGAGCTTGTCTATATCCCAATAGGTCCTGTCGCTGACTTCACCAAGGAAGATATTCCGGATCAGAAGGTCATGGACTTCTATGTCACCATGCCCGGAGTTATCCTCGCCGACAGGATTCTACTGCACTCAGAAAATCTGAAGGCCCATTACGTCGACAAACTTACCGCTTTCACCGGTACCGATGACACTCGCAACATCTGGGAGAATAGAATCACGGTAATTCCGAATCTATATACACAACTATCAGCACCTGCAAACACTACTTTGAAGAACGAGCTACCGATCCCCGTAGAGACTTCTACCCCTTCAAGCTATGACTCACGCAAGAAGTTCCTCTACTGCATTAGTTCTTACGAAGTTTTTGAGCATGCGGATAATTTTGAGACGGCGATTAAAAATCGTATTGATCTGTTAAAAGATAATTCAGAAAAACTTGATGTCTCAGTATGCACCTATCCGCCCGGTGATGTTCCGAAAATTGTGTCCTCTTCCGGTTTTCCTGTGGTTTCATTCGACCTGAAAAACATTGAAGAGTTTGTCTCAGGGTTCGATGCCTACTACGGCAGCTCCACGCCCCTTGTTCCCATTTTTGCGGCACAAAAAAAGCCCGTAATGATATCAAATTACGAGCTAGATCTGTGACTTATTTCCCAAGGCATCCAATAGGTATTACCTTCACGCCGTTTTCAGTTGTATAGGCCATTGGAGCGTTGGCACAAATAATAATTAGTAAATCAGGTTCTCTGTAAATCACGCCGGGATGCTTTTCATTTGATAAAGCAGCTTCATTATGTCTGCGAATGACATCTTTGAATTTCAGAAGATTCGCCTCAGCTGCTGGAATTGCATTAGCTCCGGTCTTAATCTCTATCAGTGCATATTTTCCGTCTCTTAGCTGATAAACTGCATCCGCTTCAAGTCCCATGTCATCACTGTAGTGCATAACCTTGGCGCCATCTCTCTCTGCATATACCAGTAAATCTCTAATGACCATGTTTTCAAAAACATGTCCAAACATATCAAGGTCGCTTTCAAAGTAATTTGGTGATATATCAAGAGCTGCCAGCCCAATTGAAGGATCTATAAAAATATGTTTTTTGGCTGCTCTGATTGCAGTCTTTGACCTAATCTGAGGTGTCCATGCATCTATATCCCTTATTACAAAAAGAGATTCAAGAACCTCAATATATGATGCAATAGTAGCATCCGAAACATCGTATGACGCTTTAACATCCGCATATATGCTGGTTTTTTTAGCTAAAGTAGCAATATTTCTCGCATATGACCACAAAATAGTACGCATCCATTCTGGGTTTCTCTTTACATTATCTACAGCATTAATATCCTTCTTATATATCTGGTTATAATAATCTCTTGCTATTTCCAGTTTTGCCTTATCCGATTTAAGCGCCAGGCACCTTGGCCATCCGCCCCTGCAAGCAGCAAAAAACAACTTTTCCAAAGAAGTTTCGTTATTACAACCATCAATACTATATTCAGGATTATTAAAGAGCTCATTCAATGACACCTCTCCATTAGACTCACCTGTTTCCGCAAGTGTCATCGGATACATTACAATCTCAGTTATTCTGCCTGTTCCGGTGTGAGCTATCTTGACCTTTTTACTAGTCGAACCAGTCAGATAATATTCTCCAACAGCCTCAGGATTATCATCACAATCTTTTCTAATCGCTCCCCATATTTTAGGTGCATCTTGCCATTCATCAAACAAAATAGGCTTTTTCCTTTTCAGAAAAAGGCTTGGAGATGTTTCCGCAATTGTAATATATCCATCTCGCTTTTCTTCATCCTGAAATTCTATTATAGACTTACACCTTTCCTTGGCGGTTCTAGTCTTTCCACAACCTTTAGGCCCAACAATATTGATTGCATTAAACGCCTCTGCTTTTCTATCAATTTCTTCATCAATTATCCGCTTTATATATTCCATAAACGCCCCCAGTGCAATCATTTATTTGTACATATACTTTACCAGTATTTAGGGCATTTTTCAAGTTTTGTTTCAAGTTTTTCGAATGTTTTATTTTAGATTTTTCGAATATTTTGTTTTAGTTTTTTCGAATACTTTGTTTTAGTTTTTTCGAATTTCATAGTTCTGGATCATGACTGGGATTTTTCTCTCCACGCACTTTCTGACAAGTGGGCTGGGATCGCCATAATACGCATCCCATTCATCCTGGCGCAAAAGAGCTGCCTGCTCAGGATCATAGGTGATATTCCCTCCGGCAGGAATTTCTGCCATAGTCTTTTCGAACTCACCAAAGACCTGCGGCTCCATCTGAGGAAGATTATCCATTAGCTGCTTCTGAGGCAGAATAATAACATCCAGCCTGTCACTTGCTGCCTCAAATATCTCAAGATTCTCTCTTATCTTATTGATGGCCTCTCTTCCATATTTTAAAAGCGAGCTTATCCCAATATGATAAACAATTGTTTTACGGTCCTTGCTATCGCCACTTTTCTCTTCGGCTTTCTCACCCTCTATCGCCACAATCTTCTGCTCCCAGTACTGCCTGGTATCCTCACTGGAAAGCGCCACCAAAGTGTCAATATAGAGCCGCCGCAATCTCTCATTTGGCAGCACAACTCTGTCCGCGTTCACCACTCCCTCCTGCTCGATGAATACAGAAATTGCAGTGGCAGCCTTGTCATTTTCATCAATGGGCGGATCCATGTCAACGCAGGGCACGTAAATAAGCTCATCCGTGAAGTTCAGAAGATTTCCCGAATAAAAGAACTCATGAACCGTAAAAGCCATATCATGCCCATCATAGGGCTGTTGTATTACGATCACATCCGGGTGAATCCCTTCGAAATCAAACTTCTCACAGGCCTCCACCTTCAGATACTCCGGGAAAAGAGCTCTCTCATCATGTTTTTCCCCAATATTCCCGTTATGGTCACAGTCATAATAAAAGATAGGAAGCACGTGAACTTCCATGGATGGATCGGCACAAAACTTCTGCCACAAGGGCTCCATGGTTCCCCACCAGACAGCCCTGCAGGGAAGGAAAACTGCCACTTTTCTGTTCCCGGTTCCGGACAAATCTCCAGCCACGTTTCCGCCAGCGGCATTTCCTGCTTTCTCAAGCATTCTCTTTGCATAGCGGGACACCGAAACAAGAAGCTGATTCATATCAAAGGTATATCTGAAGGGATTTCCTCCCAGGTTCTGTCTCAGTATCTCCTCCTGATCATGATACACAGGATAGTCATGCATTCCTCCGCCTTTGAAAACTCTCATGTAATCCCCATATTCTATGGAGAGAATCTCCTCATATCTGGCAGGTACATTCATGAAAGTCTCCTCAAAAGGGAGCTTCACCACCTGATCAAACA
>JAILMY010000162.1 GCA_024692165.1 Butyrivibrio sp. | reverse complement strand
GGAAGAAATGCAAGAGAGAATCTGATCCCGTGGAGCGATGGATTATACGAGGAATTTAAGGCAGCAGGCGGCACCGACGAGGATCTGAAGTTACTGTTTGCTGGAGAGAATCATGATGGAAGTGGAAGTTCTTTTGACAATGGTAAGAGTATGCTGGGAAGGGATTGCACATTAGCGAGGAGAGCAACTTGTGCGAAGCGAATTTACAAGCAGGTGATTCATGACAGATTATCCCGTAGTTATTACAAGCAGCTCTCAGATTGGTGCGCATCCCACGGAATTGATCTTACGGGACATCCAGAGAAGAGCACGGATATCGGATATCTTAAGTACTTCCATAGACCATGCCAGGATATAGTTTGGAGATTTGTTGAGCCTGAAGACGGTCATGCCATAGAGGGCGAGCATTCCACGATGGGAAAGTGCTCGTCAGATAGTGCAAGACACCGTGGGAAAAGAAGAAACGGCAATGAGTGTTTTGGCTGCTGCGGAGAAAGGCAGGATCCCAAGCTTTTTACCGAAAAGGACATGCGCTGGTACTTAAACTGGCTATTTGTGAGAGGCGTTAATCTGGTTTACCCTCATGCTTTCTATTATTCACTGAGGGAGGACAGAGGCGACGAGCGGCCGCCGGAGGTTGGGATTAACAATCCGTTTTGGCCAAATTACCGCCAGATGAGCGATTATATAAAAAGAATGTGCTACCTGAATACGGATTCTGTAAACTGCGCGCAGGTTGCGATCCTTTGTGGCGCAGATACTTTGTCCTGGAAGCTTGCGAAACCTCTTTTTACAAATCAGATAGAATTCAATTATTTGGAAGCAGAGCTTCTTGATGAATGTAAAGTGTCGAACGGAAGGCTTTGCATCGCTGCCCAGAAGTATTCAGTCTTGCTTGCGGAAAAAGCGGAGCTTGATGCAATTGATGATAGGGCAAAAGAAATTCTGGCGGACTTCATAAATGCCGGCGGCATGGTGATCGTGGCAGGCGGAGCAACAAAAGATGAGGCTCAAAAAGATTTCATTTATATAGAGAATGAAAGTGAGCTGCCGCATGAGCTCGAGAAATTTATCAGGCGGGAGCTGGAATGTACCGGAGATATCTATGAACTTCGTTGCAGCCATATTGTGAAGGACGCTAAAGACTTTCTCGTGCTGACTAATGAAGGCATGGAGCCGATCACTGTTAACTGGAAAGCTGATGAGTACAGGGCGACCGAGCTTTGGAATCCTTATACGTTGGAGCGTGAGCGTATTACCAAGCTGCAGGGACAACTGACGATTCAGCCCTGCGACCTCTGGGTGATGGAGATTTTTCCATGAAAAATAGCTTAAGGGAAGACAGTGCAGGAAAGATTTTACAAATATCAGTACAGCACATAGGTGATTGACTGAACGAGGAAAGCATGATGAAGCAGATAAATTTAAACACAGAAATCACTGGAGATATGAGTCATGAGCCGGTCCAAAGGGCAGTCTGCGCGCTCAGGAGAGATATAAGAAACACCTGCCTGGAGACAGGTGATATGGGGCTTACAATAAGACTGAGCAGCTTTGAAAAAACTAAGGATCAGAATAATTCTGAATCTGCCACATATGACTGTACTTCTGAAATGTTCACCGTCAAAAGAGCTGCTGACGAGCTTGTCGTTTCTGCGCAGGGAGACCTGGGGCTTATCTATGGAATATATCACATCAGCAGGAAATTTCTTAATGTGCAGAACTTCTGGTTTTGGAATGAGCAGGAGCTGGTAAAAGAAAAAGAGCACGAGGTTCCTGATGATTATCATTACGAGTCAGAGCCTGCAAAAGTAAGATTTCGCGGCTGGTTCATAAATGATGAGGTCCTGTTTGATGGCTGGAGGGAGAAAACTTCCGAAGATTTCCCATGGGAGATGGCTTTCGAAGCGCTCCTTCGATGCGGTGGAAACATGACAATTCCGGGGACTGACCACAATTCCCACAGATACAAGGATCTGGCAAGCAGCTATGGACTTTGGATAACACACCATCATGCAGAGCCGCTGGGGGCACAGATGTTTGCGAGGGCGTATCCTGATCTTGAAGCGAGCTTTGACAAGCATCCGGATCTTTTCAGGGGGCTCTGGGAACAGGCCATTGAGGATCAGAAGGACTGCAAAGTGGTATGGAATCTGGGATTTCGCGGGCAGGGAGACAGACCCTTCTGGGCTGACGATCCGACCTATGATACTCCAAAGGCCCGGGGCAAGCTGATGAGCGACCTGATCCTTGAACAGTACAAGCTGGTAAAAGAGGCTGATAAAAGAGCAGTCTGCTGTACCAATCTTTATGGCGAGACTATGGAGCTGTATCGCGACGGATACCTGACATTTCCGGAAGATGTGATAAAAATCTGGGCGGACAACGGCTTTGGTAAGATGGTTTCCCGCCGTCAGAACAACCACAACCCGAGGGTTTATGCGCTTCCGAAGGATGGCGATGAGAGTGCTCACGGAATCTATTACCATGCATCTTTCTATGACCTGCAGGCAGCTGCTATGATGACCATGCTTCCAAACTCACCAGAATTTGTAGTAAAAGAGCTTGTGGATGTCTATGCACACAACGTAAATGATTTCTGGATCATCAACTGCTCGAACGTGAAGCCACACACCTACTACCTGGACCTCATTGCGGAAATGTGGAATTGTGAGGATATGGATGATTTTGTACAGCAGAAAGACTATACTCAGCAGAATGATTTTGTACAGTGCCATCTGGATTCGTACATTAGTGCATATTACGGGAAATATCTTTCGGCGAATCTGCATGCAGAAATAAAAGAGGCGTATGCTGCGTGGCCCAAATACGCACCAAAGTATGGCCCAAATGATGATGACCACGCCGGTGAGCAGTTTGCAAATCACGGAGCAAGGATTCTAACCTGCGGCTTTATCAGTAATTTCAACAAGCAAAATCCGGAAGCAACTCAGTCTTTGCATGAGCTTGACTGGATATGTAAAAGCGACACGCTTCTTGAACAGGCACGCTGGTATGAAGAGATTTACAGTAAAGCGCTCGACGGCTATAAGGAATACCTGACTATATGTAACAAGGTAATAGAGAAACTAAGTGTTGTAGAAAAAAACAAAATATCAGAAAGCACCTCAATATCAGAAAAGTCCATAACTCCAGAAACAACAAGCACATCAGGAAAGAAGAATACCTCAGCTATCTTTGCCCACAACCTCCTCTGCCAGGTTGAATACCTCTATTACAGCTATCTGGGAGCTCTGCACACCTGCAGGGCAATTCTCACCTGCCTTGATGGGAAAAGAGAAAGCGGTAGATTTATAGATGTTCTTGAAGAGGGACAAAACGGAAAAGCAGTAGATTACATTTCTGCCTTTTATGAAGCAGGCCTTGCAGCGAAAGCATTTTTTGAAGGCTATGAAAAAATGAGAAGCCATGAGCATGACATATGGGAAGGATTCTATGAAAACGACTGCGAGGCAGATATCAGGCAATCAGGGTATGTGGCAAAAGATCTGATGTCATACCTGCGAGTGCTTGGAGATGGGCCACATTTCTATAAGTGGCAGCGGAAATTCCAAAAAGAATCAGGTGGAGAAAAAGTCCACCTGAT
>JAILMY010000128.1 GCA_024692165.1 Butyrivibrio sp. | reverse complement strand
GGTGTGAACAACAACAATGGTTCTATTTCCGAGATTAATTTCATCCTCATCGTGAAGAATTCTATTAGGACTCCCTTGAAATACAACATAATCATCAACCGCAAAGGTTTGTGGAAACTCACATGGTTTTAACATTAAATTGCTTTTTACAACCTGTAATGGGATTGGAAATGAACCTTATATCCATGTTTGCTCTTCTTCATGGCTTTACGTTCTTTAAATCTATTTGGAAAGCCTTGATTTATCGTATTTCCATTATCACATATCGCCCATATTTCATAAAAAATGGATGGCTTTTGGATTTTTTAGAGCCATTTTAGAGCCATATACTTATTTACTCAAACTTCCCACTTATAAAAGTGGAATAGTTCCTTGAAAACTCAACAAAGATGCCCTGTTAAGTACATTATCAGGCAACCATAGACTCGTGTATGGGACTGAGGGCTTTTTGCATATAGACAGAAAGTCCGCTGAGGAAAGTGCTGATGAACTCAGTCATCTTGGCTTCAATAGGTTGGAACACGACTAATATAGCTTCAAACAGCGCAGTAAATATTATCTGCATGGAATCATCGAAGGTTATATCAGCAATTTCATCAACCATGATGAAGAATATCTCACCAAGGATCTTATTGTAATCCACCCTTGTTGTAACTCCCTTGTCCAAAACATAAATACAGAATCTCACAGTTTAAGCATCCTGTAGCCGGTACCGATATGCGTCTGGATATATACAGGATGCGCTGTGTCTGCTTCTATTTTTTTGCGCAACGAAGCCATGAATACCCTTAGGGAAGCGACTTCACTCTCCTGGGCATTCCCCCATATCCGTTCGGTTATAAAAGTATAAGTGAGCACCTTCCCTACGTTTTGGGCAAGAAGGCACAGCAGTTTGTACTCCATTGGAGTAAGGGTCAGCTCTCTGCTGTCCAGATATGCAACCCCTGCAGCATAGTCAATGACCAGATTGCCGTTCCTGAAGACATTGCTTGATTCATCAGCACTTTCAGCATTGACGATCCTTCTCTGGGCCACCCTTATCCTGGCCATGAGTTCATCCAGGGAGAATGGCTTGGTGAGGTAATCATCTGCCCCGTTGTCCAGTGCCGCTATCTTATCCTGATCTTCTCCCCTGGCACTTACAACTATGATGGGAACCTGACTCCATTCCCTGACTATCTTAATAAGGGAAACGCCGTCCATATCCGGAAGTCCCAGATCCAGCAGGACAATATCAGTCTTATTAGCGGTAAGAGCCATTATCCCCGCATCTCCGTTTGACACACATTCCACCATGTACCCGTTTGCCTTAAGGGAAGTGAGCATCAGCTTTCTTATCTGTATATCATCTTCTATTACAAGTATCCTATTCTTAGTGTTCATCTGCTTTTATTCCTTTTGCTTCAGGAAGCGTGAAGCTGAATACAACGCCGCCGGATTCCCTAGAATCAGCTTTTATTGTTCCGCCGTGAGCTTCTACAATGGATTTGCAAAGAGCAAGCCCCAGCCCCATACTCTTTCTTGAATCCTCTACTTTTTTCTTCCCGTTATAAAACATCTCAAATACGCGGCCCTTCTCCTCATCCGGAATACCGGGGCCGTCATCGCTTACCGATACAATTATAGTACTGTCCTTTTTTTCTGTACCGAGGCAGATCGTAGAGCCCTCTCCTGAATACTTGATGGCGTTATCAATAAGATTGATTATCACTTGAACTATCAGATGGGCATCTACATTAACCAGCAGCATCTCACTACTTTTTTTCACTTCAAGAGTGTGATCCGTGATGTGCCTGTCTACATGCTGAAGCGCCTCGTCGATTATATCGTCCAATACTTCATCCGAGCAGTTAAGCTGCACATTTCCCTCCTGGACACGGCTTATGGCCAGAAGGTTTTCCACCAGGTTGATGAGCCACTCAGAGTCATCGTAAATATCCTGCTCAAGCTGCCTTCTGGTGGCACTGTCAAAATCATCTCCTGACTTAAGAAGGACACTTGCATTGCCTGAAATGGAAGTGATGGGAGTTCGAAGATCATGAGATATACCCCGAAGGAGATTGGCCTTAAGTCTCTCGTTCTGAACTTTCAGCTTCTCTGCCTCTTTCTCTTCAACAGTTTTAATGTTTTCCATAGCCAGTTCGCACTGATTCAGGATAGCCGCAGTTATGCCCTCGGTATATGGATCATTATTGTCTTCATCTTTCAGGATTCCCACTACACCGTATACATAACCATTGTACATGATCGGGATGTATTTGCCTCTGGCTGCCGGATATATCGAAGTTCCCCTTCCGGTGGGCTTACCGCTTCTGAAGGTCCACTCAAGACCGTCCTGCTCTATCTGGGTTTCAAAATGTCTTTTGCATTCCTCCGGGAAAAAGAGCAAGCTGCCTTCTCCGCTTTCGCCCAAAGCGATGCATATATCACGGTCATGGAGTTTTTTTAGCTGCATGCCTGTGACGATGGCGATCTCTTCATAATTCTCAGTCTTGTTAAGGAGCTGGCTGGTGTCAAACAGGATCTGGGTCCTCACCTTGTCTTTTTCCGCCTGGTTTAGCATCTTTCTGAGCTGATCAGCCATCATGCCCGCCAGAAATGAAACGATGAACATAACGATAAATGTCATTATGTAATCTGAATCGTAGGCGAGCAGTGAGTACCTGGGTTCAGTGAAAAAGAAGTTAAAGACTATTACACAAATAAACGACACCACGGCGTTGACAACACCGCCGGAGATCCTGATGGCTACTATCTGCACCGCAAGTATATACCATGCAATTACCGTAACATCGGAAAAGCCCATATTATGGAACAAAACACCCAGCACAGTTGCCAGAAATACCGCGGCAATTACAAAACAAAAATCCTTGTAACGCAGTCCGGTCCCTTCACTTTCTATTGTTCCTGTCTTCTCTTTTCCTATTACAAAATTGATAAATTTCAGAAGCATTTTTGAATATCCGCGTCCTTTCCAAGAACCAGCAGTTTCTCAGTTCCCGAGAACTGAGTTGTGTTGTTTATCTGCATGCTGATCTTTTCATCAGTCTTCACTGCCATGATGTTAAGCTTGTACTTGTTTCTGATGTCCAGCTCCCCTATCGTCTTACCTATCCACTTTATCGGAACATCGATCTCCACGATGGAGTATCCGTCTTCAATGGAGAGATAATCAAAGATATGATTGGAACTGTAGCGCACCGCTGTCCACTGAGCTACCTGCTGCTCCGGATACACAACATCATCCGCACCGTTCCTGAGCAGAAATTTTGTCTGGACGTCACTGGAAGCCCTTGAGATGACTTTCTTTGCCCCCATTTCTTTTAATAAGGAGGTGGCTTCCAGCGAAGCCTGAAAGTTATCTCCTATGGCCACAATGCACAGATCATAGTCCCTCACTCCCAGGGATTCCAGAAAGGTCTGATTCGTGGCATCACCTATCAGCGCGTTGGAAACAATGGGCAGAATATCCGCTACACGCTCTTCCTTTACATCTATAGCCATGACTTCATGCCGAAGCTCCTTAAGCTTAATGGCGGTATTCCTTCCGAATCTGCCAAGTCCTATAAGCAATACAGATTTCATAATTTTTTGCTCCTTTGGTTATCCTACCGAAATATCCTCTGCGGGATATTTTCCATGTACCGGATTATAGGTCACTGCTGCGAAAATGATGGTCAGTCCTCCGACTCTTCCAAAGTACATAAGAAGTATCAGGACCATCCTGGATGCCAGAGACAGAGTGGATGTGATGCCAAGGCTGAGCCCCACCGTGCCTATGGCGGAAGCCGTCTCAAACATACATGTCATGATATCTATTTTTTCCAGATGGCTTATGACCATTGCAGCGCTCAAAAACAGGAAAATATACATCATAAAAAGTGATGAGGCCTTTTTGATGGAATCGTTTTTGATGGTTCTTCTAAGCAATACTGTCTGTTCCTGATCCCTGAAGGTCGAAAGAGATGATGCCAGTAGCACAAGTATTGTCGTCACCTTCATTCCTCCAGCTGTGGACCCGGGCGCTCCTCCGATAAGCATGAGAACCATCATTACAATTTTGCCATTGTCAGTGAGACTGGCAAGATCCTGGGTATTAAATCCTGCTGTTCTTGCGGTTACAGACTGGAATAACGATGCAAAAAACCTGTCGGCCGGTTCAAGGCTGTTAAACTCCGTGAAGTAAAAGTATAATGCCGGGACAAAGATCAGGATAACTGTCATCATCATTATTCCCTTGCTCTGTACAGAATACTTACGGATACGCCATCTGTTATCGAGAATATCTTTCCAGGTCAAAAATCCGAGACCGCCGGATACAATAAGACACATGATGACAATATTTATCAGCGGATTATCATGGTATGGGCACAGCGATGAAAATGCTCCGTACTCTCCCTCCAGATCAAATCCGGCATTACAGAAGGCTGAAACTGAATGGAAAAGAGAATATCCAATACCGTCTACCACTCCGTATCTACCGATAAAAACCGGGCTCAGCAGCAGTGCACCTGTTATCTCTGCAAAAAAGGTGAAGCGAAATATAAAACTTGTCAGACGCAGGATACCTCCCACCTTATCTGCGGATATAGCATCTTTCATGACAAGGCGCTGGTCCAGCGAGATTTTTTTACCGGCTAATATGAAGATCAAAAGAGTCACTGTAATGATCCCAAGTCCGCCTATCTGGATCAGTGAGATGATGATTATTCTTCCAAACAGCGACCAATGCTGCCATGTGTCCTTTACAACAAGCCCCGTCACACAGACTGCGGAAGTGGAAGTAAACAGTGCATCAAAGAAATTGGCTCCCCTGCCGTCCCTTGTGGCAAAAGGCAGACAGAGAAGCAGAGCTCCCACCAGTATGGCAACGGCAAAAGAATATATTATTATCTGAAATGTGGACAGTTTCCACAGCTCTTTTTTCTTTTTCATACTCTTATTATCCCACAACAAGTATTAAAGGTACGTTATTTTTTTTCCCCTGATATTAAGATTCTGTTAAGACCCGCCTCAGTTGTCTGACACATACAGTTTCTTATGTCTTTTACTCCTTATCCTCAATCTGTGGAATGTTAGCCAATTCCTGTAATTTCTTTCTAAGCACTTCCTTATCCGGCAACTGCAACTGGTACTGTGACACCATCATCGGCGACATAGTTCGGCTCATAGCATATTCAACAACTTCATCATTCTTTGATGCACAAAGT
>JAILMY010000114.1 GCA_024692165.1 Butyrivibrio sp. | reverse complement strand
TAAACCTTAGTTACATGCTGAAGTGATAAACTTGCCATACCTAAATTTTCCTCCTAATTTGCAATTACGTTTTGCTATAAAAAAGTATATATAGTCTGAAATTTATTATCTATTCACTATTTTCACAAATATTTTATTTTTACTTAGCAAATCTGCCTAAGTTAAAATCCCCTTTTCCACTTTTCAAAAATAATGACGAATAATAAAAAAATTCACTGTGCAATTTGTCTATTGCTTATTCCTGCTCAGATGATTCTTCTGTGGAATCGGTTTCATCAATTTTCCTGATGGCAGCCTCAAGCTCATCTTCCTCAGAAAGGGTCTCTTCCTTTGGCTCAAAGCGCTTAAATGTATTGTTGTACAAAAGCGCATGAATAAATCCTGGGCCTGCAATTCCAAAAAGAATAAGGATTGGAATAGCCTTAACATCAAAGAAATAGATAACCACCAGCGGAATTGCTGATACAAGTACCATAAGTACAGTTTTGGGAAGTGCAAGAATTGCCATAAGACCGGCATTCTTTAAAGTTCCCGGAACTGTGTTTACGAACTTTGACAAAAGAGGGAATATGTAGAGTGACACCATATAAAGGATAAGTGAAACGGCGATCAGAAGATATCTGTATACACCTGTATTATCCTTCATAAGTAAATAGTCCAGCAGAAGGATTCCGCCTGCAGCAAACTGAATAACCTGAAGGATGACACCCTGCTTGAAGTTCTCCTTAAATGACTTGAAGTAAGATTTTGTTACATAACTGTCTTCATCTCTTACAATCTTAAGAAGAACATAGTGCATTGCTGTCAGTGCCGGACCAAGTGGTATAGAGAACAGAATTCCAAGGAGCCATGCCCAAAAGACAAAGCTTACATCTAAATTAAAATCTCCGAACAACACCGGACTTAAAAAGAAAAGCTGCTCCAATATCAGAGGTGTTGCAAAAATCAAAGTTAAAATGTTGAGCCACATAACATCTGCCATCTTTGACAGAGCATGCATTAACGGACTGTCTAAATCAAAAATCTTTCCCATAAATCAAAACCTTTTCCTTACCTTAAAATAATTGTAGTTCCATAGGAGTGAACCTGATTCCGTCTGCCACCGTTTCAGGTCCAAGATCCTTAAACCCCCTGCCTCTGTAAAAGTCCACCGCATAGGGCGATGAATTGACCGTGAGGCGATCGATCCCCTCTTCCTCTTTTGCATATTTTGACACAAATTTAATAAGAGCGCTACCAACGCCGTTGTGATGGTACTGTTCGTCAACGAACAGCAGGGAAATGTGTTTCTTTTCCCTTAAGGATAGCATTCCAACGTATTCTCCCCCATCAATTGCAACAAACAGCTGATAATGCCCTGCTAAAAACATTTTCCGCAACATCTCATCTGTGACGAAGTTGCGGAAATTCTTTATCCCCTCCTGGGAATAGTCAGGGGCATCAAACCTCACAAAGGTACGCCATGCAAGCTTCATTGCCCCATCCCAGTCAGAATGGTAAGCACATCTTACCATTATTTTCGAAGTATCAATCTTTTGAGACACTGTCAATCACTTTCTTAAGCCACTCATACTGATCAGCGAAAACCTGCTCTCTGCCGATTTCCTGCTGAAGCTCATGCCTCATTCCATCATACAACTTAAGTTCAACATTCTCCAGCTGAAGCTGTTTCTTGTAAATATCAAACAGTTTCATGGGAGCTTCGCCATAGTCGCCTACAGGATCTTCCTTGCCGGAAGTGATAAGAATCGGAAGCTTCTTGGGAATATCTTCCATCTTATTCTTATCCTGAACTCTCTTAAGGAGCTCAGCCATTGTTCCAAAGCCATTGAGCGTAAATACAAAGTTATCTGCAGGATCTGCTATATATTTGTCTACGCTCGCCTCATTGTGTGAAAGCCAGTCAAACTTTGTCCTTGGGTTAGGTATCTTCTTAAGGTAGCCCTTGAATGCCATATTGTTGATCATTGTGGAACGATACTTGGTTCCCATGATAACCTGCATGAAGTTAACAAGAGATGTCAGTGAATTGATCGTTCCGGTAGGCATGAATGCTGTTCCCTGAATAATCGCCCCCTGAATACCTGTACCATAGCGTGTAATATACTCTCTTGCAACAAATGAGCCGAAGCTGTGTCCAAGAATAAATACCGGAACCCCGGGATATTCTTCCTGCACAGTTTTCTTAAGTCTGTGAGCATCACGCACCAATACAGTTGCAGGGTCGTCCTTGCAGAAGAAGCCGTAGGTACCATTGCCTGTTACAGACTTTCCATGTCCAAGATGATCATTACCCATAACCAATATGCCTCTTTCAGCAAGGTAACGAGCAAACTCATCATAGCGGTCAATGTATTCCTGCATTCCGTGGATAATCTGTAAAAGAGCTACAGGCTCTCCATCAGGAATCCACTTAATCGCATGAATTGTGGATTGTCTGTCTCGTGATTTGTAAGTCAGTTCCTCTTTGCGTACCATTTGGAGTCCCTCCCCATAATATGTTTTTACGTTTATATATTATATGATACTACAAATTACACAGCTTTGCGCAATCAATATTTTATGTACTTAGCAAATCTCAGCGCCTGACGGCATATTTTTCTCAGGAGTCATAAGTGCCAGGTTGCCTTCAGCGTCCTCAGCACATAAGAGCATGCCCTCTGACATTACTCCTGCAAGATTGGCAGGCTTGAGGTTTACAAGAACCATTACCTTCTTACCAACCATCTCTTCAGGAGAGTAATACTTTCTGATACCGGATACAATCTGTTTTACCTGACTGCCGATCTTAACCTGTGAGCAGAGGAGCTTCTTTGACTTCTCAACCGCTTCACACTTGATGATCTCACCAACCTGGAACTGCATAGCTCCAAACTGCTCGAAGGTAATCTCCTCCTTGGCAGGAATATCAATAGGAGCCTGTTCCTTGACGCCCTCATTCTCTGACTTGGCTGCAGGAGCAGGAGCCGGTGCAAGACCCGCTTTAGCAAGGTTCTCTGCTGCCTTTCTCTGAGACTCTTCGAACTCAGCCTTCTGCTTCTTGGTGATCTCTGAAGCCTTCTCAAGAATATCCTTCAGATCCTTTCTTGCAAAGAGCATTTCAGGAGCATCGGCTACCTTTGTATTATCAGGTAAAAGACCAAACTGACCAAGCTGATCGAAATCTCTTTCAGGAGCAGATAACTGTTCCTTGATCTTCTGAGCTGTCTCAGGCATAAACGGATCAAGGAGAGAAGCTCCGATTGAAATAGCCTCTGCAAGGTTATAAAGAACTGTAGAAAGACGGTCCTTCTTGCTCTCATCCTTACCAAGGATCCATGGCTCAGTCTCATCGATATACTTATTGCATCTCTTGAAAAGAGTGAATATCTCAGTAAGAGCATCTGCAACTCGAAGCTCATCCATCTTGGCTTCTACCTTGTCGTAGCAGGATGTAGCCACAGCCTTGAGTTCATCATCAACCGGCTCTGATACTCCCTTGTCAGCCACAACGCCGCCAAGATACTTGTTGCTCATGGCGATTGTACGATTTACCAGATTGCCCAGAGTATTTGCAAGGTCTGAGTTAAAGCGCTCAACCAAAAGCTCCCATGTGATAACGCCGTCGTTATCGAAAGGCATCTCATGGAGAACAAAATATCTTACAGGATCTACGCCAAAGAGACTTACAAGGTCATCTGCATAGATAACATTTCCCTTGGACTTACTCATCTTCTCGCCGCCCTGTAAAAGCCATGGATGACCAAAGATCTGCTTGGGCAGTGGCTCACCCAGAGCCATCAGGAAGATAGGCCAGTAGATTGTATGGAATCTGATAATGTCCTTACCGATAAGGTGAAGGTCTGCGGGCCACCACTTCTTGTAATCCTCAGAGCTGTTGCCGTCTGCATCATATCCGATACCTGTGATATAGTTTGAAAGGGCATCGAGCCAAACATATACAACATGCTTCTCATCAAAGTCTACAGGAATTCCCCACTTAAATGAGGTTCTTGAAACACACAGATCCTGAAGTCCGGGAAGAAGGAAGTTATTCATCATCTCGTTCTTTCTTGCTACAGGCTGTATAAATTCAGGATGAGTATTGATGTGTTCAATAAGTCTGTCAGCATATTTACTCATCTTAAAGAAATATGCCTCTTCCTCTGCAGGATGAACAGGACCACCGCACTCAGGACACTTTCCATCCACAAGCTGAGACTCTGTATAGAAAGCCTCACACTCTGTGCAGTACATTCCCTTGTAAGATCCCTTGTAAATATCACCCTGGTTATAGAATCTCTTAAAAATCTTCTGAACCTGCTTAACATGATCATCATCGGTAGTTCTGATGAATCTGTCATAGGATGTATCCATCAGATTCCAAAGGCCCTTGATGGTATCTGATACCTGATCAACGAACTCCTTTGGGCTGTTACAGCCGGCCTCGATGGCGCGGGTTTCAATCTTCTGGCCGTGTTCATCGGATCCGGTCTGGAAATGAACATCAAATCCGTCCCTTCTCTTGTATCTTGCAATTGCATCCGCAAGAACTATCTCATAGCTGTTACCAATATGTGGCTTACCGGAAGTATATGCAATCGCAGTCGTAATATAGTACTTACCTTTATTCTGCATTTTATTGCCCTCTCTATCAGCAAATTATTTACAAATATTTTTACCAGCACAAAAGCTCGTAGCCGGTCTCAGTTACCAGCAGCTCAACCTCCCACTGGGCAGAAGGCTTCATGTCTGCGGTATAAACTGTCCAATCATTCTCTTCGTCAATAAAGATCTCATCCTTACCCATGTTGACCATAGGCTCAATAGTGAATACCATTCCCGGCACCATAAGCATTCCGGTCCCCGGCTTACTTACAAAGCTTACGTAAGGCTCCTCATGGAACTCATTTCCGCAGCCGTGACCGCCGATCTCCTTGACAACTGTATAGCCGTTCTTCAGAGCGTGCTGATGAACCGCATGTCCCATATCTCCGATTGGAGTCCATGGAATAACGGCCTTTAAACCTTCCTCAAGACACTCCTTTGTAACATCCACCAGTCTCTTCTTTTCCGGAGAAACCTCTCCTATGCAATACATTCGCGAAGAATCTGAAAAGTATCCGTCTAATATTGTAGAGCAGTCAACATTTACAATGTCGCCCTCTTTCAAAATAATGTCCTCTGAAGGAATTCCGTGACATACCTCTTCATTAATAGAAGTGCACACACTCTTAGGGAATCCCTGATAATTTAAATCTGCCGGGATTCCACCCATCTTGGTAGTAGTATTGTACACAATATCGTCAATTTCCTGCGTGGACATACCGGCATGGATCTTCTCGGCAATCTCATCAAGAACCGCCATATTGATAACAGCACTCTTCTTTATTCCTTCTATATCTTTTGCTGTCTTGAATAAACTTCTGTCAGGGATGATAAAACCCTCGTGCTCATAATGAATGAGCTTATCGTCAAAAGCCGCATGACAGCTCTTGTATTTTTTTCCACTGCCGCACCAGCAGGGATCATTTCTCTCTAATCTCTTATACATCCTGCTCCTTCTTCATAAAAATTAGTCGCAATAACACAAATATAGTATGCCTTCTCATCCTGTAAATGTCAAATAATACGCTGTTTTAGCGGGCTTTGAATCAAAGCAGTTTTTCCCCGGCATAAACAGAAAGTTTTGAGTTTGTAATCTCCTTAACAGGAGTATTTTTTCTGATAAAAGATATCAGTAAATCCGGCATCTCATCGGAGTAGCTCTTGTGAACCTTGCTCTTTCCTATACAGTCATAGCCGCCTGTGCCTGTAGCTCTGTAATTGCTGGTAACAAGGGTATAGATTTTGCCATCTTCCAGCTCTGTTCCGTCCAATTTCCTAAGCCTTACAACTCTGTCTCCCACCGGCCTTGAAATATCAAATACATAGTCAAGGTTTCCATAGTAGTCGTAGTTGTAATGCTCAATCTTTGGAGCAAGGAAGCAATCAGCCACCTTTACCTCTTTTGTTTCTTCATTATAATCAAAGTACTCCGCACATCTTTCCAGTGCTGTCTTTATAGTCTCCCTTGTTACTTCCTTTACCTCTACGGTATTGGCAAACTGATAGATTCCCAGAACGTCTCTTACAGTAATATCCTTCTTGAGCCCGAGAGGATCGTTGGAAAGAGATGTGCAAGAAAAATCCGCTCCTGTATAATTCAGCTGAACCTGATTGAATATAGCTGCCACCTTACTTCCATGAAGTGCAGCATCAAGCTTTCCTTCCGGCGCAATCTCTTTTTCCAGAGAGCCGATCGGCCGATCAAGCCACTTCTCTACTTTCTGCGAAAGCTCGTTCATAAAGGCATGATCATTCAGAATCTTATTAAACTTCTCTTCCTTTGCCTTTGCGTCTATCAGCTTTGAAGAAATGTCCAATCCCTTATCTGTAAGGTTTACATTAAGCTCACAGAATTTTGCAGCCTTTGCAGGGGGCTGAACACCATAAGTTCCTTCAATCTCAACTCCTTCAACCGCAATGTGCTGATGCCCTGTCAAAAGAATGTCGAATCCAAGCTCCCTTGATATCTTGCAAGCCTGATTTTCTGCAGTCTCAGACAAAAGAACTCCTGTTGTAAGGTTCTCTTCGAAACCACCATGATAAATTGCAATCGTAATATCACAGTTATCTTTAAGCTCGTTGTACTGCTGCTTTAAAGCCTCCACCGGATCTGAAACAATGAAGTTCTCAAGATTGCTCTTTTGCTCCCAGACGTTCACATAGCCTGTTACTGCTGCCGTGATGCCTACTCTTGTTCCATCAGGCATGGTTTTTATCACATGCTTTTTTATATCAAGGCCGCCTGTCTTGTCTTCTACATTTGCACTGATAAGAACCGCCTCCATAGCTGATACATAGTCAGCTATTGCATCATAGCCAAAGTTGAAGTCGTGATTGCCAAGCGTATAGTAATCCAGTCCCATGGCTTTAAATCCTTCCGCCATCGGGTGAAAATCATATTCGTTTTTGTGCTCAAGATAATAACTCATAAGCGGAGTTCCCTGCAGAGAATCTCCTCCATCCATTACCAGAGTATCGCCATCCTTTTCGATCAATGAGGCAACGCTAAAAAGCCCGATCTGCTCGGGTTTGTTCAGAGCATAACTATAAGGATATAGATTTCCGTGAGTATCGGAAGTAAATATTATCTTCATATTTATAAAAATCTCCTGTGTGAAATCAATCGGTGATCCTCACATAAAAAATGAGGAAGATATTATTATATCCTCCCCATTCAAAAACTACCAATACTTTTTTATCCCACTCTTATTGCATTATGTCCAAAAAGCTTCTGACATTCTCAGAGACACTTCCATTGAAAATAGCTGACCCGGCAACTATTACGTTAGCTCCGGCCCCAAGTACATCCTTAAGGTTCCCCAAAGTAACGCCTCCGTCAACCTCAAGGTCTGTTGCAAGGCCTCTGTCATCCAGCATTTTTCTGACTGTCCTGATCTTATCCATGGTTTCGGGAATAAAACTCTGGCCGCCAAATCCCGGCTCAACGGTCATGACAAGAACCATTTCGACCTTATCAAGGTATGGCTCAAGCTCTTTTACCGAAGTGCCCGGCTTTAATGTGATTCCGGCCTTTTTGCCGCATGCATGTATCTTGTCGATCACAGCACATACGTCGGGAGCCGCTTCAACGTGGAACGTAATAAGATCCGCTCCTACACCGGCAAACTCCTCAATATACCTGATGGGATCCATGATCATAAGATGAACATCAAAGCTCTTTGTCGTGGCCTTTCTGATGCTCTTTATGACAGGCATTCCATATGAAATGGATGGCACAAAAATGCCATCCATAACATCAATATGAATATACCCTGCTCCAGCCTTGTCAGCTTCCTCTATCTGCTGTCCAAGGATTGTAAAATCTGCAGATAAAATTGAGGGACTCAAGATATTCATTATTTCAAAAATTCCTTTACTGATGCGTAAACGCCATCACCATCAAGACCGTACTTCTTAACAAGAGCTGCAGCAGAACCTGACTCACCGAATCTGTCCTGCATACCGATCTTTTTAACAACAGTTGGGCACTCCTCAGAAAGGACATCGCAAACTGCGCTTCCGAGACCACCTATTACTGAGTGCTCTTCAACAGTAACAACCTTACCTGTCTTCTTGGCTGTTGCTACTACAAGCTCTCTGTCGATAGGCTTAATCGTGCAGATGTTTACTACCTCAGCGCTGATTCCGTCAGCTGCAAGCTTCTCAGCTGCCTCAAGAGCTGCACCAACACCGATACCTGTAGCGATGATGCTGACATCAGTACCCTCGCGAAGGAGTGTTCCCTTGCCAAGCTCAAACTTGTAATCAGGTCTGTCATTAACAACAGGGCAAGCTGCACGGCCAAATCTGATATATACAGGGCCCTCATGCTCAGCTGCTGCTCTTACACAGGCTCTTGCCTCGATATCATCTGCAGGGCACATAACAACCATGCCAGGAATTGTACGCATAAGTGCAAGATCCTCGTTACACTGATGGCTGGCACCGTCCTCACCTACTGTGATTCCTGCGTGTGTTCCACCAATCTTAACATTGAGGTGTGGGTAACCGATTGAGTTACGAACCTGCTCAAAAGCACGGCCTGTTGCAAACATAGCAAATGTGCTTACGAATGGGATCTTGCCTGTTGTTGCAAGTCCGGCTGCGATGCCCATCATGTTACACTCTGCGATACCGCAGTCGATGTGACGATCAGGGAACTCCTTCTTGAACCAGCCGGTTCTTGTTGCTGCTGCAAGGTCTGCGTCAAGAACTACTACCTTGTCGTTAACCTTTGCAAGCTCTATAAGTTCTTTACCATAGCTATCTCTGGTAGCTATCTTCTTTACTTCGCTCATATTAACCTCCTTCTTATCAAGCCAGTGCTTCGCCGATCTTGTTAAGATCGTCCATAGCCTTTGCATACTCTTCATCGTTAGGTGCTACACCGTGCCATGAAACCTGACCTTCCATGAAGGAAACGCCTTTACCCTTTAAGCTGTGGGCAATGATAGCTGTAGGCTGACCCTTTGTCTCTCTTGCTTCCTTGAAGGCTGCTCTAAGCGCGTCAAAATCATGTGCATCAACATTGATTACGTGGAAGTTAAATGCCTCAAACTTCTTGTCGATAGGATAAGGTGAGCAAACCTGATCAATAGGTCCGTCGATCTGAAGGCCGTTATTATCAACGATAACTACAAGGTTATCAAGCTTGCGGAAGCCTGCAAACATAGCTGCCTCCCAAACCTGTCCTTCCTCGATCTCACCGTCACCAAGAAGTGTGTAGGTTCTGTAGTCTTTATTATCAAGCTTTGCAGAAAGAGCCATTCCACAAGCAACTGAGATTCCCTGACCGAGAGATCCGCTGCTCATATCTAGTCCGGGAAGATACTGCATACTTGGATGTCCCTGAAGTCTTGAACCAAGCTTACGAAGAGTTGTAAGCTCCTCAACAGGGAAGTATCCTTTCTGAGCCATTACTGAGTAAAGGCCCGGAGCTGTGTGTCCCTTAGAGAGAACGAAACGATCACGGTCAGGATTCTTAGGATCCTTAGGATCAACGTTCATCTCCTCAAAATAAAGATATGTGTAAATATCTGCTGCTGAAAGTGATCCACCTGGGTGTCCTGCACCTGCTGCGTGAACCGCTGTAACAATGCCCTTGCGGACTTCGTTTGCAATTTTCTGCAATTCTTTGTTCGTCATAATTCCTCCACATTTGTTACTATTCAGAGCCAGGCAGAAACATAAAAAATCAGCTAACAAGCTTGCTTGTATAGAAGTATTTTTATATGTTTCTATTTGGCGGATATCCGACAGCCTGGAAATGCTTGCATTTCCGAGGCTTGGCTCTGAATAGTTTCTTTATTCAAATTAATAAACAGCGTAACTAAAATGTATCATAATACAGAATATCAGTCTATTGTATTTTTTGCCTACATTTCCTTAATTGATGCTCAGGATCGCTGCCCATAATAAGCATTGGCGCCGTGCTTGCGATAGTAGTGCTTGTCCTGAAGCTCCTGAGGTGCAGGCTGTACTCTTGGATTGATAACTTCGCATCTGTATGCCATCTTTGCTACTTCCTCAGTAACAACTGCGTTATGAACAGCCTCGTGAGCGTCTTTACCCCATGAGAATACGCCATGGTTCTTGCAAAGAACTGCAGGAACAGCCACAGGATCTTTTCCAAGACGATTGAACTCGTTAACGATAAGATGTCCGGTATTCTCCTCGTAGGCATCCTCGATCTCGTCCTTAGTAAGGCATCTTACGCAGGGAATCTCGCCGTAGAAGTAGTCTGCATGAGTTGTTCCGTAGCAAGGAATGCTTCTGCCAGCCTGAGCCCAGCTTGTAGCATAGGAGGAATGAGTGTGAACCACACCGCCAACCTCTTTGAAAGCCTTGTAAATCTCAACGTGAGTAGGTGTGTCTGATGAAGGATTGAGCTTGCCCTCAACCTTGTTGCCGTTAAGGTCCATTACCACCATATCGTCGGGAGTCATGGTCTCGTAGTCAACACCGCTTGGCTTGATTACAAAAAGGCCGCTCTCTCTGTCGATCTCACTTACATTTCCCCAGGTAAAGGTAACAAGACCATACTTGGGCAAAAGAATATTCGCTTCATATACTTTTTTCTTAAGTTCTTCTAACATTTCTATCTCCTTTTATTCTTTATTCCAAGATAAGTGATTACTTAAGCGCCTCTACAGCTGCCTTTTCGATGGCAAGGCCGGCGTTGTAATCCTTCATGAACTCATCAAAGCCCTTTGCGTCATCAGCAACAGGCTCGAAAGTCTCAACCTTACCGGATTTGAATACCTTGTTGTTGAGGTAGTTCTCAAGAGTCTCGCCATCTTCCTTCTGAAGCATAAAGCCTGCAAGGATTGCCTGTCCCCAAGGACCACCCTCTCCTGCTGTCTCCATAAGCTTGATAGGTGTATTGAGGGCTGCTGCCATTACTCTGTCACCAACTCCTCTGATCTTGAAGAATCCACCCTGACCAAAGAAGAAGTCAGCCTTAACATTCTCTTCCTTCATAAGGATGTCGTTACCAACCTTAAGTGCTCCAAGAGCTGTGTAAAGGTGTGTTCTCATAAAGTTCGCAAGATTGAACTTGTCATCAGGTCTTCTTACAAAGAGAGGTCTTCCCTCGTTAAAGCCTGTGATGCTCTCGCCCGAGAAATAGTTATATGCAAGAAGTCCGCCGCAATCAGCGTCGCCTTCCATAGCCTTCTTGTAAAGTGTTCCGTAAAGTGTATCGTCGTCAACATCCTGGCCGATTGCCTTTGCAAACTCTCTGAAAAGGCCAACCCATGCATTGAGGTCTGATGTGCAGTTGTTGCAGTGAACCATGGCAACCTCTTCGCCGCTTGGTGTTGTTACAAGGTCAAGCTCAGGATATGCCTTTGAAAGGCTGTGCTCAAGAACAACCATTGAGAATACTGAGGTTCCTGCTGAGATATTACCTGTTCTAACGCCAACAGAATTTGTTGCAACCATACCTGTTCCTGCATCGCCCTCAGGAGGACATACAGGGATACCCGCCTGTAAGGTTCCTGTAGGATCAAGCTTCTTGGCGCCCTCTGCTGTAAGAGTTCCTGCTGCCGCACCTGCAGGAAGAGACTTAGGAAGAATGTCTCTGAGTTTGAAGGAGAATCCCTTCTTGGCAACAAGCTCATCGAACTGACCTACCATCTTCTCGTTATAGTCACAGGTTGCTGAATCGATAGGGAACATACCTGATGCATCGCCAACGCCCAGAACCTTCTCTCCTGTAAGCTGCCAGTGAATGTATCCGGCAAGTGTAGTGAAGAAATCAACATTCTTTACATGCTCCTCACCGTTAAGCATTGCCTGATAGAGGTGAGCAATGCTCCATCTCTGTGGGATATGATATCCAAAAAGCTCTGTGAGCTCTTCAGAAGCCTGCTCTGTTATTGTGTTTCTCCAGGTTCTGAAAGGAACAAGCAGCTCTCCTGCCGCATCAAAAGCCATATAGCCGTGCATCATGGCTGAAAAGCCCATTGCACCGATCTTCTCAAGCTTAACGCCGTACTGCTTCTCAACATCTTTTACCAGATTGCCATAGCAGTCCTGAAGACCTGTCCAGATATCCTCCAGTGTGTATGTCCAGATGCCGCCATCCAGTCTGTTCTCCCAACCGTGGGAACCTGAAGCCAGCGGATTGTACTCATAATCTGTAAGAACTGCCTTGATTCTTGTTGAACCAAATTCAATTCCTAAAAGTGTCTTTCCCTCTGTGATCAAAGTTTTTACATCGCCCATAATCTCTCTCCATTCCTCCAAAATATTTACGTTTTATTTGTTTATTAAAGGGGCTAATTTCAGGTTGCGCCTCAGCGTCTTACCTGTATTGAAGCCCTGACTACCACATTTTCGGCAAATTCATAGGTGGCATTGTAACCGGCATTGACCCCGTGTATCATTCGGATCATATTCTGGGCCGCCTTCTGACCGAGCTTGCTCTTTGGATGAGGTATCGACGCTATCGTCACACCGTCCACACCGATCTTGGCAAGGTCTGAGTCATCCATTCCAACGACGGACATCTCATCCGGAAGCTTAACTCCACTTGCCCTGAGCATCTGCATCAGCATGCCTGCCACCTGATCATTGTAGCAAAAGACCGCCGTACAGCCCTTTAGCCTCTCTTTTACCCGGGACAGGGCTCTGAAACCATCCTTGATGTCAATGGTATCAATCCAGTTCACATGATCATAGGTAAAA
>JAILMY010000102.1 GCA_024692165.1 Butyrivibrio sp. | reverse complement strand
TATTATGAAAATATTTATATAGAATAGTACAATATTCAGGTGTTTATGATTATTAAAAATATAGTACTAGTATAACAAAATATAGTCATTCTTGAAAAGCGAGATTTATACTATTATCTCCTTATCAAAAGAACTGGTGGCAGTTCACATTCGAGAAATCTATTGGGAGGCGGATAAGGAGAAAAAATGGAACAGAACAGGAATGCGATTAACAAAGCTAAATGGTGGCAGATAGCGGGACTTGCTGTCAATGAAGTAGCTACAAATACTTATATGTGGATGATGATCTTCATCTCATATTATTTAAACGGAATCGTGGGAGTCGGAGTAGTACTTGCTTCATCTCTTGCAACAGTAATGAGACTCTGGGACGGTGTGACAGATCCCATCATCGGTCTTATCCTGGATAAAACCAGTGGTAAGTTTGGTAAAAACAGACCTTTCCTTGTAATCGGTCAGGTTATCATGCTGATAATGTCAGCGTTTATGTTTCTTGTAACACCTAAGTTTCCAAAGGCTGCACAGTTCGCTTTGTTTGTAATATTCTATGCAGTTTATATCGTTGGCTATACCTGCCAGTGTGTTGTAACCAAATCAGCACAGACATGTCTTACAAATGATCCTAAGCAGAGACCGACTTTTGGAATCTATGCAGGAATTGTAAATTCAGTATTCTTCACAGTTGCACCACTTTACTCATACACATATCTTCTTGGAAAGCACATGTATCAGTTTGACATGGGATATTTTGCGGAGATGTGGAAAGTCGGAGCTGCATTTTCACTGCTTTGTACGATCATTGTTTATCTCGCGATCAGAGGGAAAGACAAGCCTGAGTTTTATGGTCTTGGAAATACCGATACTCAGAAGATCAGCTTCAAGGACTACTGGGATGTACTTAAGAATAACAGAGCAATGCAGATGCTGGTTATCAGTGCTTCAACAGATAAGCTTGGACGTCAGATGAACGGAAATGCTACAGTTGCGATCATCCTCTATGCGATTATCTGTGGTAATGCTTCTGCAGCAGGACTTGTTGGAACCTATACTATTGTTCCGGGAATATTGATGCTTCTTCTTGGAATTGGCTTTGTTGCCCGTAAATTCGGGCAGTTAAAGGGCTTTGTATATGCAAGCTATGGTGCGATCATTTCACTTGTAGCACTGATTGCTTTATTTGTGTTTGGCAATCCAACATCTCTTTCACTTCCCGGAGATGGAACATTTGCCGGATGGAATGCTTTTTCTCTTTTGTTTGTAATACTTATGGTAATCTTTTCCGGATTCCAGAATATTACAGGAAGTATGGTATATCCTATGACAGCCGATTGTACCGACTATGAGGTGTACAGAAGCGGTAAGTACGTACCGGGCCTTATCGGAACAGTATTCAGTTTTATCGATAAGCTTATTTCTTCTCTGGCACCACTTCTTGTAGGCCTTATGTGCGCAGCAGTAAGCTCATCATCAGAGCTTCCTACAGCTGAGACACCTTATTCTACAGGGTTGGCATGGGTTGGAATCATCTGTATGTATGGCATGCTGCTTATTGGATTTATCTGTAATGTAATAGCTATGCATTTCTATCCGCTTACTAAGGAAAAAATGGCTGAGATTGCAGATGACATAGCAAGAATCAAGAGCGAGGGAAAATAAATGGTAGATCTTAGAACAAAACCTTTTTATTTAAATGATAAACAGATAGAGTGGGTTGAGGATACAATCGGCAGCATGACTTTGGAGGAAAAAATAGGACAGCTGTTTATAAATCTCACTCTTCAAAGAGATGAAAAGAGCTTGAGATCCCTTGTGGAGGACTATCACATAGGCGGTGTTAGATGGCAGGGCGGAAGCCTTGAGGAAGTCTATGAGCAGAACAGATTCTTTCAGGAAAACAGCAAAGTTCCTGTACTCATAGCCGCTAACTGCGAGGCCGGCGGAAATGGTGCAGTCGGTGAGGGAACTTTTGTGGCTACAGGTGCTGCCTGTGGCGCTGCAAAGGATGATCAGGTAGTAAGGGACATGGCAGCAGTTGGTGCCGAAGAATCAGCAGCAGTGGGCTGCAACTGGACCTTTGCCCCTGTCTGCGACATTGTTTCCAACTGGAGAAATACGATAGTAAATACGAGAGCCTTTGGAGATGACCCAAAGCTTGTGGCAGAGAGATCACTTGCCTATATGGATGAGATGAAAAAGCGTGGCATTGCCTGCGCTGCCAAGCACTTCCCGGGAGATGGCTCCGAAGAAAGGGATCAGCATCTGGTAATGGGGTGCAATGACCTTTCTGTTGAGGAATGGGATGAGAGCTTTGGCTATGTTTATAAGACACTTATTGATGCAGGGCTTCCGAGCATTATGGTGGGGCATATCTGCCAGAGAGCTTATTCAAAAAAGCTTCGTCCCGGCATCAAGGACAGCGAGATAAAGCCTGCAACTCTTTCACCTGAGCTGCTGCAGGATCTTCTCAGGGACCAGCTTGGTTTTAACGGACTAATTGTAACGGATGCTTCTCATATGGTTGGCATTACATCAGCTGCATCCAGGAAAGACTATATTCCCGGAGTTGTGGCAGCAGGCTGCGATATGATCCTGTTCTTTAATGATCCGGCCGAGGATATTCAGTATTTAAAGGATGCAGTCGCAAAGGGAATAGTTACTCAGGAGAGGCTTTCAGATGCTCTTCACAGGATTCTTGGAATGAAGGCAATGCTTGGACTTAATAACTACGTGTTCCCTTCAAAGGATGAGCTTAAGAAAGTCGGCAGTAATGAGAATCATGAGCTTGCGGCAAAGGCAGCAGATGAGAGCATCACGCTGGTAAAGGATACGCAGGGTCTCCTTCCTATCGATCCTGCCAAAAAGAAGAATCTCCGATTGTTCTTTATTCAAAGTGCGCCTGTATCTCTTTTGGACGGAAGCGACAAGGCTAAAGATCTGCTTGTAAAAGAACTGGAGGAAGCCGGATTTAATGTTACAACCTACAAGGATTACTACGAGTATGAGATGGAAGGTGCCAGTAAGCTCAACAAGTTCAAGGTGATGAATCATGAATCCCGTGAGGAATTCAAGAAGAACACGGATGTGGTTTTATTTGTGACCAATATGAAGGGCTATGCTAAGGAAAACAACGTGCGCATTTCCTATGGTGCATCTCACTCCGGAGATAATCCATGGTTTGTAAACGAGGTCCCTACAGCCTGTGTTTCTTTAAGCTACACCAATCATCTGTATGATCTTCCGATGATGAAGACCTTTGTAAATGCTTATGGAGACACAAAAGAGTACATTCATGCGCTTGTTCTTAAACTCATCGGAAAGAGCGAGTTTAAAGGCAAAGCTAACGAACTGGTATGGTGCGGACGCTGGGAGACAAGACTGTGATGGGATTTGATGATTTCAAAAAGAAAAAAGACTTTGTGGTTTGTATAGACTCTGATGGCTGTGCCATGGATACAATGAACATCAAACATATCAGGTGCTTTGGACCATGCATGGTAAAAGAATGGAAGCTGGATCAGTGGAAGGATGAGATACTTTTTAGATGGAACGAGATCAATCTCTATACCATGACCCGCGGAATAAACAGGTTTAAGGCGCTGGCTCAGACTCTTTTGGAAATTGATGAAAAGTATACTAGGATTGATGGCATTGATGCACTTATGACATGGGTCAAGGATGCTCCGGAACTTAGTAACGCTGCCATTGAAAAAATGCTTTCTGTCAATCCGATATTTGAGAAAGCTCTTAGCTGGAGCAGAAGGGTAAATGAAGAGATTGAAAAGCTTCCTAAAGATAAGATTGTTCCTTTTGAGGGCGTTAAGGAAGCCTTTGAGAAGATTCATGAAAGCTGTGATATCGCTGTTGTATCCAGTGCAAATCCTGAGGCTGTGAGACAGGAATGGGAGAGATTCGGACTTCTTGAAATGACAGATATTGTCTGCACCCAGGATATGGGCAGCAAAGCTTTCTGTATAGGAGAGATCCTTAAAAAAGGGTATAACGAAAACAAAGTCCTGATGTGCGGTGACGCAGTAGGAGACATGAAAGCCGCTTCCGAGAACAATGTGTTATATTATCCGATTCTTGTGAATCATGAAAAAGAATCCTGGAAGAAGCTAAATAACGAGGCTTTGGATAGATTTCTTAAAGGGGAGTATGCAGGAACTTATCAAAAGGAACTGCTGAATGAATTTACTGAAAACTTAAGCCAAGGGTAAGTCACGGGGACGGTTCTTTTTAAGTCACGGGGACGGTTCTTTTTTAAGTCACGGGGACGGTTCTTTTGACTGGTTTTGGCAATCCAAAACCAGTCAAAAGAACCGTCCCCGTGACTTGCTTGGCAATCCAAAACCAGTCAAAAGAACCGTCCCCATGACTTGCCCCGTGACTTGCCCTTTATGCTACAATGAATACAATACTATTCACTATTGCATTTTGGGAGACCACATATATGACCAAGAAAAAACTTGCTCTTGAAGTAATAGAAAGACTCAAAAAAGAATACCCTGATGCCGTGTGCACTCTGGCTTATGATAAGGCCTGGCAGCTTCTTGTAAGTGTTCGTCTTGCTGCACAGTGTACTGATGCGAGAGTTGATATGATAACTCCTCTGTTATATGAGAAGTTCCCAACTGTGGAAGCTTTGGCAAATGCTGAGGTTTCTGAAATAGAGAAAATTGTCCGTCCCTGCGGTCTTGGGAATTCCAAGGCCAGGGATATTTCGGCATGTATGAAGGTTATACATGAAAAGTATAACGATGGTGTTCCTGATACAATGGAGGAACTTCTGGCGCTGCCGGGAGTAGGAAGAAAAAGTGCAAATCTCGTCCTGGGGGATGTGTTCGGAAAGCCTGCCATTGTCACAGACACCCACTGCATAAGGCTGTGCAATCTCATAGGCCTTGTGGATAACATCAAGGACCCTGCCAAAGTGGAAAAAGAGCTTTGGCAGATCATACCTCCTGAAGAGGGAAACAGTCTTTGCCACCGCTTCGTAACCCACGGAAGGGCTGTGTGTGTGGCAAGGCGCCCTGACTGTGAGCGTTGCTGTCTTAAGGATATTTGTAAAGCTTATCACAAACTATAAGATTTAGTGCTTTTACAAACAGGGAGCGACTGGTTATTATTATCTCAACAAAGAGATAATAAAACACAGGAGGATAAAGGGTATGAGCAATTACAGATTTGAGACACTTCAGTTACACGTAGGACAGGAGCAGCCGGATCCGGCTACAGATTCAAGAGCGGTTCCGATTTATCAGACCACATCTTATGTATTTAGAAACTCACAGCATGCAGCTGACAGATTCGGCCTTGCTGATGCAGGTAATATCTACGGAAGACTTACAAACTCAACACAGGATGTTTTCGAAAAGAGAATAGCAGCTCTTGAAGGCGGAAGCGCAGCTCTTGCTGTAGCATCAGGAGCAGCAGCTATCACATATACAATTGAAGCTCTTGCAGCAAACGGTGGACACATCGTAGCCCAGAAGACCATCTACGGCGGAAGCTACAATCTTTTAGCACACACACTTCCACAGTATGGCATTACAACTACATTTGTAGATGCTCATAACCTTGCAGAGGTTGAGGGTGCTATCAAGGATAACACAAGAGCCATCTATCTTGAGACCCTTGGAAATCCTAACAGTGATATTCCTGATATTGATACTATCGCAGAGATTGCACACAAGCATGGACTTCCATTGGTTATTGACAATACTTTCGGAACACCATATCTCATCAGACCTATCGAGCACGGTGCTGACATCGTAGTTCATTCAGCAACAAAGTTCATCGGTGGCCACGGCACAACCCTTGGCGGAATCATCGTTGAGTCCGGTAAGTTTAACTGGAAAGAGAGCGGCAACTATCCGCAGATCGCAGCTCCTAACCCAAGCTACCACGGCGTATCTTTCTACGACGCAGTAGGACCTGCTGCATTTGTTACATATATCAGAGCTATTCTCCTTAGAGATACAGGAGCAACAATTTCTCCATTCAATGCATTCCTTCTTCTTCAGGGGACTGAGACATTATCACTTCGTCTTGACAGACATGCAGAGAATACCAAGAAGGTTGTAGAGTTCCTGGCTGCTCATCCACAGGTTGAGAAGGTTAACCATCCTTCACTTAAGGACCATCCTGACCACGCTCTTTATGAGAAGTACTTCCGGGGCGGCGGAGCATCTATTTTCACTTTTGAGATCAAGGGCGGAAAAGAAGCAGCTTGGAAGTTCATTGACAATCTTGAGATTTTCTCACTGCTTGCAAACGTAGCAGATGTAAAGAGCCTTGTAATTCATCCTGCAACTACAACTCACTCACAGCTCAATGATGAGGAACTGGCTGATCAGGGAATCACACAGAGCACCATCAGACTTTCAATCGGTACAGAGCACATTGATGATATCATTGCTGATCTTGAGAAGGGCTTTGCTGCTGCTAAATAATAATAAATGTATATTAGTGATGAACTGTTAAAAATCTCTTTAATAAATTCTGAAAGTATGGTATACTTTCCTACGAATAACTCGAAATATGAGTTTTTGAACTTGACACTGTATTATCGAGTCTAGTAGGAGGCAATATTATGAAGCATGTTAAGTCACTTGTTACAAGAAATCTTAAGG